>JANNMC010000242.1:0-18063 GCA_031397435.1 Candidatus Eiseniibacteriota bacterium
CGGGCTACGAGGGTCTTGTCGTCTTCCGAGAGTTCGTCCATGCCGAGAATCGCGATGATGTCCTGAAGGTCCTTGTAGCGCTGCAGGGTCTTCTGCACCGAGCGCGCCAGATTGTAGTGCTCGTCGCCCACGACGTTCGGATCGAGAATCCGCGACGTCGAATCGAGCGGGTCGACGGCCGGATAGATGCCCAGCTCGGAGATGCGGCGCGAAAGCACCGTGGTCGCGTCGAGATGGGTGAAGGTCGTGGCCGGAGCGGGGTCGGTCAAGTCGTCGGCGGGAACGTAGATCGCCTGCACCGACGTGATGGAGCCCTTCTTGGTCGAGGTGATGCGCTCCTGGAGCGCGCCCATCTCGGTGGCGAGCGTCGGCTGGTAACCGACGGCGCTCGGCATGCGCCCGAGAAGCGCCGACACCTCGGAGCCCGCCTGCGTGAATCGGAAGATGTTGTCGACGAAGAAGAGAACGTCCTGATTCTCCTCGTCGCGGAAGTACTCCGCCATCGTCACACCCGCCAGGGCCACGCGAAGCCGCGCGCCCGGGGGCTCGTTCATCTGGCCGAACACCATCACCGTCTTGTCGATGACGCCTGATTCCTTCATTTCAAGCCAGAGATCGTTCCCTTCGCGGGTGCGCTCCCCGACGCCCGAGAAGACCGAGAAGCCGCCATGCTCGGTGGCGATGTTTCGGATCAGCTCTTGGAGAATGACCGTCTTCCCGAGCCCGGCGCCGCCGAAGAGGCCGATCTTGCCGCCCTTGGCGTACGGCGCGAGGAGATCGACGACCTTGATGCCGGTCTCGAAGATCCGCGTGACCGTTTCCTGCTCTTCGAAGGCCGGCGGATTGCGATGGATTGGAAGCCGCTTCTCCGGCTCTTTCACCGGCGGGCCCTGATCGATCGGATTCCCGAGGAGATTGAAGACGCGGCCGAGCGTCTGGCGCCCCACCGGCACCGAGATCGGTCCGCCCGTGTCGATCACCGGCATGCCGCGCACCAGGCCGTCCGTGGACGCCATGGCCACGCAGCGCACGACCTCGTCGCCGATGTGAAGCGAGACCTCCACCGTGAGGTGGATGTTCCGCTCCGTGTTCTCGATGAGGAGCGCCGTGTTGATCGCCGGCAGATGCTCCGGGTCGAAGCGAACGTCCACCGTCGGTCCGATCACCTGGATGATCGTGCCCATGTTCTTGCCGCTACTGTTCGTCACCGTCGCCATGGTCCTTCCTTACTTGAGCGCCTCGGCGCCAGCCACGATCTCAACCAACTCGCGGGTGATCGTCGCCTGGCGGGTCCGGTTCATGTGCAGGGTCAAATTCTGGATCATCTCGTTCGCGTTCTTCGTGGCGGAGCCCATCGCCACCATGCGGGCGCCATGCTCCGACGCCGAGGACTCGGCAAGCGCCATGTAGAGGCGCATCGCCAGGAAGTACGGGACGATCCGCTCGAGAATACCCTCGGGGGACGGCTCGTACAGGTAGTCGCGCTGCGTGCCTCCGCCGGTCGCCACACGGCCAAGCGGAAGGTACGGCTCCACGATGATGGTGCGATGGAGCGCGCTCTTGAAGTGCGTGTAGACCAGATCGATCTCGTCGACTTCGCCCGACATGAAATGGCCGACCAGCTTCCGGCTCATCTCCTCGGCGAACTTCCACGAAGCCGCTCCGCCCAGTTCCGCGTTCGACTCGAGAATGGCGGCGTTTCGCCGGCGGAAGTAGGCGTTCCCCTTCTTCCCGAGGGGAACCAGCGAGGCCGGCGCCGCCGACTCCCGCACGATGCCTTCGACCGTCTTCGTGAGATTTACGTTGAACGCGCCGCATAGCCCGCGGTCCGAGGTGATCAGGACGACGGCGCGCCGCTTCACCTCGCGCCGCCCGAAGGCCGGATGGAGGATGTCGCCGGACGCGGAAGCCAGATTACCCAGCACGTCGCGGAGCTGCTCGCCGTAGGGGCGTGCCGATTCCACCGCGGTCTGGGCCCGGCGCAGTTTGGCCGCCGAGACCATTTCCATGGTCTTCGTGATCTGCGCCGTGCTCTTGACGGAGCGGATGCGGCGCCGAATATCGCGGAGTGTCGCCACGTCGTTAGGCCTTCTTCAAATGCGCCTGGAACGCCGACTTGTACTGCTCGATCGCCTTCTTCAGCTTTGCTTCGTTGGCGTCGGAAAGCTCGTACTTGGCGCGGAGGTCGTGCATGAGATCGGCGAACTCCTTGTCGAGGTAGCCGTAGAAACCCTCCTCGAAGGAGCGAATCGACGTTGTCGGCAGATCGTCCAGATACCCGTTCGTGCCGGCGTAGATCATGGCCACCTGCCGCTCCACCGAGAGCGGCTGATACTGGCCCTGCTTCAGGAGCTCGACCATCCGCTCGCCGCGCGTCAGCTGTTCCTGAGTCGCCTTGTCGAGGTCGGAGCCGAACTGCGCGAAGGCCGCCAGTTCGCGATACTGCGCGAGGTCGAGGCGGAGACGGCCGGCCACCTTCTTCATCGCCTTGGTCTGCGCCTTGCCGCCGACGCGCGAGACCGAGATCCCGACGTTGATGGCGGGACGGACGCCCGAGTAGAAGAGGTCGGTCTCCAGGAAGATCTGCCCATCCGTGATCGAGATGACGTTCGTCGGAATGTACGAAGAGACGTCGCCCGCCTGCGTCTCGATGATCGGAATGGCCGTGAGCGAACCGGCGCCGAGCTGATCGTTCAGCTTGGCCGCGCGCTCGAGAAGGCGCGAGTGGAGATAGAAGACGTCCCCGGGGAACGCTTCGCGGCCCGGCGGACGGCGGAGAAGCAGCGAGAGCTGGCGGTACGCCGCGGCGTGCTTCGTGAGATCGTCGTAGATCACCAGCGCGTGACCGCCGCGGTCGCGGACGTCCTCGCCGATGGCGCAGCCCGTGAAGGGCGCGATGTACTGGAGTGGCGCGGACTCGGACGCGCCGGCAGCGACCACGGTGGTGTATTCCATGGCGCCGCGGTCCTCGAGGATCTTCACGACCTTCGCGACGGTGTAATCTTTTTGTCCGACGGCGACGTAGATGCAGCGGATGCCGGCGCCCTTCTGGTTGATGATCATGTCGATCGCGACGGCGGTCTTGCCCGTCTGGCGGTCGCCGATGATGAGTTCGCGCTGACCGCGGCCGATCGGAATCATCGAGTCGATGGCCTTGAGGCCGGTCTGAATCGGCTGATTCACCGGCTGGCGGTCGACCACGCCGGGGGCGTGGCCCTCGACCGGGCCGAACTTGTCGGTCGCGATCGGACCCTTGCCGTCGATCGGCTGGCCGATCGCGTTGATGACGCGGCCCGCCATCGCATCGCCGACCGGCACGGAGGCAAGGCGTCCGGTGCGTCGCACCGTGTCGCCTTGCTTGATCTGCTCCGCCGATCCGAAGAGCGCGATACCGACGTTGTCCTCTTCCAGATTCAGGACGACGCCGGTGACATCGCCGGGGAAGAGCACCAGCTCGCCCGCCATCGCGTCGTCCAGACCCCAGACGCGGGCGATCCCGTCGCCGGTCTGAAGCACCGTCCCGACGCTTTCCATCTTGAGCCGGGACTCGTACTTCTCGAGCTCCTGCTCCAGTACCGCACTGACTTCCTCGGGCTTGAAGGCCATGCCGCTCCCCTAACCGTTAACCGTGGACCCGCGTCTGGAGGAGCTGACGCCGGATGCGCCAGAACTCCATGGCGAGGGTGCCGTCGATGACCTGATGATCCATGGAGACAACCGCGCCGCCGATGACGCCGGCGTCGGTCTCCCTCGTGAGCACGACTCGAAGTCCGGAACGCAGGCCGAGCGCGGCGACCAAGCGGTCCGCCTGCGCGTCGTCGAATGGCACGGCGCTCCGCACGGTGGCGCGCACGATCCCCTGGGCCTGCTCCGAAAGCTTGTGAAACTCAGACGCGATGCTGACGAGGTGATTCAGCCGCCTCCGGCGCAGGAGCAGCATCAGGAGGCCGTAAACGGCGGCGCCGAACTTCGGGCGCCACCTTTCCTCCAGAAAGGCGAGCTTTTCCGTGCGCGCGATGTTCGGCGTCTCGAAGAAGCGGCGCACGCGGACGTCCCCGGCGAAGAGCGCCGCCAATTCGCGGAGCTCGGTCTGGGTCTGCTCCAGGTCGCCCCGGCGCTGCGAGAGCGACAGAAGGGCGCGCGCGTAGCGGCGCGAGAGGCTGACCGAAATCACCGCGCCGACTCCACTTCCTTGAGGAAGGCGTCGACGAGCTTCTTGTGCTTCTCGGCGTTCAGCTCTTCGCGAACCACCTTGCTCGCGATGTCCATCGCCAGCTTCACGACGTCGTCGCGGAGCGTGATACGGGCCTTGTCGCGCTCGAGCGTGATGTCCTCGCGTGCGCGCGTCAGCGTCTCCTGTGCTTCCTTCCGGGCCAGATCGCGAAGTTCGGTGCCGATGCGCTGGCCTTCGGCCACCGCCGCCTGGATGCGGTCGCGGCTCTCCGCCTCGATCTTCTTCAGATGCCCTTCGTACTGCTGCTTCAGGCCGGCGACCGCCGCCTTCTCCTGCTCGATCCGGTCGTACTCCGCCTTGATCCGCTCCCGGCGTTCCTGCATGGGCGGGTAGATGATCGCCATGAAGGCGCCGCGCACGAGGAAGAAGAAGACGATGAACGAGATCGCGTGCGCGAGGAGCTGATTCCAGTGAATGAGATTCATGTCGTGGCCTCGGGCCTACGGGGGCGTCCGACCCGAGGGGCCGGACGCTGCCTCCGTCGCCTTACTGAATCTTTCCCGAGAGAATGAACATGGTGACGAACGCGTAGATCGTGAGGGCTTCGATGAAACCGAAACCGATGATCATCGCGACCTGGATCTTCGGCAGCACTTCGGGCTGACGGCCCATGGCTTCCATGGCACCGCGGCCCATGAAGCCGAGGCCGATGCCGGAGCCGATGGCGGCGAGACCGATTCCGATCGGAAGCGCGAGACCGAGAGTAGCGGCGAAATTCATGGATTCACCTCCTGGAGACGTGACGTGTGGGACAGAGGGTTTTCAACACTAGTGAGCATGGCCGCCCTCCTCGTGCGCATGCGATTCGTGCGGAATCATCATGTAGAGGTAGACGGTCGTCAGGAGCGAGAAGATCAGCGCCTGCACGATGGCCGTAAGCGTCTGGAGCAGCATGAAGAGCGCGGTGATTCCCGCCATCGGCGGGACCGCGAGCGCCAGGAGGCTTGCCTTCAAGCAGAACGCCGCGACACCGACGAAGACCACGATCAGCGTGTCTTCGCCGAAGATGTTGCCGAAGAGACGGCACGAAAGGCTGACGGGCTTCACGAGCTCGCCCAGCACGTGCACCGGGATCATCACGGGCAGCATGCAGAAACCGATCACGTCACGCGGTGAGCCGGCGAGGTGGTCGAGGTAGCCGAGCGGCCCGAGATTGATGATGCCGGAAACCTGCACCGACAGGAAGGTCACGAGCGCGAGGGCGAGCGTGACGTCCACGGTCGAGGTCGAAGACTTGAAGCCGGGGACGATGCCGATCAGGTTCATGAAGAGGATGTAGAAGAAGATCGCCATGATGAAGGGGAAGTACTTGGGGAGGTGCTTCCCGAGCATCCCGCCGCAGACGTCCTCCATGCTCTCGACGATCCATTCGATCGCGTTCTGCAGGTGGCCCGGCACGGCCGCGGAGCGCTTCATGACTACCTTGACGAAGACGAGGAAGATCGCGCCTGCGAGCCAGGCGAAGACGAGGTACTCGTTCTCGTGCATCCAGTGGACGACCGGATTGTTCGGCGCGTAGTCGTTCGCGATGGTGATCCAGTTCGGAAGGTGCGTGGCGCCGCCTTCGTCCTTCCCCGCTTCCGCGTGCGTGGCCTCGCCACGTCCCGCTTCGGCGCCGGCGGCGGCTGGCGGATCGTTGGCGAACGCGCGGCCCGGACCGATGAGGGCGAGCGGGAGCGCTAGTGCGCCCACGAGGAGAATGGTCGCGGCGAGCTTAGCCCCACTCCGCGTGGGAGAGGCCGTTGATGTTGCCCGCCGCGAGAGTTTCGCGGCGCCGGCCGGGAGGGCCAGCATGACCGACTTGAGGAAGATCGCGAGAAGCGGCATGGAGAGGCCGAGCATGAGCGGGAGGTAGTCGACGCCGCGCCAGCGGGTCACGGCGAACGCGCCGCCATAGACAATGGCGAGTTTCGCGCCACCGAGAAGGAGTCCCTTCGCGCGCATCGATTCGACGGCGCCCCGGTCCTCGATCCGCGCCGCGCCTGTGAAGAGTTTCACAAGCCGGGAAAGAAAGAAAAAGTTGAGCGCCGACAGGATCTGTCCCGCGGCGAGCGAGAGCGCGGCGTTCGGACTCGCGGGGAGCCAGAGCGCGGCGAAGACCGCGGACATGACCCACGACGCGCGAAGCGAGCGCTCGAGCAGATTCGTCGACGTGTCGGTGGAACGGAGCAGGATCTAGTCCTCCCGCTGAGCCAGCTTCACTAGGTTGATCGTCTCGCGCACACCCGCCACGAAGCCGAGCCCGAGAAGCACATACGACAACCAGGGCGCGGTTCGGAACTTCTTATCGAGTAAGGTCCCGAGGAAGTACCCGACGATTGGTGCGAGAGCGAGGATGAACGGGATCGCCGACAAGACTCCGATTTGGCGCCAACCCGTGACCTTGTTCGGTTCCTTCTCGGTCACGATTGCCTCCGCGTCTCAGACAGCCACCGCGCTCGATTTCGCGCGATTCGAAAGGACGCATCGAGTCGAGGCGACGACCTCGAGCCCGGAAAGGTACCCGAGGGGTGCTGGGGGGGTCAACGAGAAATCGGCCCGCTGATTGCTTGGCGCCTTTGACGGCGGGGTTTGGGTGGCTCACCCCTATAGATGATGAAAGGGGCCGCGCCGAACCCGGCCCGGGCGCTCCATGGCGCCACAGGGCAGGCCGCGCAGGCCCCTAACTTGATGGCGGGACGCCTCTTCGCCTCCTCGGCTTCACCACACCGCGGCCCCGACTCCGCAGTGCTCTCCCCCATACAGAGGACGCCCCGCCAATTTGTTTGCCTTCAACAAGATCCGCTTGAACCGCGGACGGCAGTGAAGGAAAGCAGCGGTCGTGCCAGAGTTGTCCTGGCTAGAGGGATCTCATTAAGTTGCATTATTTCAATTACTTATGGACTCAGCCCGAAATCGCCTCCTTCGCTCCACTCGGGCATCCCGTCACCGACCGTTCCACCGACCGCCAACCCGGCTCGCTCCTTGTGGCTTAACAATCACTATGACAATCAGTTGCGAAGCGGTTCCGCATGGAGACGGCGGCGTCACCCGCGGGGATCCACCACTCGCACGCCCTTTCTCCCGATCCGGACCACAGAACGCAGGCACTCGGTCCGATATCTGCCGGTAAGCCCTCTCTCCCGGCGACGCCGGGAGGATTTCGTCAGTGGATGTGTCGGAAAGGAGTCTCCTTGAACCGGAGCGAGTCACGTCTCATCTGGCTGGAAGAGTCGGAGGAGCGGGGCCTCGTTTTCTCGGCGCTGCAGGGAAACCGGCAGGCGTTTCTGGCGCTCGCTGACCACTACCTGAAGCCGGTCTACCGTCTCACCTTTGCCCTCACACGAGACCGCAACGTGGCCGCGGGCATCACGCGTGAGGCGTTCGGGCGTGCCTGGTTCGGATTGAAGGGGATGCCCGAAGGAAGGCGCTTCTTTCCCTGGGTGCTCCATCTGGCGCGGAATCTCTCCGTGGCGTACGCGAGGCGCCATGCCGGCGAAATGCGTGACGTCGTTCCCGTGGCGGAGGATGCCTCCGCCGAAGAGCGCGATGACGCCGCGAGGGAGCAGGCGCTTCGGGACGCGCTTCGCGCGCTTCGTCCGGATGAACAGACGGCCCTGGCCCTTCGAATCGTGGAGAGACTCTCCCACGCGGAAATCGCGGCGCTCCTCGACCAGCCCTCGGTGAACGCGCTCGCGCGGCTCGCTTCGGCGCGCGGGTACCTGGCGCAACGTGGGAATTGCGCTGCCGAGGAACGCGAGGGAGCGGCATGATTCACGTCACGCTTCCCCAACTCTGCGCCTACATCGACGGCGAACTCGCCGAGGCATCGGCTGAACTCGTACGCCGGCATCTCTCCGTGTGTCTGGAATGCACCGAGCGCTTCGCGCTGCTGGAAGCCCAGGATGAGGTCCTGCTCCGCATTCTCGGCGACGACCCCGACGAGGAGTTTTTCCAAAGTCTGAGCGCGTCGATTCCATTGGGCACGCCAGCAGCGGTGGAGCCGGTGGCCGCAGCCACGAAGCCGAGACGTCCCCGCGTGGGGGCGAAAAGCCGGGAGGGAGACCGAGCGTCCGCCTTCCGGATTGCCCCCGCTGCATGGATTGCCGCGGCGGTCTGCTGCATCGTCGCGGGAAGTGCCGCCTGGGTGACGCTCCGTCCGAAGGCGCCGGCGCTGGTGATCCCGCCGATGCCGGCCGCGGAGGCGCGACCGGCCCCCCTGGAAGCCGCTCCCCCCGTGGAATTGGAGGTGACCCCGGAGCCAGCCACGGAGCCAGCCACGGAGCCAGCCGTCGTGATCGCCCCGGAGCCAGTCCCCGCACCGGCTCCTGATTTGGCCGTGGCGGAAGTCGTGGAAGCGCTCGCACCAGCCGTGGAGCACGCCATCCCGCCGCCGCGGAAACAAAAACCAACGCCTGCACCCGAGCCGTTCGTGGAGCGGGCGCCTCAGCACTTCCTTCCGGTGCGCACCATCATCACCGAGACGGTCGTTTCGTCGCAGGCGGAGAGCCCCGCTCCCTCGGCGCTCCCCGGAACTGCGCGCCCGAACAGCGCCCCCGATCTCTCGGCCGCGGTGCTTCGCGAGGCGAGGAGCGCGAGTCTCGAAGCCGCGCGGTCAAAACTCCCCGCGTCGTTCGACAAGTCGGCCGACGCCTGGGAGCGCGCCCTTCCGCTCCTCGAGAAGACACCCGAGACACTCGCGCTGGCGCGTCGCGAGGTGGCTCAATCGCGCTTTCAGGCCTGGGCGGCGGAGCCGACCGAGGCCCGCCGCGAAGCCGCCATCGCTTCGGCCCGGCACTATCTCCTCTATGCCGCCCCCGGCCCCGAACGTGACCAGGCGTGGACCTGGCTCGGGCGCCTGAAGCACTAGCGCGCTCGTATCTCCCTTTCCCCGCAACGATTGACTCAAGGACGCCGGCGCGCGCGCCGATTCATGACGCGAGGTGGGGTATCCGCGCTCAGGCGCGCCAATCACGAGGAATTCGCCCAATGGAGTCGATGGACGAAGGCATTCTCCGCGAGTTTCTCGCGGAGAGCCTGGAGAATGCCGAGCAGGTAGAGCGGGAGCTCGTCGCGCTGGAGCGCGAGCCGGGTGATCTCAAGAGGATCGCCACGCTCTTTCGTGCCGTTCATTCGATCAAGGGGACGTGCGGCTTCTTCGGATTCACGAAGCTCGCCGCGGTAACGCACGCGGGCGAAAACCTCCTCGGCCGCTTGCGGAGCGGTGAGCGGACCCTCACGCCGGAAATGGCGGACGCGCTCCTGGCGCTCGTCGACGCGGTGCGGACGATCCTCGGCCGGATCGAGGCGACGCAGGAGGAAGGCGGCGACGACTTCCAGCCGCTCATCGAAAGGCTGGCCCAGCTCGACGCGGCGACGACGCCGGCACCGATCGCCGAGGCCGCCCATGCCGACGCGGACTCGGCATCCGCGGGACCGACCGAATCGAGCATCCGCGTGGATGTCCAGCTCCTCGACAGGTTGATGAACCTGGTCGGCGAGTTGGTCCTGGCGCGAAACCAGCTTCTCCTCGAGGTCGCAGCGTCGGACCTCGCCGAGCTTCCCGCCACCGCGCAACGCCTGAATCACGTGACCACCGACCTGCAAGAAATGGTCATGAGGACCCGCTTGCAGCCGATTGGCGGTCTCTGGAACAAGCTCCCCCGCCTGGCCCGCGATGTCGCGGCCGCCTGCGGCAAGAGCGTGCGTCTCGACCTGGAGGGTGCGGAGACCGAACTCGACCGGTCGATCATCGAGGCGATGCGCGATCCGATCACGCACCTGGTCCGAAACGCGATCGATCACGGCATCGAGACTCCCGCCGAGCGAACCGCTCAAGGCAAGCCCGCCGAAGGGCGCCTTCTTCTCCGCGCGTTCCATGAAGGCGGGAAGGTGCAGGTCGAAATCACGGATGACGGCGCCGGCCTTCCAATCGAGCGCATTCGCGAGAGCGCCTTGCGGCAACACCTGGTCTCCGCCGAGCGAGCCGCGCGGATGACCGGCCGCGACTGGGCCAACGTGATCTTTCTTCCGGGCTTCTCGACCGCCGAGCGTGTGACGAGCGTCTCCGGACGGGGCGT
This sequence comes from Candidatus Eiseniibacteriota bacterium, assembly GCA_031397435.1. Lineage (GTDB taxonomy): Bacteria > Eisenbacteria > RBG-16-71-46 > SZUA-252 > SZUA-252 > SZUA-252. Next base: position 10,294 of record JANNMC010000242.1, read on the forward strand.
CGGCATGGACGTCGTGAAGAACAACGTGGAGCGAATCGGCGGTACGATCGAGGTCGACTCAAAATCCGGCGAGGGGATGACGGTTCGGATCCGGATCCCACTCACGCTGGCCATCGTGCCGGCGCTGATCGTGATCGCCGGTGGAGAGCGATACGCCATTCCGCAGGTGAACCTGACCGAGTTGATCCGTGTCGAACCGTCCGAGGCCGCTGCTCGCCTGCCGTTCGCCTTCGACGCGCCGGTGCTTCGCTATCGCGACGGGCTTCTTCCGCTACTCGATCTTCGGGAGATCCTTCACACACCCACCACGGGCCACGACCCGCGCCGGGACAAGGCTGTCTCGATTGCCGTGCTCCACGCCGACGGAGTGACGTTCGGCCTCGTGGTGGACGCCATCGTGGCGTCGCAGGAGATCGTGGTGAAGCCGCTCATCGAGGCGCTCCGCCAGATCGCCGTCTTCGCGGGCGCCACCATCCTGGGCGACGGCGCGGTCGCACTCATCCTCGACGTGCCGGGCCTGGCTCGCCACGTGGGGATCGGCGTTCGCTCGGGGGTGCCGGTTGCTCCCGAGGACGCCATCGCGTTCGAGACGCCATCGACGCCGCTTCGAACCGTGGTCCTCTGCCACGCCGGCGAGCGCTGGACCGTCGCCATTCCGCAGGAGCAGATCGCTCGCCTCGAGGAGATTCCTCGCCGGTCGGTAGAGCGGATCGGGGAGCGCGCCCTGGTGCAGTACCGCGGCGGGATTCTGCCGCTCGTGTCGCTCCGCGCGGTGCTCGACCTTCACGGCTCGCCGGAGTCGGCCGACGCGAAGTGGCTTGGCAACCGCGACCCGCTCCCCGTCGTCGTCCACGAACGGGAGGGCCGCTCCATCGGCCTCGTGGTGGAATCGATCGTCGAGATTGTCGAGGAGCGGATCGCGACGAACGCCTCGCCCGCGGCCCGGGCCGGCTTTGATGGCGCGGTGGTGGTACGGGGTTCGGTGACGGAGATGCTCGACCTCGAGCGGCTTCTTGGATCGACGCCGATCGGCCTCGAACTCACACACGCGCACGCGGGAAAGGAGACGTAGGGCTCATGGCTGGCGAACGGCTTCTCTGCACGTTCCGGGTGGCGAATCACCTCCTCGGCCTCGACATCGCGGTCGTTCAGGAGGTGCTCCGCCGCCAGGAGATCACACGCCTTCCGCTATCGGCTCCGGCCGTGCGCGGCATCATCAATCTCCGCGGGCACATCGTCCCCGCGGTCGACCTGCGCTGCTGCCTGTCGCTCCCGGCGGAGGAATCCGGAGTGGATCGCGCGACGATCGTCGTGCGCGGCCGGGACGACGCCGCGAGCCTTCTGGTGGACGAGATCGGCGACGTCGTTCAGGTCGTCGAGACCTCCCGGGAGCGGACGCCGGAAACGGTGGACGGCCTCGCGCGCCAGTTGTTCCACGGCGTGTTTCCCCTTCATGACCGATTGCTGCTCGAACTCGACCTCGAGGAGGTCTTGCGTGTGGCTTATGCGTAGGAACCACGGACCCGGAGCGGCCGGGCGTCACGGAAGGAGTCCGTCGTCATGAGGTTCACGATTCGGCGCCAGCTCCTCGGCAGCGCACTTCTCGCGCTCGCGGGGTTCGTCCTCTTCGGCATCGTGGCCTTCGCCACGCTGAACGAACTGAAGATCAACGGCCCGCGGTATCTCCGCATCGTGCAGGGCAAGGACCTCGTGGCCGACCTCGTGCCGCAACCGGTCACGCTGGTCGAGTCATACCTGGCCGTGCACCAGATGCTTGGCGAGACCGACCGCCGCCGCTTGGACGAGCTGATCCGCGACACCCAGGAACTCCGGCTCCAGTTCGAGGCGCGCCATCAGTACTGGGCCACGTCGCTCCCGCCCGGCACGCTCAAGACAACGCTCCGCGACAAGGCGTATCCCCCCGCTTCCGAGTTCCTCCGGATCATGGACGGCGAGTTCGTTCCGGCGGTCCGCCGCGGCGACCAGGAAGGCGCCCGCCAGATCGCGGACGGGCAGTTGAAGCCTCTCTACGAGCAGCACATGAAGGTAGTGCTCGACATGGTGCAGGTCGCGTCGCAGCAGACGACGCTGGAGGAGAAGGCGGCCCTTGCCATCGCGCGGGAGCGGTCGGCGCTCGTTCCGCTGCTGGGCCTGGTCCTCGCCGGCATCACGCTCACCATCGGCCTCTTCCTCTCACGCCGCATCGTTCGTGCCATCGAGCAGATGCGTCGCGTCGCGGAGCAGACGGCGGGCGGCGACCTGACCTGCCGCGTGCCCTATGAAGGGGATGACGAGCTCGGCCAGCTGGCGACTTCGACGAATCAGATGGTCGACTCTCTTCGCGGAGTCCTCTCCCACATCGGCGATCGCGCGGTCACGCTGGCCACGGCCTCCGAGGAGCTCTCGTCGGTCTCGACGCAGATGATCGGGAGCGCCGAGGAGACGTCCCGGCAGGCGAACGTCGTCTCCTCCGGGTCGGAACAGATCAGCCGGAGCGTGGAGAGTGTCTCGGTTTCGGTGGAGGAGATGATCGCCAGCATTCAGGAGATCTCGAAGAACACCAGCGAGGCGGCCCGGGTCGCGACCGTTGCCGCGGGCGAGGCCGACATCACGAACGCCGCCGTCAACAAGCTCGGCGCCAGCAGCGGGGAGATCGGAAAAGTGGTGCAGGTGATCAACACCATCGCGCAGCAAACCAATCTTCTTGCTCTGAACGCCACCATCGAAGCCGCGCGCGCCGGCGAAGCGGGCAAGGGATTCGCGGTCGTCGCCAACGAGGTGAAGGAACTCGCGAACGAAACCGCGGCGGCCACCAAGGACATCAGCCGGAAGATCGAGGCGATCCAGGCCGACACGCTCGATGCCATCCAGGCGATCGGGAAGATCAGCGAGACGATCCAGCAGATCAAGGACATCTCGAACTCCATCGCCACCGCGCTGGAGCAGCAGTTGGCCACGTCGGGCGAGATTGGCCGGAACCTGACCGAGGCGGCGCGCGGGAGCGGCGAGATCAGCGCCGGCATCGTGAAGGTTGCCGAGATCGCGCGCGATACGGCCGGAAGCAGCGAAAACACGCAACGGGCGGCCGAGGAACTGGCCCGGTTGGCGGCGGAACTCCGGGGCCTCACGCAGCGATTCCGCATTTCGAACGATGGGATGCCCGAGATGGCCGATGCCTCGGTCCTGGCGGCGCGCGCGTCCCATGCGGCGCCGGCGACGGTCGTCGCTCTGGAAGCGGCAAGGGCGGCACAGGCGGCACGCGCGGCGCGCGCCGAGGGCCGCCGTTCGGACGATGCCACTCCATTCGCGAACGCGGGGTAGACGATGAAAGCACTGGTGGTCGACGACTCCCGTTCCATGCGGGCGATTCTCTCGAAGCAGCTTCGAGAGCTGGGATTCACGGTGGTGGAAGTCTCGGGTGGAACGGAGGCTCTTCGGGCGCTCGACGGGGAGGGACCATTCGATCTGGTGCTCCTCGACTGGAACATGCCCGAGATGGACGGACACGAGGTGCTCACCCTCATCCGCTGCCAGGACGCGTACAAGAATGTCCGCGTCATGATGGTCACGACGGAGAGCGAGATGTCGCAGGTCTCGGTCACGCTGGAGGCGGGCGCGAACGAGTACCTCATGAAGCCCTTTGATCGCGAAGCCCTTCTGGAGAAGCTCGTTCTCCTCGGCTTGGACCCGAGCGGCCGGACGCTCTGATGGGGGATGCCATGCGTCGCATTCGCGTGATGATCGTGGACGACGTTTCCATTGTTCGGAGGCTCGTCTCGAATGCCCTGGGCGCCGACCCCGACATCGAAGTCGTCGGGTCCGCCGCGAATGGGCGGGAAGCGCTGGAGAAGATCCCGCTTGTGAAGCCGGATTTGGTGATTCTCGACTACGAGATGCCCGAGATGGACGGCATGGAGACGCTGAAGGAGATTCGCAAGCGCCCCAACGGGCCGAAGGTCATTTTCTTTTCCTCCTATACGCGGCAGGGAGCGAAGGTCTCGCTCGACGCGCTTTGGCAGGGAGCCGACGACTACGCGACGAAGGTGACCGCGGACAATCTGGCCGCGGCAACTCTCTGCGTGCAGTCGGAGCTTCTCCCGAAGATCAAGGCTCTCTGCGAGAGCATGACGGGGTCGCGGAGCGACGCCGCCGCGCCTTCTCCCGTTGTCTCGCCTGCCGCCGCCGCCACGCCGATGATGGCGGCCGGGCCTGGGGTCCATCGCGCCGAGATCCTGGCGATCGGAGCCTCGACGGGAGGACCTCGCGCGCTCGCCGCGGTTATCGAAGCGCTTCCGGCGGACTTCCCGATTCCAGTCGTGGTGGTGCAGCACATGCCGCCTCTCTTCACGCGCTCGCTGGCGGACCGAATTGCGTCCCGTTCGGCGCTTCGCTGCGCGGAGGGTGTCGATGGCGCGTTGGTCGAGCCGGGAACCGTTTGGATCGCACCCGGCAACTGGCACATGACGGTCCAGCGGGACGGGACCGACACGCGACTCCGCCTGTCGTCCGACCCTCCGGAGAATTCCTGCCGTCCCTCGGTCGATCCTCTCTTCCGCTCTGTCGCCGAAGTCTACGGCGCCGGCGCCTTGGGCGTGATCCTGACGGGAATGGGGCAGGACGGTCTTCTCGGCGTGCGCCGCCTCCACGAACGCCAGGGACGAATCGTGGTGCAAGACGAGGCGACGAGCGTGGTGTGGGGGATGCCGGGCGCGGTCGCGCGGGCAGGGCTAGCCCATCGGATCGTGCCGCTTCACGAGTTGGCCGGAGAGATCCTCAAGCACGTGAGCGCCGCGGGCCGGCGACGCGCCACCGTCGCCTGACCCGAGCAATCGTCCGAACCGCTCATGGAACCCATCGGCATCCCGTCCCCCGCGGCGGTTCTCAGTCCCAGTGGATACACCTATCTTCAGCGCCTCTTGCTGGAGCGGACCGGAATCGTGCTCGAATCCGGCAAGGAGTACCTCGTGGAGGCGCGGCTTCACGCGATGACTCAGGCCGAGGGTGTCGGCTCGGTCTCAGCACTGCTCGACGCGCTTCAGAAGGACGAGAGGCAGGGCCCGCTCCAGCGCCGCGCGATCGAGGCCATGCTGAACGGAGAGACGTCCTTTTTTCGGGATCACTATCCGTTCGAAGCGCTCCGGACGACGCTGTTGCCCGAGCTCATGGCGGCCCGTGGAGGGACCAAGTCGCTGAACATCTGGTGCGCGGCGACCGCAAGCGGGCAGGAGGCCTATAGCGTGGCCATGCTCCTCCGCGAGCAGATGCCGTCGCTGAACGAGTGGAGTGTTCGGATCCTGGCGACAGATGTTTCGGAGAGCGTCCTCCAGCGTGCCCGCCAAGGCGTCTACCGGCAGATCGAGGTCAATCGGGGGCTCCCCGCCGCTTACCTGGTCAAGTACTTCGAACGGGCCGGAGAGGAATGGCGAGTTAAGGAGCGGATTCGGGAGATGGTCGCATTCAGCCAGATGAACCTGATCGAGCCCTGGCCCAACTTCCCCCGCCCGGACGTGATTCTCCTTCGAAACGTGCTCCTGTACTTAAGTTCGGAGGCTCGGAGGACGATCTTGCAGAATGTGGTGAAGACGCTGCGCCCCGACGGTTACCTCTTCCTCGGAGGGGGCGAGACGATGCTGGCCCTCGATCGCACCTTTGAATCCGTGCGGATCGGGAAGACCGTTTGCTATCGGGTTCGCGGCGAGCGCGAGAACGGCGCACAGGAAACGGAGAGTACGGTTCGATGAGTACGACCACCATCGATCTCCACGAGTGGCTCGATGCGCTTTCCGAGATCGCCCGTTACTACGCCACCCACCATCTGCGATTCGACCAGGGTGCCGCGCAGCCGGCCCCCGCGGCGGCAAGCGCGGTCCGGCCCGCGGTCTACGTTTCCATCCTGGGAGCGCGCAACAGCATGCACCTCGGGATCTCGACGACGCCGGAGGGAGCGCGGACGCTCGTTCGTGCGCTCCTGGGGCTTCGCGGTCTGGAGGAAATGACCGAGAGTGACGTCGTGGATGGGATGAGCGAGATTCTGAACATCCTGGCGGGCAAGGTGAAATCGCGGATGTCGGCTCGGGACGGAACTCTGAAACTGGGGCTGCCGATGTTCGTCTCCGGTTCGGTGGGTCACGGCGATGGAATCGAGAGGGCTGCCGAGGACGTGATGTTGGGGCCGGTCCCCTGCCAGCTTCAGGTCTTTCGCCAGCGCCGATCGGCATCGGGAGACGCCACGTGATCGCACCCCTCCATTCCAGACGCCGGAACGCGCGAGGCACCGGGCCCGCTGGACTCGTTCACCTCGTGCTGGCCGCTCTGACGATTGGCGCGCCCGCGCCCGCCGACGCCGCCGCCGCCAACCGCGGAACCGTGACCCTGGAGGGAGTCGTCCCGGGAGAAACCTTCGGCTGCTCGGTCTCGTCAGCGGGCGACGTCAACGGCGATACCTACGCCGACGTCATCGTGGGCGCCTATCAGAGCGGGACCGCCACGAATCCCTCGGGCCGCGCCTACATCTACTTCGGAGGTCCGCGGGCGAATGAACGCGCCGACGTCGTGCTTTCCGGCGAGGCGCCGGGAGACGCGTTCGGGGTCAGCGTGTCGGCGGCGGGAGACGTGAATCACGACGGGTTTGGCGACGTGATCGTCGGCGCGTACGAGAACGACGCCCGCGGCGCCAACGCGGGCCGTGCCTATGTTTATTTCGGCGGGCCGGCGATGGACGGACAGCCCGACGTTGTCTTCACCGGTGAGATGCCGGGCGATGCGTTCGGCTATTCCGTCGCCGGGGCGGGCGACGTGAACCGGGACGGATTCGCGGACGTCGTCATCGGCGCCTATGAGAACAGCGCGCGAGGCGCGGGGGCGGGGCGCGCCTACATCTTCTATGGCGCGGCGCGGCCCGACGCCCTTCCCGATGCGATCCTCAATGGGGAGACGACTGGAGACCGGTTCGGCATCTCCGTCTCCGGCGCCGGCGACGTGAATGGCGACGGATTCACCGACGTGGTGATCGGGGCCTATCAGAGCGATGCCGGCGGCGTGGACGCCGGGCGGGCCTACGTCTACTTCGGTGGAACGCGCATCCCGGATCGGGCCACGACCGTGCTCACCGGAGCCGGCGCGGGAGATGCGTTCGGCTTCTCGGTTTCGGGTGCGGGGGACGTGAACAAGGATGGAGTGTCCGACATCGTGGTCGGCGCCTATCACAACGGCGCGGGCGGCAAGGACGCGGGTCGCGCCTACGTCTACTACGGAGGAAAGAGCCTCTCTCCTTCGCCCGACGCAGTCTTCACCGGCGAAGCCTCGGGCGATGCGTTTGGCTACGCCGTCGGGTCGGCTGGCGATACGAATGGCGACGGTTACGCCGACGTCCTCATCGGCGCCTACGGCAACGACGCCGGTGGCTCCGCCGCGGGTCGCGCCTACGTCTACTTCGGCGCCCCGACGCCGGACCCGGTCGCCGACTGGTTCTTCACGGGGAATCGGACGCTCGACAATCTGGGGTTCGCTGTCTCCGGGGCTGGAGACGTGGACGGCGATGGGTTCGCCGATGCGGTCGTTGGCGCGCCTTATTCGGATGCGGGGCGGGTTTATGTCGTCAAGACTGTTGCGGGGAAGAATCGGCCTGTTGTTGCACGGTAGTTTGCGGCTTTGGGCCGGGAGGGCCAAACCCGTATGCGCCTCGGCGAGCGTGCTGTCGAGCGTCAGCGCCCGGCGGGCGTCGGCGCGCGTTTTCTCGAGCGCGTCGGCTGGCGATGCATCGGTGTATTC
>JANNMC010000259.1:0-9678 GCA_031397435.1 Candidatus Eiseniibacteriota bacterium
GAATGAAGACTTAGCGGTGGGGGCCATTGGCCCCATGTTCGCGCCGCGAAGGCCGCGGCGTCAAGGCGCCTGGGCGAACCGCGGCTTCATCGCTTCCGCGGCGGCATTGATACGCGCCAGAACCTCTGTCCATGCCGTGAAGTTCGACGCGGTGACCAGCACGTCGAATCCCTTGATTCGATGCCGGACGAAGCCTCCATTCGCCCGCGCCGGCGCCCCCGTCGGGGACGCGATCGCGGCGCGAAAGGTCCAGGCGCTATCGGGCGCGGCGCCGCCGGGCGCCAGGACCGCGGCAAATTCCCTCACCCAGTGCCGATGGGGATCGCGCACGTAGAGGACGATCGCGTCGACCCGTCCGTCGAAATCCTCGTCGGCCACGTGGTGGAAGATGTGGCGCGTGTGGTCGAGCATGTAGTCGAGCCTCGGCTGATCGAGACGCTCGGAGTCGGCGGGGAAATCGGCCGGGAAGGAGTCCGGCATCACCGGCATCGGGCCCATGAGGTAGCAGAGGTAATCGACCCGGCCATCGCCGTTCCGGTCGTAGACGTAGGTCCAGTCCAACAGCTCGCCGGCGGTCGCGCGCACCAGCGGCTCCCTCCCCTCCTTCACCGCTCCCATGTCCTTGGCGACGATGTAGCGGGGCGACAGGAAGAGCGCTTGGTCGGGCTTTTTAAGTTTCTCCTTGGTGAGAACCGCGAAGAAGGAGGTCCGCTTCCCGTGCGAGACGAACGCCACGTGATCACCGTCCGGGTGCTGCCACTCCAAGAGGACGCGGAGCGCCTTCTCGGGCGGTGGCTTGGCGGCGCGGGCTGCGGCGCGCGGATAGAAGGCGATCAGGCCCGGCGGGTCGGCGACGGTTGAGGCGGCCTCGGCTTGCCGCCGGGAGAGCAGGTACGTCAGCACCATCGCCGCCGTGATCGCGGCCACGATCAGCCACCAGAATCGCTTCATGCGGCGGAACATACACCCCTACCCCGTCTCGTGCTACCTTCGCCTCGTGGCACCCTCTGAAAAGAAACCGGCACAGCCGGGCCCGCCGTCCGTACTCGATCTGGAGGGGTTCCGCCGCCGCGACCCCGCGGCCCTGGACGCTTTTTTCGAGCACTACTTCGACCGCGTCTACTCGATCGTGGCGCGCCTCCTGGGAAACCGCACCGCCGCCGAGGACGCGGCGCAGGAGGTCTTCGTCAAGATTCACCGTGCCGCGCACACGCTCGACCCCGCTCGCGACCCCGGGGCCTGGGTGGCCACGATCGCGACGAATGTCTGCCGCGACGTCTGGCGTTCGACGCCGCACCGGATGGATCGACAGTCGGCCTCCATCGACGACACGCCCGGACTGGCCGACCGGCTCACGACCGGGATCGCCGACCCGGAGCGCGACCTGCTCCGCTCGGAGCGTACGCGGCTAGTGCAGGAGGCCGTGATGGAACTGAAGGAGGACTTCCGCGAGGTGGTGCTGCTTCGCGACTATGACGGCCGCTCCTACGAGGAAATCGCCGTCATCGCCGGGGCGAACGAATCGGCGGTCCGGAAGCGCTACTCGCGAGCGCTGGCCGATCTGGGCCGGTTGCTGAGGAAGAAGGGCCTGTGAACGATCCGCGCACTCCGGAGGATCTCGCGCGCGAAGCCGTGCGCGAGCTGCCACCCGTCGCGCCCGAGCCGGCGTATCGAGCGGGCCTGAAGGCGGCATTCGCGAGCGGCGAGATCGCGAGTCGAGAGGGGCGCCCCGACGCCGAACAGCAGGCCGAGCCCTCACTGCTTCCGCTTCCCTTCCCGGGACGCCACCGGCTCTGGACGGGCCTCGCCGTGGCAGCCGCGCTTGTCATCGCGGTCGTAACCGGCGTTCTCAATCAGGGGCCGGCCTGGCGGATTGCCGGAATTCGCGGCGAGGGTTCGGTTCTCCTCGACGGTCAGGCCCTTTCGGTCGCCGATGCCTCACTGGTGGGGCGGCGCATTCCGGCGGGCGTGCGCGTGCAGGTCACGAACGCCGCCGAACTCGACCTCCGCGCGGAGGGCGTCATGGTGCTGCAGAGCACCGGCGGCACCGATCTCATCCTGCCTCCCTCGCCGCCGCGTTGGTTCGCGCGCCGTTCGGCGATGCACGTTCAGCAAGGCGAGATCCGCGTCACCACGGGGCCCGGGTTCAAGGGCGCACGGCTCGAGATCACGACACCAGACGCCGCGATCGCCGCCACCGGGACCACCTTCGCCGTGATCCTGGAACGAGCCGGCACCTGCGTCTGCGTCCTCGAGGGAACGGTTGCCGTCGGACCGCGCGGCACGGCCCCGGCGCCCGTCACGAGCGGAAATCTCCGCTTCGTATTCCGCGACGGACGGCCGCCCGCGGATCACGAGATGCGGGACACGGAGCGGACGAAACTGGCGATGTTCCGCGACACGCAGGCGGAGGAGTCCGGCCGCCCGAAGTAGCCCCCACTCGCCCGCATTGACCCAGCGCCCAGGTGGTGAGAAAATTACCACCTCATGAACCTACTCATCGTTCGCCATGGCATTGCTGTCGAGCGGGGCGACCCCGCCTATCCCTGGGACGACGACCGCCCGCTGACCCCCGAGGGGATGCATAAGTTCCGGATCGCCGCGCGGGGACTGAAGGAAGTGGCTCCGCGCCTGGAGCGGATCGTGGCTAGTCCGCTCATCCGGGCACGCCAGACCGCCGAGATCCTTCGCGACGCGGCGGCCCCGGATCTAGAGCTGGTGATCGAGCCGCACCTGGAGCCGGGGGGCGACTTCGACTCCACCGCCAAGGCCCTCCTGGCCTTCCAGGAGGAGACCATCGCCATCGTCGGCCATGAACCCCACGTGAGCGGTTTCACGGCCTTTCTCCTGGCCGGCCCCCAGAGCCACGCCTCCTTGCTGTTCAAGAAAGGGGCCGCGGCGCTCGTTACATTTCCGGGGCGCCTGCAGCCCGGAGCGGGGACGCTCCAGTGGCTGATGCAGCCGGGCGCGCTCCGCGCTGTCGCGCGCGACTGACCGGGCCGGGGGATTCCATGGCTTCCTCGTTTACAGAGCAGGAGATCAAATTCCGCCTTCCCGAGGGGGGCGATTCCGCGCTCGTCCGCGCCACGATCGAGGCGGCGGGCTTTCGGCTGGAGCCGCAGGCGGGCGTGACGCACGAGGACCGCTACCTCGACACGGACGACTGGGTGCTTTACCGAGCCGGGATTTCGTTGCGAATTCGCGCCGATGGCCGGCGGGTGCGACTGGAAGCGAAGACGCTTCGCTCGCGGAGTGAAGAGGCCATGGTCCGGACCGAGTGGGCGCAGGACGCGCCCGCCGCCGAGGAGTTGCCGTGGACCTTGGAGGCGCTGGGCGCCGGACCGGTCACCGCGCTCCTCTGGCCCGTGCGCGGGCTAGGCATCCCCGAGCGGCTTCGAGTGGTCGCGCGCATCCGCGCCGAGCGCGAGTGCTTCCGCTGGCTCCGCGGTGACGATTTGCTGGGGCTCCTCACCGTGGATCACGTCGCGCTCCCCGCGCGGAAGGGCGACGCCACTGTCGCGCGCCGCTTCGTCGAAGTGGAGATCGAACTCTCGAACGGACACCGCGACGCGCTGGGCGAAGTCCGGCGCGCCGTGGAAGGGGCACTGGGGCTACGCGCCAACGCCGAATCCAAGCTGGCCTCCACGCTGGCGGCCGCGGGGCTGAAGGCGCCGAAACTCTCCGAGCGGGGGTACACGGTCCATATCGGCGACCGGCTCGTCGACGTGGCGTGGAAGACGCTGGCGCGGCAGTTCGGCCGGCTGGCGTGGAACGAGGCTGGGACGCGCCTTGGCGTCGATCCGGAGTACCTCCACGACATGCGGGTCGCCTCGCGGCGGCTCCGAATGGCGCTCCAGGTCTTCGCGGGTGCGATTCCCGAGGAGGCGCAGATCCGCTTCGCCGAGGATCTCCGCGCTGTCGGCCGCGCGCTGGGACGCGTGCGCGATCTCGATGTGGGATTGGAACGGGTGGCCGCGATGGAAGCGGAGGCGACGGCGGAGGAGCGGGCCGCGCTCTCGACGTTCGCGAACGGGCTCTCGATCCGGCGCGCCAAGCAGCGTGTCGCCCTGATCGAGGCCCTCGACTCCGAGCGCTACGCCGGGCTCGTGGCGGCCGCACGCGCATGGATCGCCGCTGGCCCGCCTGTGGCCGTCTCGGTCCCCGCCGGGGGCGCCCCCGCCTATCAGGTGGGTCCGCGGCTGGTGCTGGAGGCCGAGCAGGCCCTGGACGAGGCGTACGAGGAAGCGGAGCGATCGATGGAGCCTGAAGCGCTCCACGCGGTGCGGCTGGCGGCCAAGCGGCTACGCTACACGCTGGAGTTTCTGGCTCCCGTGTTGGGCGCCGGCGCCGCGGCCGAAGCGAAACGGATCGTAACGCTGCAGGACTTCCTTGGCGCGCATCAGGACGTGGTCACACTGCTGGAGCGACTGCGGAAGTACTCGCGCACCATCCCCCGCCGCGACAAGGCACTCACGCTGGGAGCGGGGAGCGCGCTTGGCGCACTGGAGCGCGCCGCGCGGGTGAGGCGTGGGGCGCTGCGCGAGGCGTGGGGGGCGGCCTTCGTCACCCCGGATTAACTCGACAGCGGTCCAGAAAGTCACGTTTTGCGTGACTATTTGGACTGACGCTATACCTCAGCCGTGGGGGGGACCCCGCGGAGCACCCTGCCGACGGTCCCGATCATCCACTCCAGCTCCGCATCGGTGAGCGCCTGGTGGCAGGGGAGATGCAGCAGCCCCAGCCGGTAGCGCGCCGACGTGGCGCACGCCGAGGCCGCCATGCTGTCCCAGCGGAAGATCGGCAGGCCGGCGCGCTTGAGCGGGGCGAAGTGCCGCTCGGGGTGGTCGATCAGCAAGGGGAACATGTAGGGCGTGTCGTTTGGTCCGAGCACGGGCCATGGCGCCCGGGCATGGGGCAGCTCGCTTGCCGCGCGCACCCATCGCTTGTAGTTGGCGCGGCGCACCGCCACGATTTCCGCCGTGTCGGAGTGCGCGACGATCCATCGCGAACCTGCCGCGCAGCCGATCTCCTCCAGTTCACGCTGGTACTCCGGGGATGGCCCCTCCAGTCGCCGGGAGCTCCGCTGCGCCTCCTGCTCGCGCGGGTCGGCGGCCCGCTCCGCCACCGCGGCAGGCGCCGGCCCTCCACGAGGCAGACGGAGCCGCGCGCGCTCCCACATGCGTCGCACCTGCGCTAACTCGCTCCGCAGCCCTGGCGCGTGTAGCGGCGGCAGATCAAGCGCCTGGCCCGTACCCGACCAGAGCACGCCACCATCCTCGCAGGGGAAGAACTTCCAGGGGCTGGCCACGCACCAGCGCCCCGTGACTCCCATTCCATTGGATGGCGTCACCAAAGGCATGGACTGGGCGCAGTCCTCCACCAGCGCGACGCCGTGCGCTTGGCAGAGCGCGGCCAGCTCGCGCAGGTCGTAGGCGAATCCAAAGTAATGCGAGGCCAGCACTGCCTTCACCGGCAGGTCGGGGCGCTCCAGTTGCCGAGCGATGTCGCCAAGGTCGGGGCGGAGTGCCTCGTCCACCGCATAGAGCCGCACCGGCGCGCCAAGCGCCAAGGCGGGGTCGAACATGGTGCAGCAGTGGTAGGCGGGCGCCAGGAGCGCCCCCGCGGGGCCCACGCCGCTCAGTCGGTAGGCGTCGCGCAGGGCGTAGCGGGCACGGCCGTAGTGCCGGCCGGACCCGGCCCACGCGGGAACCGCGCGCCGCGTGTCGGCGCCCCAGCGCAGGGCAGCGGGACGGAACGGCGGCATGACCGGCAGAAGCGCCCGCGGAAAATCGAATGGCGCCCCGTCGAACAGCACGTACTCGAGCGCTACGTCGTTCACTTCCTTCGCACGGACGTCGCCACGGGATCGCTGAGCGGATCGCTGAAGAGCGACTTCCCTCCCACGGCGGTCATGAAGCCGTAGCCCAGGAGCGCGAGCACGATCCCCCAGGCAAACATTGTCTGCGGCGCCACCCACGAGCTGAAGTCGAGCGACCACGCCAGGCTGTCGGCAAGCCCGCCGACGAAAATCGAAACGATGGCGGCCACGTAGCCGAACCGAAGCGCAATGGCCAGCGCGGCAACTCCGACCAGGAGATTGGTGATCGCGTTCATCCCGATGGCCTTGGAGCTGTAATCGAGGCTAACCAGGGCGAAGAACAGAAGCGTCGCGACGATGGCTAGCCGATTGTTCCGGAGCACGAACCGGAATATCACCAGAAGCGTGAAGAACTCGGTCGCGCTCAAGAACCCGATGGCCAATGAGAAGGCGACCTGCGCCATGATCTGGGGTGCGCTGATCATCGTATCCAGAAGATCGCTGGAGAGGCGCCCCGGAATCACGGAGAGTCCCAGGTTGCGTTCCAGCCCCTGCGTCGCCAGCGTGATGAGCCTCGAGGTAGCCCCGAGGGCCACGCCGATGAGCACGTCGCGTCCGATGATCGGATCCTTGAGGCGACCCGCCACAAGGCGTGCCCAGGAGACGAGAACGCTCGGCCAGAGGCGACGCACGTAGGGTTCGATGGCGAGATAGGCCAGCGCCATGGTCACACCGTGGATGAGCGCGTGCCCCAGCGCCATCGACCCCGTCGCTCCGTACAGAATGAGGAAGAGTCCGGCCTCCCCAACGTTCGTCGCGAAGAGGTGGTCGAGAAGGTAGAGGATGACGATCGAGATCCCGACGACGAACGCGCCGCGGATGTCGCCCCGCCTCGCGCGGAGATTGTGCCGCGCCAGGAAGATGCTCCCCACCACCGGGATCACCGTGAAGAAGAGCAAGTTGATCCACGCCTGCACGTCTTGTTCCCAATCGTCCACCTGGACCGCGAGCCGGCCGAGGGCGTTTCGTCCCGCGTAGGTCTCGACGCGGATCACGTGACCGGCGGCCGCGGCGGCGACCAGCGTCGTCTCGGCCGCGGTCGAGTCGGAGAGGCGCCATGCCGCCACGGTATCGGCGTGCGCCTGGAATGCCGGCGGCGGCGAAACGGCAACGACCCGGCTCGGATCGCGACCCGCGGCATCGAGCAGGGCGGCCCAGTTCGTCGCGCGCGCCGCCAGGGTGTCGCTCCCCGCCGGGGGAAGCACTTCGAGGGCAAGAAGCCGCCCCTGCATGTCCACGAGGACGCTCCCGCTCCCCGGGTACGCCTGAGGCGGGTCGGTCAAACTGGCGCTCGGCTGATGGAGATTCTCCGTCGTGAAGGACGACGGGCTCCAGCGGCGCCAGTACTGCTTCTCCTGCGCGGGCTTCATCTTCGGCTTCTGCTTCGCCGCCGCCAGTGAATCGGCGCGAGACAGCGAGTCCTTCGCCGCGGGCGCGTAACGCATCCCCTGGGCGGAGTAGCGCGGCGCCGGCCGCCCGGTGACCCGCGTCAGGACTTCCTCCGCGCGAACGGCGAGAACGCTTGGCGGCTTTCCCATGCCCTTGAAAAGCGGCGTCTGGATCGCCGAGATTCCAACCAGACTCAGCAGCGCCACAACCACGGCGATACCCGCATAGAGCGGGCGAACGCTCCCCTCGACGCCCGCGTTCGCCACCAGTTCCGGCGACGGCGTCTCCCCCGCCGCGACCGCGGCGGCCAAGGGATCGCCCCCCGGCAAGGCGCCGAATACGGCGTAGGCCGACTGCGGACGGCGGGCCGGATCGCGTTCCAGGCAGCGGAGGATGACCCGCTCCACGGCAGGATCGACGTCGCCGACAATGCTCGACGGCGGCCGCGCGGAACTGTCGCTGCCATGCCGCGAGGGATCGGGCGCCGGCGTCATATCGGCCGCGCGCTTCCCTGTGAAGAGTTCGAAGAGGACCAGTCCCAGCGAGAAGATGTCGCTCTGAATCGATGTCGCGCCTGAGCGCTGCTGCTCCGGCGCCATGTAGGCGGGCGTGCCGGATATCCCGCTCTCCGCCGCCGACTCTTCCACGGTACCCGCCAAACCGAAGTCGGTGATCCGAACGCGGCCGCGCCCGTCGATCATGATGTTCGCCGGTTTCAGATCACGGTGGAGGACGCCATTCTCGTGCGCGGCGCCAAGCCCCAGGCAGAGCTGCCGCGCGATCTCGAGCGCCTTGTCGGGCGTGGGCCGCCCCAGGCGTCGGAGGACGGAAGCGAGGTCTTCCCCGTCGACGTATTCCATGACGACGAAGACCTGGCCGTCGGCCTCCGAGATGTCGTAGGTGCGGCAGACGTTCGGGTGCGCGATCTGGCGCGCGATGCGAACTTCCTGGCGAAGCCGCGCGAGGTCCGCGGCGTTCCGCGACAGCTTCTCCGGCAGGAACTTGAGCGCGACCGACTGATTCAGCTCGAGGTCGTCGGCGCGATAGACCTCGCCCATCCCGCCGCGCCCCAGGAGGCCGACCACGCGATAGCGCGTACCGAGCCGCGTCCCGGGCTCGAAGCGGCCGTGGATGGAGGAGGAGGAGGGGTGCGAGGAAGGCGGAAGGGTGTCGTCCGGATCGTTCGGGTCCATTGGGTGTGGAGGGTAGAGGGTGGAGGGCGTGCGGGAAAGCGGGATTTGCGGCGGTTACCGCTCCGGCGTCAGCCAGCGGCTCCAGGCTAGCGATAGCGAACCTTCCAGGAACCACTCGCTCTGGTCGGCGTCGCGGATGTTCCCCACGTTCTTCACGTCGATGTGGCCTCCACTCAACCTCAGATCGATCCCCGGCCGCGGATGCACCCAGAACTCGGTGGCGACGCGGCTCCGCTGCTCCACCACGCCGGTCGGAACGTGGTCGAACTCGGGAAACGGCTCCGTGTCGGTCGGTCCCGACGCCGACACGGGCCACGGGTCGGTCACTCGGGTGGCGCCGCGCTCCTCGCTCCGATAGAAGAGCGACCAGGTTATCTGCTCCGACATCCAGTAGCGGAACTCGAAATCGAGCGACTGCGCGTCGGGGCCCAGCGGAAATCCGAGCGGCTGGTTCTTGTAGAGATAGCGATTCCACGGCAGCACCTGGTTGAACGTGTAGGGCTCCACGCGCGCCCACTCCACACGCAGCATCGATCCGTCGAGGCCCAGCGGATTGTAGAGACGCTGTCCCAGGAGAAATCCTCCCTCGAACGGCTCCTTGTCCGCGGGCGACTTGTTGTCGATCTGGAAGTCGTCGACAAGGAGTTCTCCATAGACCTCTATGTCGCTATTGGGTCGTAGTTCCAGCGTGAAGGCGCCGAGGATGTTGTCGTTCTTCCCGGAGTTCCACTGCGTCGCGTAGTAAATGCTGACGGGGATCAGGTACTCGGCTTCCGCGCCGCGATCCTTCCCGCCGTATACCACGACCTCCGCGGCGCCGAGCGCGACGTACCGATTCACCTGCCAGCGGACGCGATGCCCGGTGATGTGGCGGCGCACCACCGTCCCCGCGGGAAGCGTATCGCCGGGGGCCTGCGCGGTCGGCGCGGAGAGCGTCATGTCGTCGAGATTCCCAAAGAAGGAGGAGGCGGTCACCGGTCCCAGTCGAAGCCGGAGTCCCGCCTGATCCATGGCGGGCCCGTGCGCGGAAAGCAGGAGCGTGCCGTTGTCCGACGCGCCCCAGCGGAGATCGTCGCGTCCCAGGAGGATGTCCGCCGCGCCGAGTTGGAGGAGAACGTAGGCGTTCTTCGTGTCGCCGGTGCTGCCGCTTCGCCACTCGCGGCCGTTGAAGTCGGGAACCAGCGCGCCGTCGGTGTCGAGGCGGAAGCGCACGCCCGC
>JANNMC010000324.1:0-1102 GCA_031397435.1 Candidatus Eiseniibacteriota bacterium
GCGTGGCCGAGGCGCGGCGCTCGTTCCGATAGCGCGGGCTCGTGGAGTCGAGGAAGTCGTCGATGGCGCGCGAATCTTTCAGCGTCACGAAGGCGTCGAACGCGAGCGTCTGGAGGATGTCGCGGTGGCTCTCTCTTCCGAGTTCCGCCTCGATCGCCTCGTACGCGCCCGATCCCCCGGAGCGCGCGATGCCGATCAGGGCAACGCCCGAGGCGTAGGAGTCCCGCTCTAGCGGCGCGAGACGGCGGAGTTTCTTCCCCGCCGCTTCGTCCGCGATCATGCCGAGCGCCCACATGGCGGCGCGGCGAACTCGAATACCCTGCTTGGCAGCGGCGGAAGCGATCCGATCTCCGAGACCAGGGACGCGGCGGCCGATCTCCCCGAGCGTCACCGCCGCGGCAGAGCGCACGCCCCAGAAGCGATCCGCGCGCATGGCGCGAAGGAGCGCCGCGATCGTCTTCTCGTCCGTGCGGGCCGAGAGTTCGCGGGCGCAGCGGATTCGCTCCACCGCATGCGGCGAACGGGCCAGCCCGAAGCGGAGTTCGTCGTCCGAGCGGTCGAAGTGCATGAGCTTCATGACGTCGTGCGCCGGATCGAGCGCGACGCAGGCGGGGCGTGAGGCGAGCGGTATTTGGATCGTTTCCGATCGGGTGCGGAGCTCGATCGGGATCTTCTGCCATCGGCCTCCCACCGAGATTTCCAACGCCATCTGGAGTCGGTAGGCGGCGGGTGTTCCCTCGGCCACCTCCTGCACCTGCTCGATCTTGAGCGTCAGGATCCGTGCGCGGTCGTCCCAGCGCCGCGTGACACGCAGCTCGGGATGCCCGGCAGCGTAGATCCACTGATCGAAAAACCAGGCGAGATTCCGCCCCGTCTCCTCCTCGCAGGCGCGGCGGAGATCGGCTGTTTCCACCGGCCCGAAAGCGTGGCGCGCGATGTAGCGTTGGATCGACCTCCGCCAGGCCGCGTCGCCCAAGTGCGCGCGCAGCATGTGTAGAACCAGCGATCCCTTCTCGTAGAGATGCCGGTCGAAGATGTTGTCGGGACGCCGGTAGTTGGTCTGTACGATCGAACGGCGATAGTCGCGGCCGTCCTCGGCGAT
>JANNMC010000392.1:0-39060 GCA_031397435.1 Candidatus Eiseniibacteriota bacterium
GGCCTTCTTCTCGCGCGGGATCGAGGTCCATCCCCGCCAGGTCGTGAAGGACTTCCTCCGCTTCTTCTGCTCCCGATGGCCCGCCTTGTCGGTCTATGTCTGGCCGATCATGCGACTTCGAGGGCGAAAAGCCCGTTGACACCACAGCTAGCGGGAGCCTAGTGTCCGCTTCCGTGAGACTTACCGCGTCGAGCCTTGTCGTCCTGACGCTTCTCCTCAGCACGGTCCCAGCCGGGGCCGTGGCGCCGGTCACCACACCACCACCTCCTCCGGAACTACCCGCGCCCACCGCGTTCGTTGCCGTGGACCGGCCCGGAGACGGCGGAAACGCGATCCTCCTCACATGGACCGATCCCGCGCCGCTTCCCGAGGGAGCCATGCTGGAAGTGCGGCGCTCGGAGCCGCCCGCCGACGAATTCGTGGAACTCCAGACGGTGAAACCGGGCGTGCAGCGCTATGTCGACGCTTCGGCCGAGGATGGGAAGACCTACCGGTATGAACTGCGCGTGCGCGGGGCCGAGACCCCCGACTCGCTCGGCATCGCGGGCGCCGTCGGCCCCGCGCTCGTGAGCGACCCGGTCTCGCCCCATGACAATTGGTTCCGCCCGGAGCGGACGAACTCGCTCGTCGCTTCGGTGCTTTTCATTATCTTCATCCTCAGCTCGATCGCCTTCGCCCGTTCTGGGAAGCCGATCTTCATCCGCCGGATCGCCGGGTTGAACGCCGTGGACGAGGCGATCGGGCGCGCCACCGAGCTCGGGAAGAAAGTGCTCTACATCCCCGGCATCCAAAGCATGGACGAGATCCAAACGATCGCGAGTATCGCGATCCTCGGGCACGTCGCGCGCGCCACGGCCCGTTACGGCACCGATCTCGACGTTCCGAATAAAGACCCGCTCACGTTCATCTCGGCGCGCGAAGCCGTTCATTCGGCGTACTTGGCCGAGGGGCGCCCGGATCTGTTCCGGGAAGACATGGTCCACTACGTCACCTATGACCAGTTCGCCTTCACGGCGGCCGTCTCCGCGCAGATGACGCGCGAGAAGCCCGCCGCGATCTTCCTGGTCGGCTACTTCTTCGCGGAATCGCTCATCCTGGCCGAGACGGGGCAGTCGACCGGAGCCATTCAGATTGCTGGGCAAGCCGATCCGACCCAGTTGCCGTTCTTCGTCGCGACGTGCGATTACACGCTCATCGGTGAGGAGCTCTACGCCGCGAGCGCCTACCTGTCGCGCGAACCGGTGCTTCTCGGCTCGATGCGCGGGCAGGACATCGCCAAATTAGTGCTCCTCACGGTCGGGATCGTCGGCATCGTCGCCGTCAGTCTCGGTGCGACCTGGTTCCTCGACCTGGTCCAAACGCAATGAACCTCGAATTCGGACGTGTGACGCTGGTCGTCCTCTTCGCGCTCCTTCCCATCGCGGGGATCGCGCTCGGGCTTCGGGCGCCGGCGCTGCGAAGCAAGATCCCGCTTCTCGTCGCCTTCTTCGCCGGGCTCATCCCGATCTTCTCGATGTACATCCCGAAGAAATTCCTCTCGGGCGAAAGTGGCATGAGCCCGCGCCTCGACCAGTGGCTCATCATCGTGGCCGGGTTTGCGCTCCTCCTCGGAATTACGAACGTCGTCTCGAACGGATACCGGAAGATCTCCCGGCGGGACCGGGGATGGCCGTACGCCATCGTGCTCCTCACGGGACTCTTCGTCATGGGCGGATTCGGAATCTACGGGGCCATCTCGGGGAAGGGCATCGGCTTTCTCCCGGACGGCTCGGCGACCCCGTTTCGCTGGGTTTGGAGTGCGGTATTCCAGCCGCTTCAATCGACCATCTTCGCGCTTCTCGCCTTCTTCATGGCGAGCGCCGCGTTTCGTGCCTTCCGCGCTCGCAACACCGAGGCGACGATTCTCCTGATCGCGGGCGCCATCGTCATGTGCGGGCGGGTGCCCCTTCTCGAGTTCCTGGCCTCGCCGTTTCCCGCCCTCGCGCCGTCGGCCGCCGCCGCGAGCCAGTTCATGGGGCGGGCGACCGAGTGGATCATGGATATCCCGAACGGCGCCGCGCAGTCGGGGATCATCATCGGGGCTGCCCTCGGCGCCGGTTCGATGGCGATCCGCGTGATCTTGGGCATCGAGCGTGGCTACCTCGGCCTGGGGAAGGGCGAGTAGCATGCAGGCTTTCTTCCAGCGCCTCCTGGCGCTCGACCGCCGCTGGGTCTTCCTGCTCGTTCTCTTGAGCGTCACGATCCCCATCGTCATTCCCATCGGGCTTCCCGTGACGACCACATCATCGACCCGGAGCGCGTTCGAGTTCATCGAAGCGCTCGAGCCGGGCGACATCGTCTGGCTCTCGTTCGACTACGGGCCCTCGTCGGCGCCCGAGAACGATCCGATGGCCGAGGCGTTCCTTCGCCAGTGCCTCCTCAAGAAAGTGCGCGTCATCGTGAGCGCGTTCTACCCGCTCGGCGGCCTTGACCTGGCGAACCAGGTGGTGGCGAAGGTGACGGCCGAATACCCGGATGCCAAGTACGGCGTGGACTACATCAACCTCGGCTACAAAGACGGCGCCGCGGCGGTCATGCGGACGCTCGGACAGGACATCACGTCGTCCTTCCCGACGGACGTGAACGGCCGCCCGCTATCTGAATTTCCGATCATGCAGGGCATCCGGACCGTTCGGCAGATCGATCTCGTCTTCACCGTCGCCACGGGGCTCATCGGAGAGTGGTGGATCACGCAGGTTCACTCTCAGTTCGGAACTCCCGTCATCATCGGCCCCACGGCCGTCAGCGCGCCCAAGTACTACGCGTTCCTGAATTCGGGGCAGCTAGTGGGAATGCTGGGCGGCATGAAGGGCGCGGCTGAGTACGAGAAGCTGCTGGCGGCCAAGCATGCGTCCTTCCGGAAGTTCTACGGCGAGACCGTGGGTTTCACGGCGACAAAGGGGATGGACGGTCAGACCGTGCTCCATGGCGTCATCCTGGGTCTCATCTTCCTGGGCAATCTCGCGTTCTTCCTGACGCGCGGCAATCGGGCGGGAGGCGCGTAGCCATGCAGATGGACCTCATCGGAACCTGGCTGGCCGCGTTCCTCACGCTGGCCGCCTTTTCCTTCCTCTACAAGGACAACCCTTTCTTCCGGTTCACGGAGAGCCTCTTCGCCGGCGTCTCGCTCGGTTATTACGTGGGGATCGTGCTGAACCAGACACTTCTCCCGAATCTCTTCATTCCGATGGCGCAGGATTTCAAGACGAATTGGGATCTCTTGGTGCCGGGGCTATTGGGGCTGATGCTCTATATGCGGTCGGCGCCGCGCATCGGATGGATTTCCCGCTACGCGCTGGCGATCTACGTGGCGTACTACATCGGGGTTGATTTCACGCGGCGGATTCACGGTGAGGTGATGCCCCAGATCGCGAGGACGATTCGCCCGCTCCAGGCGTTCGACGGGCCGACGCTCGTCTCGCTCATCTTCATCGTCGGCGTCTACAGCGTCCTGATCTACTTCTTCTTCTCGAAGGAACAGAACGCCGTTACCAGGCCGATCGCGCGGCTCGGCACCTGGTTCCTCATGATCTCCTTCGGCGCCGCGTTCGGCTTCACCGTCATGGGGCGCGTGGCGCTCCTGATCGGGCGGCTCAACTTCCTCATCCTGGACTGGATCTACCCTACGATCGGTCGGTAGTCCCGCCGGGTTCCGCGCCCCAGGCCGGGCCGGGTTGCTCCTCCAGCCGCTTCGCGATCGCCTCATCCTCCCCCGGCGCTGCCTTCAGATTCACCATCGGCACCGTCAATCGATTCCCCGCGGGATAGTCGGTCGTCACCACGTCGCGAAGCGCCGAGATACGGTGCGTGAGGTTCGCGATCGTCTCCGTCGCCGCGCGGATCCGCTGCACCTTTTCCCGCGCCTCGGGCGCCAGGTTCGGAAGGACGTGCAGCAGCTGCGCGTTCCCCTGAATCACCTGAAGCGGATTGTTGATCTCGTGGTTCAGCGCCACGGCCATCGCCGATACGGCCTTCATCCGTTCCGCCCGGAGCTGTGCGTCCGAGGCTTGATGGAGCGCGAGGGCGTTCCGCACCTTGATCGGAAGCTGGAAGCGGATGTCCCACTCCGAGAGCGGCTTCATGAAGTAGTCGACGGCGCCCAGCTCCAGGCTCCGCTCCACGTCCTCCGGCGAGGTCGAGGCGCTGGCCACGATCACCGGGAGATCCCGAAGCCGTTCGTTTCCCCGGATGGCGACCAGGACGTCGAACCCGTTCGGGGGAGGCATCATGAGATCGAGGAGGACGAGGTCGATGGGTTCCTCGGAGAGCAGGCGTAACGCCTCGTTGCCATCGTCCGCCTCGAAGAACTCGTAGTCGCCCTTGCGCAGGATCATGCGCAGGAGTTTCCGGTGGTGTGGCTCGTCGTCAACGAGCAGCAGGCGGCGCGGCATGGCTTCCCCTTCCGATGAGCATGCGGACCCGTTCGATCAGATCGTCCGCGCTGAGGATCGGCTTCGTCACGTAATCGTCGGCGCCGGAGTCGGTCAGAAACTTCTCGCGCGAACCCTTCATCGCGTGGGCCGTGGCAAGAATGACCGGAACGTGGCGCGTCTGGGGGTCATTCTTCAAGATCCGGGTGATCGCCAGGCCGTCCACGGGCGTTCCCTGGTAGCTGCTGTTCGACAGCCAGACATCCATGATCACCAGGGCGGTGCGCCCGGAGCGCAACTCCTCGATCACGAAGGCGGGATCCTCGGTCACGACCACCTCGAAGTCCGCCTTCCGCGCCAGGATCAGCTGGAAGAGCTTCGCGTTCATGGGATCGTCCTCGACCACGAGAATGCGTGTTTTCATGGCTACCTCCCGGCTACGGCTGTGTCCCGGCCGCCGTCGCGGCCACGAGCGGGTCCGCCGGAGGGCCTTCGACGGGGAAGGAGAGCCGAACGCGCGTCCCGCGGTTCGCTCCCTCGCTTTCGACAGTGATGGAACCGCCCATTCCCTCGACCAGGCCCTTCGAGATGGCGAGGCCGAGGCCGGTTCCGGGCCGCCGCCGCGCGTAAGATCCTTCGCGCGACTCGAACTTGGTGAAGAGTTGCGACTGACGGTCGAGCGGGATGCCGATTCCGGTGTCGGCCACCACGACGCAGACTTCGGCACGATCGTCGTCCCGCCACGCGCGCACCGAGACCTCGCCGCGATCGGTGAACTTCACCGCGTTGCCGACCAGATTCAGCATCACCTGGCGAAAGCGCGCCGCATCATGCCGGAAGACGAGCTCCCCTTCCGGCAGGTCCACTCGCAGTTCGAGCCCCTTTCCGCCGGCGTCCGGGGCGACGGTGGAGACGGCGGCCCGGACCGCGTCCCTGCCGTCTCCGCGCTCCACGCTCAGATCGAGGCGCCCGGCCTCCATCTTGGCGAGATCCAGGATGTCGTTCAGGAGCCCGAGCAGGTGTTCCGAACTGGTGCGGATCGAATTGGAGAAGGAGCGAACCTCCTCGGCCGACTCCGCCACCCCCTGCTCCAGGAGCGTCGCGAATCCGATCACGCTATTGAGCGGCGTGCGAAGCTCGTGCGAGGTGTTGGCCAGGAACTGCTGCTGCATGGTGCGGGCATCTTCCAGGCGCCCATTCGCCTGCCGCAGCTGGTCGTTCAGGTGTCGCTGCGCGTCCGAATTCGCGCGGAGGGCTGCTTCCCGCTCGCGGCGTTCGGTCACGTCGCGGGCGATGACCAGGCAGGCGCTCTCTCCGGATTCCGGATGGGCGATCGCCGTGACCGTCGCGTCGCAGGGGAAGCCGCGGCCGTCGACCGCGCGAAGCCGGAGCGCGAGCTGAGCCGATTTCCCTTCCGTTCCGAGGCTGCCCGGACCGAACGGCCTCCCCGATGCCTCCTCGGTGGCGAATTCGGAGGCATGGCGCCCGCGCAACGTCCCCAGCGCCGAGCCCAGGGCGCGCTCGGCCGCATCGTTCGCGTCGGCCACGCATCCCTCGGCGTCGAGCAAGAGCACCATCTCGCTGCTTCCGCGCAGGTAGGTGGCGAGCATCCGGTCGCGGCGCTCCATCTTGAGCCGCTTCAGCCCGACGGCGAGTTGCGACGCGGTCCAGCGGACGAGCGCCAGCTGGTCCCCCTCGAAGCCGCGGCGGCGCGGAACGAAGCACTGGAGCACGCCCACCGCCTCGCCACGGTCGGTAAGCGGGACCGAGACCACGATCGGGTCGGCGCCTAGCCCCGCCGTGAGGGCGGGGAAGGCGTATCCGGGTGCGGAACCTGCATCGCGAGAGACGATCGTGTCGAGCAGCCAGGCCGCTCGCGTGGCAGGTGAAAGGGCGTTCGGTCCGATAGGATCGGGAGCCAGCTCCACTCGAGCGGCATCGGGAAGTCCCCGTACCGCGGTCAGCCGGAAGGCGCCGTCCTTCTCGTTGCGGCGATAGATCGCCCAGAACGAGAGGCCGGTCCCATCCGCGATCACGTCCAGCGCGCAGCGGACAAGTTCGTCCTCGTGATCAAGCCGTTCCAGCGTCTCGCCCACGCGATAAATCGTGAGCTGCGCGCGGAGATTTCGGACTCGCTCCATCTCTGAAAAGCGGCGGCGAAAGGCGAGTAGGCCAAGGAGCCCCGTGGAAGCCACGACGACGGCTCCGAACGCCGCCGCCGCGTGCTGGCGGACCTCGGCGGGAACGCCGAGCGCCTCGCCGGGAGTGAGCTGATAGGCCGTGTACCCCAGCACCGACATCAGGAAGGCGACACCGAACGCGTAGCGCCGGGCCAGCGCGTCACGAAGCTGCTCGCGGCTCTCCGCCGCCGACGGCAGCGGCGCCTGATTCGATTTCTTGGCTTTCTCTCGTCTCGCCAATGCCCCCTCCTCGGTCTTCTTGCTACGCGTTTCTAGGTATCGGCATGGGGAATGCGGAACTGGAGCGGAGAGAGGCGGTTCTAGGGGGAAATGCCTTTCTCTAGCGTGCGCAGCCACAACGGATTATCATGGGCGGCCATGCGTCCAACCTGTTTCTCCCGCTCGGTCCCCGCGATCCTCCTCGCCCTTTTGGTCTTGGGGGGGTGGGGATGCTCCAGCAAGGAGGGCCGGCTGCTCGGCAACGAGCGGCTCCTTCGGGGTCCCGGGGGGTTCGGAGAGACGGGCCGCGATGCGCTGAATCCCGACCGCGACACGTACGTTTCACCTGGAGCCGCCAATTTCGGGGCCACGCTTCTGGTCGGAACGGAGGGGAGCTTCGATTCGCGCGCTTTCTTCCGCATCGCCTCGTGGACCCTTCCCGATACGACCGATCCCACCCTTTCGATCACCTCGGTCACCCTCGAGATCCCCTTCGACGCCGAGGTCTCGATCCCGAGCACGGCCTTCGTGGTCAACTTCGCCACGACGGTGACGGCCTACGACACGCTTGCCGCCTATCCCGGACCGGTGACCGGCCTGACTCTAGGAAGCGTCGACTCGATCCTGGTGGCGCCCTTTCGCATTGCGATCCCGCCGTCGATTTTTTCGCAGATCAGAGGCTGGGCGGAGAATCCTTCGTCGCTGCCGGGGCTGGTGCTCTACGGCGTAGGGGGAAGCGAGTTGATCGGGTTGCAGGCGGGGAAGGCGGTGCTGAAGATCGGTTACGATCACACCGTCTCTGGAAATCTGGAGAGGGATACGGTCTCGACCGCCATTCCGCTCGATTTCGCGCTTCATTCGCCCGGCCTGCCGGCGCCCACGGGGGCCGATTCGACGCTCATACTGGGGGGACCCAACGAGTGGTCCGTTCCACTCCATTTCACGCCGGCGGCGGTCGCGGAAGGGTCCACCGTGAACGAAGCGACGATTCGTCTTCGGGTCGCGGCCGATAGCCCCGTGTTCTCGAGCAATCGCACCGTCGACTTGGAGGTGCGTCGAATCCGGGGCGCCTGGCTGGAGTCCGCAAGCACGCTCGCCTCGATCTCGGCCGATTCGACCGTGCTCGTCTCCAAGACGAGGATCGCGTACACGGGCCTCGCCGACAGCGTCATCACGGTAGCGCTCCCGCAGTCACTCATCCGGGAATGGAGCGCGCCCGGCGCCATCAACGAGGGGATTTTGCTTACCTTGAAGAACGGGTACACCAACAAGGAAATCCGCCTCAAGTCCCGCGAATCGACGAACCCGATCGAGCTTCGCGTGAGCATCACCACGCCGCCGCCGGGGAGATTCTGATCGCATGAGTTCGCGCCTCCTCTCCATCCTCGCCCTTGCCATGCTGGCGCTCCTGTCGACGGTCGCGCACGCCACGTCGGTCTACTCGGTCGGCGGATTGGGCGAGCCGCAACTCGACGAAGGGGCCCGGGTGCGGGCCATGGGCGGTGCCGGAGTGGCGGAGTTCGGCGTCGATCTCTTCTCGCAGGTGAACCCGGCCTCCACCGCGGGTGTGCGGCACTTCCTCTTGCAGGGGACGATCGTCCCCGCCTACCGCCAGGTGAAGAGCGCGGGCGGCGCCTCGGAGAGCGCTAGCGAGACCGAAATTCCCTCGATTCGTGCTGTCGTCCGCCTTCCCGGCCGTTTTGTGCTCGGCGCGTCCTACGCTGTCGCGACGGACGCCCAGTTCCACATCGATCGCCCCGATACCGCCGGCACGCCTTCCGCCCTTCGCATCGAAGGCACGGGCGGCATGCAGCTCATTCGCATCACCGCCTCGCGTGAGATCACCCCGTCGCTCCGCTTCGGCATCGATCACGAAATCATCGCCGGCTACTACCGAGAGGAGTGGACTCGTGATTTCGCCGACACCGACCTCGCGACCTCCCGCGACACGCTGGAGAGCCGCTACGAACGGCAGGGACGGTGGCGGCTCGGCGTGCAGGGAACCGTGCGCGGATGGACCCTGGGAGGGGTGATGGAGACCAAGCGGCGGCTGCCGCTCACGACGATCGGACGGGCGGCGGGCACCACGGTGGAGCAGAGCGGGAAGAACCTCATCATTCCCGCCGGCATGGTGCTCGGCGCCAGCACGCCGGTCTTCTCACGGTGGCGCGTCGCGGCCCAGTACCGCCGCGCGAACTGGGACCGCTCTTCCCTCGCCAGCGATCTCGTCGACTTGCAACCGATGCAGCGTCTCTCCGTCGGCGTGGAACGCCTGGGGAGAAGGAGCGAGGACGGGACATCCTGGCGCGGGCGTCTCCCGATCCGGATCGGACTCAGCTACCTGCAATGGCCCGATTTGCTCCCGGTAGCGGGCGCCTCGACGATCGCCGGAGGAACGGCGGGCGTGAAGGAATGGACGCTCTCGCTGGGAACGGGGATCGTGACGCAGGACAAGGGGGGGACCGTCGACTTCTCGCTGGAAGCGGGATCGCGGGGAAACCGCGAGGAGTTGGGTGTGAGCGAGCGCTTCGTACGCGCCGCGTTCACGCTACAGGTCGGCGACGACTCCTGGAAGTGATCCGGCTCGGGCCGCCGGGATTCCGGGCCGGCGCCGCTCGCGACGCGCGGGAGCCGGTTCGCCGCAACGCTCGCAGCGCGTAAGAATCCGCACCTTCTCGCTGTAATCAATCGCCACCTGCGCGAACCACGCGTGCGCCACGAGCGAAGGTGCCGGCCCCACGGTTCTCCCCCGATAGGGATGGAGCCGTTCCGGCAGGAGTCCGATTCCCTCGGCGCGGGCCGCGGCCCAGAAGAGAATCGTCCGGGCCGGTTCCAGATCTTGGAGTCTCCGCGCGGCACGAATCGAATGGAGCGCCAGCCAGAGCGTCGCCGCCACGTTCGGGCTCCCCGGCACCTCAACCGGCGATGCCACCTCGCCGCCCACGCTGCCGACCGGGTCGCATTCGTAGCGCGCCAGGCCGCCCGTCCCCGTCCTGACCCAGAGCCGCTCCTTCACCTCCGTCACGGTCGCGCGAACGCGCGGATCCTCAGGCTCGAAATCGTCCAGGAGACCCAGGAGAAGGAGCGAGGCGTCGGCAGTGTCGTCGGGGCGCCAGGTGCTTCCTTCCTGCGCCAGCGATCGGCGAAACGCACCCGAGGGCCCGGAGGCCAACGCTCCGGTCAGCGCGCGGGCGATTCGATCGGCCGCGGCCGACCAGGCACGGGCGCGGCCCGCCTCGCCCAGAGACGCCGCGATCCGCGCGGCGCCACGCAACCCGCCGCGCACCGCGCCCGCGACCGGGGCGTGCATGCCGGGCCGCTCGTTCCACCAGTCGGTCGAGACGGGAAGGCCGGTACGGGGATCGAGCGATCCCGCCAGGCGCTCCGCCGCGGGCACGAGCAGCGCCTCCCACATCGGGGCCAGGAATTCGACATCGCGCTCGCGCTCCAGGTGCCGCGCGACGGCCCAGAGGTGGAGCGCGGTCCCGAGGATGGAACGCTCCGGCTCTCCCGCGATCATCACCGCGGCGCCCGACGGCTCGTAGACGGCCGTGAGCCTGCCCGCGCGCCGCGCCGCGTCGGCGACGAAGGAGAAGTAGCGCCGCGCCGCGCCGAGGTATCCGGCCCGGCCCAGCGCGTCGGCCGCGATCGCCGCGTCGGCAAGCCAGCACCAGCGCGATTCGATTCCCGGCGCGAGAGCGGACATTTCCTCCATGCCGGAGACAATCGCGCCCTCGGGAGTCTGGTGAAGCCGGAGTGCCAGGAGGCTCTGCCCGTAGACCGCGCCGACCGCCTCGGGCAGATCGGCGACATCGCGCGCTCCTTCGCTGGACCAGAAATTCCAGTGCCCCCGCGTCCTCGTTCGGGAGGAGGCGACCCCTTCGCGCCGAAACTCGACGTCGAGCAGCCGCGCGTCTTCCGGCGTGTCCGCGCAGGCAAGCCAGGCGGTCACCATCGCGGAACCGCCGGGCGGGAGGGAGAGGGCCACGCCTCCGACCGAATCGGCATAGCCGGCCGCTTCCGCCTGGGACTTCGCGCGGCCGTCCATCGCCTCGGTGTCGGCGCCGGCCGAGTTCTCCGTGGCCCGGCTCGCGGTTCTGGCCAGCGCCACGCCCGTTCCCTCGGGACCTTCGAGGTTGAAGAGCACGGTGCGTCGTCCGGATGTATGGAGAATTCCGCCCGATTCGACGTCGCGGCGAACACTCTCGTGCGGACGGCCGCCGGCGAGGCGGAGGTCGTGATGGAAATAGAGAGTCAGCTCCCGGTGAACGATTCCGCGATTCGCGATCTGCACGCGGCGAATCAGGACGGGAAGGCGCGCGTCGACGAAGCTCTCGATCCAGAGTTCGAGACCAAGGCCGGGATCGATGGAGAGGAGCGAGACGTCGGCGATCGGCGCGTCGGTCGGTTCCCCCGTTCGCGTCTCGAAACTGTCGGGCAGCCAGCGAAGGAGGCCGTCGACCGCGAGTCCAAGCCGGGCTGGACGGCGGATGAGTTGTGTCTCGGGGGAGATCGAGGGAGCGTATAACTCCAGGAGCGCGCCGCTTCGGTCACCCAAAGCGGTCAGGGAACCGTTCCCGATGAGAAACGCGCGCGCCACGTGCGGCCTCCCTGCCCAGGTGAACAGCAACTCCTTGCCTGACGGCACGTTAGCAGAGCTTTGCCCACGCGGTCAATGGTCCCGGGCGCGGGCCCGTTGACAGGTGGGCCAGGATCGATAGGATGGGGCTCCCCTCATGATGCTCCCGATCGCATTTCGTTCGCCGCTGGCCGGCGACCTTCTCCTGACCCTCTACCTCCTGGTTTGGGTCGTGCTGGCCGCGTATGGAATCCACCGTCTTCACCTCGTTCGCCTCTATCGGCGGCGTGATCTTGCCGCCGCGCCTCCCGCGCCTCCGAGCGAATGGCCCCGCGTCACCGTTCAACTCCCGGTCTATAACGAGCGCTACGTCGTGGAGCGCCTTCTCGACGCGGCGGCCGGGCTCGACTATCCGCGCGATCGGTTCGAGATCCAGCTGCTCGATGACTCCACCGATGCGACCGTGGAGATCGCGGCGGAGCGCCTGGCGTGGTGGCGATCCCAGGGAGTGAACGTCGTCCATCTTCGCCGCACCGATCGCTCCGGATTCAAGGCGGGAGCGCTGCAGTACGGGCTGGAGCGGGCGTCGGGCGATCTTCTCGCCATCTTCGATGCCGACTTCGTGCCGCCCCCGGGGTTTCTCCGCGCGCTGGTGCCGTACTTCCAGGACGAGACGGTCGGGATGGTGCAGTCGCGCTGGGAACATCTGAACGAGACCTACTCGCTTCTCGCGCGCGCCCAGGCAATCTCCCTCGACGGACACTTCATCGTGGAGCACACGGCGCGCATGGTGGGCGGGTCGTACTTCAATTTCAACGGCACGGCCGGAGTCTTGCGCAAGGCGTGCATTCGCGACGCGGGGGGCTGGCAGTCGGACACGCTGACCGAGGACCTCGATCTCTCGTACCGCGCCCAGTTGAAGGGATGGCGCTTCGTCTTCGCGCCGCACGTCGCTTGCCCGGCGGAACTACCGGTCGAGATGAACGCCTTCAAGGCGCAGCAGCACCGCTGGGTGAAGGGCTCCATCCAGGTCGCGCGAAAGCTCCTCCCGGTGATCTGGCGATCGCCGGCGCCGCTCGCGGTGAAGGTCGAGGCGACTTTTCATCTCACGTACAACGTGGCCTACGTGGCGCTCCTCCTTCTTTCCCTCATCGTCTACCCGGTCGTGCTCGAGCGCTACGAGAGCCGGAGCCTTCTCTTCACGATCGCCGACACGCTCCTCTTCCTGACCGCGACCGTCTCGACGCTCGTCTACTTCGGCGTCGCGCAGCAAGATTTGCGCGGGGGGTGGATGAGGCGGATCCAGTACCTTCCGTTCGTCATGTCGCTCGGAATCGGGCTCGCCGTGAACAACACGCGAGCGGTGCTGGGGGCGCTCTTCGGAACGCGAGGGGGGTTCATCCGCACACCCAAGTTCCGCATCGCGGCGCGCGGCGATTCATGGCGGCGGAAGCGCTACCGGGCCCCCGTGAGCGGCTGGGCGCTCCTGGAACTCGGACTTGGCGGCTACTTCGCCTGGGCCATGCTCTCGCTCTTCCAGGCCGAGCGATACGCGTCGATTCCGTTCTTCCTGCTCTACTTCTTCGGCTTCCTCTATGTCGGCGTGCTCTCGGTGGCGCACGCCTCCGTCCGCCGGTAGCGGCGCGCGCGGAGCGACAGTGCCACCACGAGGGACGCGGCGGCCCATCCCCCATATTCGACCCATGGAATCCATCCAGGCAGCGTCCAGATTCCAGTCGCGCGGGCGGCTCCGAGCGCCGCATAGGAGAGCGCGACCAATCCGCTGAAGAAGAGAAGCCCCGCGTCGGCATGGAGCGGCAGCAGCGCGACCAGCAGGACGAGATACCAGGGATAGACCGTGGGGCTTGCCAGGATCCAGGCGGCGAGGAGGCAGAGCGCCGCTCCAGAGAGCGTCCGTGCCCGCCACGCCACGATCACCGCCGCCGCCGCCACGAGGGCCGCGAGAAGGAGTCGTGGCGGCTCTCCGGTCTCGAAGAGTGGCCTCGCCAGCGCGTAGAGCGATCCGTTGAATTCCCAGTGACGGAGATAGGTCGCGAGGCCGGTCCAGAGCGCAGGGCCGGCGGCAAGAAAGGGGATGAAGAGGGCGGCGGCGGTGAGCGCCGCGGCCCCCACCGTTCCGAAGGCGCGACGGCGCAGTAGCGCCGGCACGAGGAGAAGGGGCATATACTTCACCAGGACGGCGGCGGCGAACGCCATGCCGGAGAGACGGAGGCGCTCCCGTTCGTGCAGCGCGAGGGCGAAGAGCAGGAACGCCGCGGCGGCCAGGTCGACGTGCCCGCTCCCGAAGCTCTCGACGATCACGAGCGGATTCCAGAGGTAGAGCAGGAGCCGCTCCCGGGGAAGCCCGCGCGCGCGAAGCAGTGACACGAGGGCCGCGAGGAGAAGCGCCTCCAGGGCCAGGAGCGTCGCCTTCCAGGCCCACGGCTCTGGAGCCAGACGGGCGGCCGCGCCGAAGAGGAACTGCGCCATCGGCGGATAGATCGTCGGCACGTCCGCGTGGTTGAGGCGGCCCAGCAGCGCGTCGTGGTAGCGTTCCAGCGCGGGATCGGCAGGCGCGTGAGGAAAGGGATTCACGCCCTCGACCATCAGGCGGCCGTCCCAGAGGTAGCGGTAGAGATCCTCCGAGAGGCGCGGCTCCGTCGGCAGGAGCATGAGCCGCGGCAGGAGCCCGATCGCGATCAGCAGCCACGTCCGGAGGCGGGCGCCCCGTGCCAGGACGAGCCAGGCGCCGAAAAGATAGAGGGCATGCGCCGATAGCCACGGGGCGAGGAGCAGGCCCGCACGAGAACCGTCCGCGAATCCGGCGGCGGCCGTGAGACAGGCCGCGACGGCGCCGACAAAGAGGAGTGTCCGTTCAAGATGACCCATTCAGGCCGCGATTCTAGGAAGCGCCCGCCCTCGGGTCAACGCGCACCGGCGGAGCTTGCGGCGACCGATCCGGGGGCCCGGGGTCTCTGGGAGTTCGGTGACGCGGGGTCGGCGCCTACGGCCGAGACGCGCGCCCGGAAGCGCGAACTGGAGCGGGAGCGGCGGTCGGTCGTTCAGAATCTGATCGGCGTCAGTGCCCGCATGCAGCGCGTCTTCCGGCTGATCGAGAAGGTGGCTCCCACCGACAGCTCGGTGCTGCTTACCGGCGAGAGCGGAACCGGGAAGGAGATGGCGGCGGCGGCCATCCATCTCTCCAGCCGCCGCGCGCATCGGCCGTTCGTGACGGTCAACGGCGCCGCCATCACCGAGACGCTCTTCGAGAGCGAGTTCTTCGGCCACGTCCGCGGCGCCTTCACCGGCGCCGTCGCCGATCGCCAGGGGCTCATGCAGCAGGCGGATGGCGGGACGCTCTTCCTCGACGAGTTCGCGGAGATGGCGCCCGGCGTCCAGGTGAAACTCCTCCGCGCCCTGCAGAACGGCGAGGTGCGCCGCGTGGGTGGCACGGAATCGACTCGCGTCGATGTCCGAATCGTCGCGGCGACGAACCTCGATATCCGGAAGGCGCTCGCCGAGGGAAGACTGCGGGAGGATCTCTACTACCGGCTCAGCGTCTTCCACATCGAGCTCCCTCCGCTTCGAGAGCGGCGGGAGGACATTCCGATCCTGGCGAACTTCTTCCGCGAGCGCGCCGCGGCACGACTTGGGAAACGAGTGGAGCGTTTCAGCGAGCGTGCCCAGTACTACCTCATTCACTACGATTACCCGGGCAATGTCCGCGAGCTTCTGAACGCGGTCGAGCGGGCCGCGGTGATCACCGAAGGCCCGGAGATCAGCCACCTCGATCTCCCCCCTTCCTTCCGGGAGGCGCCGATCCAGCTCCTTCACGAAGGAGCAGCCTTTCCCTATTCGGAAGCGATGACGCTGTCTCAGCTGGAGCGGGAGCACATCGCCCGAGTCCTGGTTCACCACGCCGGGAATACGACCCGGGCTGCCAAAGGCCTCGGAATCTCGCGTTCCACCCTTTGGCGAAAGATGAGAGAATACAGGTTGTAGCTGTTCCATATTGAAGCGCTATAGCGCTTCGAATTGAAACAGTTGTCCCATTCTGGAACGCGTATCCGTTTCTGAATTAATCTAACAACCTATTGTAAAATATAGCTTTAGTGTCATGCATTCGCACTGGCACGACCGGTGCAATAGTCCTCCTGCGAGTTTCTGGCGTGGCCAGGGTGGCCGCGTCGTTGCCGCCACGGGACAGGAGGAACAACCATGACGCTCGTACGTTGGAATCCGATGCGCGAGATGCTTACCCTCGAGAACGAGATGGGCCGGCTATTCCAGGATCTCGCCAGCCGCGCGCCGGAGGGCGAAACGCAGGCGCTCTGGTCGCCGCGAGTCGACATCGAAGAGGGCCGGGAGAGTTACGTCGTGAAGGCGGAACTCCCGGGGATCAAGCTCGAAGACATCAAGATCACCATCGCCGACAATCAGCTCGTCGTTCGCGGCGAGAAGCGGCGTGAAGTCGAGAAGAACGACACGACGTACCATCGCGTGGAGCGGGTCTACGGCGCTTTCGAGCGCGCGTTCACGCTCACGAAGGCGGTCGCCGCCGACAAGATCGAGGCGCTCTACCGCGACGGCGTGCTGGAGGTCCGGGTTCCGAAGGCCGAGGAGGCCAAGGCCCGCGAAATTCAAATCAAGATCGAGAAGTAATTCAACGGAACGGAGGGAGCAATGGGAAAGATCATCGGCATTGACCTTGGCACCACGAACTCGTGCGTGGCCGTGATGGAAGGCGGCGAGCCGGTCGTGATCGCGAACGCCGAGGGAAATCGCACGACTCCCTCCATCGTGGCGTTCACGAAGAGCGGCGAGCGTCTGGTGGGCCAGGTCGCGAAGCGGCAGGCCGTCACCAATCCGCAGAACACCGTCTACTCGGCAAAGCGGTTCATGGGCCGGAAGTACTCGGAGATTTCGACCGAGGCGAAGAACGTTCCCTACGCGGTCCGCGACGCGAAGGGCGGCGGGGTGGAGATTCCGCTGGGTGACAAGTCATACAGCCCTCCCGAAATCTCCGCGATGATTCTCCAGAAGATGAAGCAGACGGCGGAGGACTACCTTGGCGAGAAGGTGACCGAGGCGGTCATCACCGTCCCGGCCTACTTCAACGACGCGCAGCGTCAGGCGACGAAGGATGCGGGCCGCATCGCGGGCCTGGAAGTGAAGCGGATCATCAACGAGCCGACGGCGGCCGCGCTGGCCTACGGTCTCGACAAGAAGAAGGACGAGAAGATCGCCGTCTACGACCTGGGCGGCGGCACGTACGACATCTCGATCCTGGAACTCGGGGACGGCGTCTTCGAGGTGAAGTCGACCAACGGCGATACCCACCTGGGCGGCGACGACTTCGACAAGAAGGTCATCGACTGGCTTGCGGAGGAGTTCCAGAAGGCGGAGGGGATCGATCTCCGGAAGGACCCGATGGCGCTCCAGCGGCTGAAGGAAGCCGCGGAGAAGGCGAAGATCGAACTCTCGACGGTCATGCAGACCGACGTGAACCTCCCGTTCGTCACGGCCGACGCGACCGGGCCGAAGCATCTGAACGTGACGCTTTCGCGCGCGAAGTATGAGGCGCTGGTGGACGACCTCCTCCAGCGGACGATCGGTCCCATGGAGCGGGCGCTGGCCGATGCCGGGATCAAGGCCTCTGAAGTCGACGAGGTTATCCTGGTCGGCGGCGCGACGCGCACCCCGAAGGTGCAGGAGATCGTGAAGAAGTTCTTCGGCGGGAAGGAGCCGCACCGCGGCGTGAATCCCGACGAGGTGGTGGCCATCGGCGCGGCGATCCAGGGTGGCGTTCTGGGCGGCAGCGTGAAGGACGTGCTGCTCCTCGACGTGACCCCGCTCTCGCTCGGCATTGAAACGCTGGGCGGCGTCGGGACCAAACTGATCGAGCGGAACACCACGATCCCGACCAAGAAGAGCGAGACCTTCTCGACCGCGTCGGACAGCCAGCCGCAGGTGGAGATCCACGTGCTTCAGGGCGAGCGTCCGATGGCGATCGACAACAAGACGATCGGCCGGTTCCAGTTGACCGGCATCCCACCGGCCCCGCGCGGCATTCCGCAGATCGAGGTGACGTTCGACATCGACGCGAACGGCATTCTCCACGTCTCGGCGCGCGACAAGGCGACCGGCAAGGAGCAGAAGATCCGCATCGAGGCGTCGAGCGGGCTCTCCGAGCAGGAGATCCAGAAGATGGTGAAGGACGCCGAGTCGCACGCGGACGAGGACAAGGAGCGGCGCGAGCAGATCGAAGTGAAGAACCGCGGCGACGCGCTCGCCTGGGAGACCGAGAAGCAGCTGAAGGAACTCGGCGACAAGGTGGACGCCGAATCGAAGACGAAGGTCGAAGGCGCGCTGGAGACGCTGAGGAAGGCGCTGGAGCGGAACGACACCGCGGAGATCAAGTCGGGGAGCGAGGAGCTCACGAAGATCTGGAACGAGGTCTCGGGCAAACTCTACGCGGAGGCGGCAAAGGCGAGTGGCGAGGGCGGCCCCGGAATGGGTGGACCCGGAATGGGCGACCCGGCCGGCGGATCGGGCGATCCCGGCGCACCCGGCGCACCCGGCAAGAAGGACGGCGAGGATGGTGCGGTGGACGCGGACTACGAGGTCGTGAAGTAGCGGCGGCCCCCGGCTTCGGAGTTGGTCGCGAATCGAAATGACACGCCGCCCCGGCAGGGAAACCCGCCGGGGCGGTTCTTCTTTTCGGTCTCAGAGATCTCCGGGGTTCGTAACTTCCGTGAGAGCGATGCGGAGCAAAGAATCTCCGAACCCTCCTGATCGTGACCCGCGTCAAACTACTGTCGGAATGGACTCGGAAGTTCGAGAGTTCCGTCCCCGCCGAAAGGAGCCGAACGCCATGAAGGCTGTCATCCTCCAGAAAGCCACCTTCGCCGCCGGCTGTTTTTGGGGCGTCGAGGAGACCTTTCGCCAGACTCGGGGCGTGATCGGTACGGCGGCCGGCTACACGGGCGGCGCGCCGAGCCAGCCGAGCTACGAGCAGGTCTGTTCGGGGCGGACGGGGCACGCCGAGGCGGTGGAGGTGACCTACGATCCAGACCAGGTCACCTACGAGACACTCCTGAAGGTCTTCTGGGAGAACCACGACCCGACGACGCTCAACCGCCAGGGCCCGGACGTCGGGGAGCAGTACCGCTCGGCCATTTACGTTCATTCGCCGGAACAGGAAGCCGCGGCGAACGCATCGAAGGCGAGCCTTGAGGTGTCGGGGCGATATCGGCGGCAGATCGTGACGCAGATCGTGCCGGCCTCGACCTTCTGGCGCGCCGAGGAGTATCACCAGCAGTACCTTGCGAAACGAGGCAGCAGCTCCTGTCACCTCTAGGAGCGCACCTCGGAGCGGTCACATGCCGTACCGGTTCTAAGGGGCGAAAACGCGGCGCCTGCCCAGGCGCTCCCCATCTCGAAAAGCGCCGCGTCTAGCCCCGTCCAATTTCCCGCAACGGATTACCGCCTCAGGCCGTCCCCGCGAGGCTGAGCGGAATACTTTTCCGCTAAGCAAGCCCCCGAATCTCGCCGATATCCCCCACGTCACGGCACGCCGCGCTCCGCGGCCAACCGTGACAGGCGCGACGCCGTAGGGGGAGTCCAATTCCTTGAATCTCAACGTTGCCATCGTCATGCCGGCCGGACCGGAGCGGGATGCTCTGGTCGATCACGTCGCCACGCAGAAGTGCGAGGTGCAGGTCGCGGATCGTGTGGAGGAATTCCTCTCCCGCGGGGGGGAGGAAATGTGCTCGCTGGCGATTCTCGATTTCGGGGATGGATCCCTGGGGTCCGGCCGTTCTTCCACGCATGAAGTCCCGTCGTTCGCCGAACGCCGGGATGCCGTTCGCCGCTTGAAAGAGCGGTGGCCGCGGATGCAGCTTGCCGCCTTCCTCGACCGCTCCAACGCGGCGGAGGCGGCCGAGATGAACGAGCTGGGAATCCGAAACCTCTTCCTGAAGCCGATCCGCTTCGAGGCTGTCGAGGGCCTGCTGAAGGCCGCGGGGCGAAGCGCCGTACAGCAGGCGCGCGAGCAGCGGGAATCGTCGCGGGTGCGAGAGGAATTCCGCTTTGAACGGATCCTCGGCGAGAGCCCGGCCCTGCGGCAGTGCATCGAGCTGGCCCAGAGCGTTTCGCTCTCCAGTGCCACGTCGGTGCTGATCCTGGGCGAGAGCGGCGTCGGTAAGGAACTCTTCGCCCGCGCCATTCACGGCGAGAGCCCGCGCGGCCGGGGACCGTTCCTCGAGATCAACTGCGCCGCCATTCCGCGCGAGCTCTTGGAGAGCGAACTCTTCGGCCACGAGAAGGGCTCTTTCACCGATGCCACACAGCAGCGCATCGGTCTCTTCGAAGCGGGGGAAGGCGGCTCCGTCTTTCTGGACGAGGTTGGCGAACTGCCGCTCCAGCTCCAGGCCAAGCTCCTCAAGTTCCTCGACAACAAGGTCGTGCGGCGCGTGGGTGGAACTCGCGACATCGCCGTCGACGTCCGCATCCTGGCGGCGACGAACCGCGATCTCACCGGTGAGGTGCGCCAGGGACGGTTCCGCGAGGATCTCTACTATCGATTGAACGTGGTGCCGATCGTCGTGCCGCCGCTGCGGGAACGCGGGGACGACATCGTGCTTCTGGGGCACGCTCTCTGCGAGCGCGTGGCGCGGAAGCTTGGACGCACGGGACGGCTCAACGCGGCAGCCGAGCGTGACTTGATGCGCTATCCATGGCCCGGCAACGTGCGCGAGCTGGGAAACGTCATCGAGCGGGCTGTGCTCCTGGCGAAGACCGAGGAGATCGGCCCCGCCGAGCTGGCGCTGCCCCGTGTCGGCGGCACGACGGGGACCGAATCGCCCAGTCTCCACGATCTCGGACTCCGCTTCCCGGCCGACGGCATCTCGCTCGTCACACTCGAGAAGGCGGCGATCGAGGGTGCGCTCACACGGACGGGTGGCAACGTCGTGGAGGCCGCGAAGCTTCTCCACATCGGCCGCGGCAGCCTTCGCTGCAAGATGCGCCGGCACCGCATCGATCGGACCGAGCCGCGCCCCGCGGCTTCCTCCAGCGGTTCTCCGGCGCTCGCCCGCGCGTAGGCGGCGCGCCCTCCGCGCTTCGCCGGCTCTTCCCGGCCACGCCTCTCCGGGGGCGGCGCTTGACACGATCTGGCCCCACCCGTAGCCTTTCTTCGTAGCCTCCAAACTATTGCGAATCCAATCCCACCGCCGTCGCGTCTCTAATCGAGGCAACTGTGGCCCAAGAACTGAAGGCCGTCCCGGACGAATCGTTGGTGCGCCGCGCCCAGTCCGACGATGACCGTGCGTTCGGCGAGTTGATCGAACGGTACGAGACCAAGGTCTACAGCTTGGCATTGAAAATGCTGCGGAACCCCGAGGATGCCGAGGACGTGCTCCAGGACACGTTTCTCCGAGCCTATCGGGGCATCAAAGCATTCCAGGGCCATTCGACGTTTTCCACGTGGATCTACCGCATCACGGCCAACTCTGCGCTGATGAAGCTCCGGAAGAAGAAGCTTCCGACGGTATCGATCGACGACGCGGACGAACGCGAGGTGCCGATCAACATAGCCGACTGGGCCCCCGGCCCGGTGGAACAACTCTTGAACGAGGAGACACGGCAAGCCATGAGCGAAGCCATCGAGGCCTTGCCCGCGGAATTTCGCCAGGTATTCGTGCTGCGAGACGTGGAAGGGCTGTCGAACGCCGACGTCGCCGAGATTCTCGATCTCTCCGTGGCGGCGGTGAAATCCCGCCTTCATCGCGCGCGGCTTAAGGTCCGCAATCATCTCGCCCACTTCTTCAACGACACGCGCGGCCGGCGGACGATGGGAGCACGCTCATGATGACCTGCAAGGAAGTCCTCGAGTCGATCTCCCTCTATCTCGACGAGGACCTGAAACAGGACATCGTTCTCGAGATGCAGCATCACATCGGCAAGTGCTCCGATTGCCGGGCCGAATTCGACACGCTGACCATGACGCTGAAACTCTACCGCCACGACGAAAGCCCGCAGATGCCCGCCGGATGCCACGATCGCCTCGTCAAGGTTCTCCAAATCGAGAAGATGCGGGAGAAGCAGGGCGGCGCGGACCCGGATCCCACGAAGGCGTAACTTCTCCGTGACGGTGGACTCCGCTCCCCGCCGTATTCACCTCTACCGTACCCACAACCAACTCGGCGACCTGCTCCTCAACGTCCCGGCCATCCGGGCGGTGCGCGAGCGTTTTCCCGACGCGCGCGTCACGCTCGTGGTGGGACGGCAGAACGCCGCCGCCGTGCTGGGCCAGGCGTGGGCCGACGAGATTCGAGTCGTCGATACGAAGAACTTCATCGGGGTCGCGCGAGCCGCGCTTCGCCGCGGGCCGCGCCCCGACCTCGCCATTTCGTTCTCGACCGTCTCCTATACCCGTAGCGGCGCCCTTCTGGTGGGGCTTTCGGGCGCGCGCGAGCGGCTGGGATTCGATCCGCGCCAGTGGGGTGAGCGCGATGCCGCGCGGCTGACGCGCGCCTTGCCCTATCCAGCCGGCTTGCATCATCAGTCGGAGATCTCCTTGGTGCTCGCACGCGCCGCCGGCGCGGAGCGGATGCCCCCTCCGCCCTATTACGTGGCGGACGCGGCGTCCGTCGCCCGGGCTCCCGCGGGCGCCGCCTACCTCCACCCAGGGGCCGGGAAACTGAAGAACCGCTGGCCGGCCGAACGATTCGCGGCCGTGGCTCGCGATCTCCTCTCCCGTGGAAACGACGTCTGGCTGCTTGAGGGACACCAAGATTACGGGACGGCCGATGCCGTGATCGCCGCGCTCGGCCGCACTCTACCGATCGTGCGGGGAGAGACGATACCGATGATAGCCGCTCGGTTCGCGCGGGCCTCCCTATACATTGGTAATGACACCGGGCCGCTCCATCTTGCCGGCGCCGTCGGCGCGCCCACCGTCGGCATCTACGGCTGGACCGATCCGCGCGAATGGGCTCCCGTGGGGCGGCTGGTCCGCTCCGTCCGCGCGGATGACGCGACGCTCTCCTCGATCGAGTCGGCGGTCGTCCTCGACGCTGCGTACGCACTACTCGCCATGAAGGAAACGGAGGAACGATGCGCCACGACGTGAATTTCACCTGGTCGGCGGCCGCTCGCTCGGCTGCCGCGATCGGGCTGATGGGCTGCTGTTTCCTGGCCGCCGCGCTGCCCGCCACGGCGCCTGCCGCGGGAGCGATGGAGACGCCCGAGGAGACGATTCTCCGGCAGGAGGGAGCGCGCGACACGACCGGTCTCGCTCGGCTTGCCCTCGGGCAGACCCGGCCCGTGCTTCGCGCCCGCGCCGTCCGCGCCCTGGGTCACGTGGGAAGCCGCGGGAGCCGCACCGTGCTGGAATCGGCGCTGAGCGATCCTTCGGCCCTCGTGCGGCGGGAAGCGGCGTTCGCGCTCGGCCTGGTCGGAGACTCGCTGGCAGCTCCCGCGCTTCTCGATCGGCTGGAACGGGAGCGGGACCCCGCCACGCGCGTCGCCCTCGTGACCGCGCTCGGAAATCTCGGGGTGCGATCGGGAGGAGCGGTGGGCCGGGCGCTGGCGGGGTCGCTCCGCTCGCCGCGGGCGCCGGAGCGCTGGGCCGCCGCGCTCGCCGGTGCACGGCTTCGCGACTCGTCGATGGTGGAACCGCTCCAGCGCGCCGCGCGCGATCCTCGGCCCGACCTCCGCTGGCGCGCCGCGTATGCGCTGGGACGAATCGGCGATCGCCGGGGTGCGGAGGCGCTTCGAACGCTCTCGTTCGACAAGGACCCCATGGTCCGCGCCGTAGCGGCCCGCGCACTCGGCGAAGTCGGCGACTCCAGCGCGACCGCCCGGCTCGGTGCGCTCCTGCACGACGAGTCGTGGCGCGTCCGCGTGAACGCCGCCGCCTCGCTCGGCACGCTGAGAATCGCGCGGGAGGCGCGAACGCTGCTGCCGTTCCTGAGCGATCCGCATCCGCACGTCCGGTGGCAGGCGGCCATCTCGCTGGGACAACTTGGCGACTCGCTCGCGGCACCGGCTCTGGCGAAGGCGCTCGGCGACTCCTCGACCGGAGTCGTGCAGGCGGCGGCGATCTCCCTGTTGAGGATCCAGGGAGATCGCGCCGTGCCCACCATCGCCCCGGCACTCGACCTCCTGCCCGCCTTCCTCCGCGGTGGCGTGGCGGAAGCGCTTGGGGAGGTGGAGGGCCCCGCGGCGCTGGAGTTGATGCTGGCCCGGGCCGGTCAGCCCAACGATCCCGCGCAGGCGGCGGGTGCCGCCACGGCTCTGGCAAAACGACCGGAGGCGCGCGACGCTTCGCTCCCCGTTCTCCGCAGGCTTCTGCGAGCGGGCACGGACTTCAGTGTCGTCTGCTCCGCGGCCGAGGCGCTCGGCGTCCTCGGCGACTCGGCGTCGGTCCCCGCGCTCGCCGCGCTCTTCGCCCGGCGGTCGACGAACCAGGACGACGATGTCCGGGCCTCGGCGGCCACGGCGCTGGCCGCCCTCAAGTCACCCGACGCCCTGGCGGCTCTTCGGGGTGCGCTCCACGACCCCGATCGCCGCGTCCGCGAGATCGCCGTTCGCTCGCTCGGCCTTCCCTCGGACTCGCTCGCGGAGGGCCCCGCGCCGCCGCTCAAGACGCGCGCCACTCCAACCACCGAAGCGCGGCGACTCACCGCGGTCGTCACGACCGAGCGCGGCAGCATCACCATCGCGCTCGATCCGGCCGTGGCGCCGGAAAACGTGGAGAACTTCGCCTCGCTGGCGAGGGCCGGGACCTTCGACGGGAACCAGTTCCACCGAGTCGTGCCGAATTTCGTGATCCAGGCCGGCTGCCCGCGCGGCGACGGATGGGGAGGCCCGGGATACGCGATCCCCTGCGAGTACAGCGACCGTCCGTACGAGGTCGGCACGGTCGGCATGGCACTCAGCGGGAAGGACACGGGAGGGAGCCAGTGGTTCATCACCCTCTCGCCGCAGCCTCGGCTGGAGGGACGCTACACGGTCCTGGGAAAGGTGACGCAGGGGCTCGACGTGGCGGAGCGAATCATGCCGGGGGACCGGATCGTGAAGGTGACGATCCGCTAGGCGCGGCTAGACGATCGCCACCACGAGGCGCTCGAGCATCGATTTGAGCGGGGAGGCGGCTCCGGCCACGGCCTTCGTCACGTCGTCGTGGCGGAGGGGCGCCGTGGAGCGTCCCGCCGCCCAATTCGTGACACACGAGATCGCGACGCAGGGAAGGCCAAGCGTCGAGGCTTCCGCGGCCTCGGTGCCGGTCGACATGCAGACGACGTCCGCGCCCAGCCGTTCCAGCATGTCGATCTCCGCCGGCGTTTCGTAGGCGGGACCAAGCATCACGCCGAGCACGCCCCGTTCCAGGCGAACCCCGGCAACCCCCGCCGCGCGGGCGGCCTTTCCCTTCAGATCCGCGTCGTAGGTTGGCCGGCGCGTCAGTCCGCGCCCGCATCCGGCTCCGGCCGCGCCGGCCCCCGCGCCAGGTGTGAATTCCCCGGCGCCACGAAGCGGCGAACGCCACTGGAGGTTCACCTGGTCCTCGATCAGGACGAGCGTTCCCGGCGCCATGCAGGGCGCGATCCCTCCGGCGGCGTTCGTCAGCACCAGCGCCTTCGCGCCGAGCCCCGCGAGGAGTCGCGTCATGCGCGTCACC
The DNA here is from genome assembly GCA_031397435.1 of Candidatus Eiseniibacteriota bacterium. Lineage (GTDB taxonomy): Bacteria > Eisenbacteria > RBG-16-71-46 > SZUA-252 > SZUA-252 > SZUA-252. The sequence continues at coordinate 25,072 of JANNMC010000392.1, forward strand.
ACTTCCGCCGCGTGTCCCTCGTAGAGATGCGAACGTCCCTGCGCGATCGCGACGGGACGTCCCGCCCATTTGCCGAGGAGGAGCCGCCCCGCGTGGCCCACCACCGAAGAGCGCGGAATTCCGGGGATCTCGGCATAGGGGATCGCCGCCTCCCACGCGGTCCCTTCGGCCAGCACGCCGAGCCCGCTGCCCAGAACGAGCGCCGCGCGCGGGACGAGCGAGGTGCGCCGGCGGACCACCGCGAGCGCCTCGCCAAGGTCGAAGGGATGGCTTCCCGGATCCGCGGCGACCGGTTGGTGGCGACGCGCGGACATCGGGCTGCTCACAGGGTATCGGGGTCGAGGCGGGACTGGCGCGTGGCGGAGATGCGGAGCGCCCGGCGCGACAGGAATACCAGGAAGAGCAGTGCGAGGAGGAACGGCGCGATCTCGAGCGACACGGCGGCCGTCCCCGAATCGCCCGCGTAGGGACGGAGCGTCCGGAGCAGCGCGATACCCGCCGCCAGGAGGAGCGACGGGGCGAAGGCCCACCGGCCCGCCACGGCGCAGGCGAGGGCCAGGAGCCCGATCGCGACCGGCGGCGAAGATCCAGACTGGCGAAGCAGCAGCGCGGCGCCGGGAACGACGAAGAGGGCACCCGCCGCGATCCCGATCAGCCTCGTGCGGGGCGCGCTGGTCCGGGGAACGCGAAGGCTCGGCGTCTCTCCGAACGCGCGGAGCCTCAGCCCGAACGGCGTTCGCCAGTAGACCCACGCCGCGACCGAAACCAGGAACGGTGCCGCCAAGAGCCAGGGGCTCCCGATCAGATCCTCCGCGTACGTTCCATCGAAGATCGTGCCGCGGATGAGACCGGGAGGCGGCTGTTCGGTCAGGAGGGCGTGCGTGCCGCTGCGCGTCAGGAGCCCCAGCCCGCAGGCGGCGACAAGACTGGCGGCGAACGATCCGATGGCGCGATCGGATCGCAGGAGCAACAGCAGCGATCCGGTCACCAGAGCGAAGCAGAGCGACGCCGCGGCCGCGATGCCGGCGGCCGCGACATAGGAGGCGGTGGCGTCGTAGCCGGCGATGAACCCGATCATCGCCGCGGCCACGGCACCCTCCACGCCGAGGCCCGTGAAGCCGGCGCGCTCCCAGTAGAGGCAGGCCACGACGAAGAGCGCGAGCGCTCCCCACTCGATCGGAAAGCGCAGGAGCGGAATCCAGTCCATGCGCGCGGGGGTCAGCGCTTCTCGGCGAGCAGCGCCCGGATCTTGGTCTTCAGGAGGTCGATGGCGACCACGTTGTAGCCGCCCTCCGGAATGATCAGATCGGCATATCGCTTGGAGGGTTCCACGAACTGGAGGTGCATGGGGCGAACGCTCGATTCGTACTGGCGGATGATCGAGTCGAGGGTCCGTCCGCGCTCGGTGAGGTCGCGCTTCAGGCGCCGGATAAAGCGAATATCCGGGTCGGCGTCCACGTAGAGCTTGATGTCCATGAGCTGGCGGATCGCGGGGTCCTCCAGGATCAGCAGGCCGTCGAGAATGATGATCGGGCGCGACTTCACCCGCACCGGATCGTGGAGCCGCGTGTGGGTACGCATGTCGTAGATCGGCATCTCGATCTCGCCGCCGCCCAGAAGCGTCTCGACGTGCTGGCGCAGGAGTTCGCGGTCGAAGGCGTCGGGGTGATCGAAATTGTGATTCTCGCGCTCGCCCAGCGGAATGTCGTGGAGATCGCGATAGTAGGAGTCCTGCTCCAACAAGAGGACCTTGTCGTGACCCAGGTCTTCCGCGATCGACTGCGCCACGAGCGTCTTGCCCGCTCCGGTCCCTCCCGCGATGCCGATTAGAATGCCCCGTCCGCGAGCAGGCATCGCCTAGGCGACCGCTTCGTGCGCGCCCGGCTCCGACTCGATCTCGGCGGGGCTCAGCGCGGCGATGTAGGGGAGGTGGCGGAAGCGCTCCGCGAAATCGAGTCCGTAGCCGACGAGGAATCGGTCGGGGACCACGAATCCGATGTAGTCGAGCGGGACGGTTCGCTCGCGGCGCTCCGTTTTGTCGAGCAGGGCCGCGATCCGGAGCGACCGGGGCGACCGCGACAGGAGCGTCTCGCGGAGGAAGTGAAGCGTGTGCCCGCTGTCGACGATGTCCTCCACGAGGATCACGTCGCGCCCCGCGATGGCCTTTTCCACGTCCTTCACCAGGCGGGGATTGCGGCTCGATTCGGAGGCGGCACCGTAGGAGGAAACACTCACGAAATCGAGTTCGTGCGGGATGGCGATCGCCTGCATCAAATCAGATACGAAACAGATGCACCCGTTCAGCACTCCGACCAGAAGGGGGGTGCTGTCGGGGTAGTCTCGGGCGATCTGATTTCCCAGCTCGCAGACGCGGCGCCGGATATCCGCCGATGCGATCAGGACTTCCATGAGGCGTGGCACCTCCAGACGGGTCGTTTCGCGCACTCTAGCACCCCCCTGGGGGGGTGTCAAATCAGGCGCAAGTTCCTCGGAGATAGGCCGATAAATGCCGAGATGATTGGCACGAACCAAAGGCGGCGGGGAGGGACGAACGTGGCGGAGCCCAAGCTTGTTGCGGAGCGCCGGGATGGGCAGCGGAGGCGGACCGATCGCCGGGCCGCCGGCCGGCTGGAGCGGCGGATGTTTTTCCTTCTCTGGGGAGTCGGGATTCTCAATTTCACCGACGCCGCCCAGACGATCTTTCTGCTGAACGTGAAGTTCATGATCGAGGCGAACCGCTTCATGGCGTATCTGCTCGATCATTCGCCCTACGTCTTCTGGATGTACAAGACGCTCGTGCCGACGCTGGGCTGCGTCCTGCTCTGGCGCTTCCGCAAGCAGGTGAAGTGGCTGCCGGGAGCCGTGATCACGGTCTTCGCCGTCTATCTGACGGTCGTGATCCGCAGTTTCCTCTACATGATGCTTCCGGCCGTTCCACCGGCCTGAGGAGGATCCGAGCGTGGGCGAGCAATACCTGAGACTGGCCTCCCTCGCGGGAGAGGGCGGCGTGGGTCCGATGGCGATCCCCGCGACACGCGAGGATGTCGGCTACTTCTTCATCAACTCGTTTCTCCTCTCCCGCATCGACTCCGACATGCCGTCCGATCTGAAGGAGTACGACGAGGACGTGAACGTCTACACGGCGTCGCTGCTGGCCGGCATCGTCACGGGCCGGGATGATCTCCTGCGCGCCGATCTGGTCTCCCCGCGCGACACCGATGTCTTTGCCCGAGTCCAGGAGAGCAAGGATCAGCGCCATCGCTACCGTGTCTACAAGGCGAACGCCGATTTCATCTACGTCTCGCTCGGGATCTTCAGCGGCGGCGCTCCTCCCCGGAGCCCTGTCGCCGAAGACCTGGAGGAGCGAGAGCAGCAGATGACGGGCCGGGGGAAGTCGTACTACCACTTCGCCGCCGCCTACGCGGAGCGGCTTTACGGGAGCCGCGCGGGCGTGCCCGAGGTGATGGACAAGCTCTCGCGGAACTTCGAGTGCTACACGAAGGTGATGGCCTGGATGAGCGGCGAGTACCTTCATCTCCTGAGGCGGATCAGCGACGGAGAGGTCTATCACCTGACCCGGGATGCGCAGAGCCGCTTCGAGGTCGCGCACAAGACGCAAGTCTGGGACGAGCTCCTCGAGTCGTACGTCACATGGCAGAAGACGCACGCCGCCGAGGCGAGGCGCCGTCTCCACCGCGCGGCGCGCGAACTGCGAAAGATCGATCCCGAGTTCTCGTTCCGCGCCTTTCGCGAGCGCTGGGACGACTCCCGACCCTCCGTTTGACGGCCCGGCGGCCGCTGCCGTAGGCTCTCGGCTCATGCCTTCCCTTCCGCTTCGCATCGGACTCCTCGGTTGTGGTGTCGTCGGCGGCGGCCTTCTGGGGCTGCTCGCCGAGCGGGATCGCGCCGTGGCCGAGGCGGCCGGCGGTTCGCTCCGAGTCACCCGTCTCGCGGTTCGCGAGCCAGGCAAGCAGCGCGATTTCGATCTCGGGAAGACGGCGATCGAGGCCGACGCGATGGCGGTCGTGAACGCCGCGGACGTCGACATCGTGGTCGAATTGATGGGCGGCCTCGATCCCGCGTACCCCGCGGTCCGGCGCGCGCTGGAACGCGGTCTCCCGGTCGTCACGGCCAACAAGCATCTGATCTCGGTCCATGGGCCGGAGCTCGAGGCGCTGGCCGCGCGAAGCGGCGCGACGCTCCGGCACGAGGCATCGGTGGCCGGCGTGATTCCGATCCTCCAGTCGCTCGATCTGGGGCTTCGGACGGAACGCTTCTCGCTCCTTGTCGGAATCCTGAACGGCACCACGAATTTCATCCTCTCCACGATGGAGCGGGAGGGGCGCGATTTCTCCGAAGCCCTCGACGCGGCCCGCGCGCTCGGTTTCGCCGAGGCCGATCCCTCGCTCGATCTATCGGGCGCCGACACGGCGCAGAAGCTGACCCTCCTGGCGCGGCGGGCGTTCCGGACCGACGTGCCGCACGGCTCCATTCCGACGGAGGGGATCGTCGGCATGGAACTGGAGGATCTTCGCCAGGCCGACCGCTTCGGCTACGTGGTGAAGCTCCTCGGCATCGGCCAGCGGACGCCGGAAGGTCTCGATCTCCGCGTCCACCCGGCATTCATTCCGCGGCGCTACCTTCTCGCCTCGGTGCGTGACGAATTCAACGGTGTCTATCTGCGGGGCGAGGCGTGCGGCTCCATGCTCCTCTACGGGAAGGGAGCGGGGGCGCTCCCCACGGCGCAGGCGGTCTTGGGCGATCTGATCGCCGTCGCGCGGGATCGGCGGCTCCGCGGAAGCGCGGCCCCGACGCCACAGCCGGCTCCGCCGGCTCCCGAGCCCGAGGCGAGGCTCCCGCTGGACGAGGTGCGCACCAAGTACTACGTACGCCTCATCGTGGACGATCAGCCGGGCGTGCTGGCCCAGATCGCCCAGCGGCTGGGCGGTGCGCGCGTGAGCGTGGCGCAGATGTTCCAGGAGCCGGGCGCGCGGGGCGAGGCGTCGATCACGCTTCTCACGCACGAGACCCGTGACCGCGACCTCCGCGACGCCGTCGCCACGATCGGTTCGCTGGCGACGGTCCGCCGCGCGCCGCGCGCCATCCGGATCTTCGATCGATGACGATCCGGCCGTGGCGCGGCATCTGCCGGGAGTTCCGCGAGATCCTGCCGCCGATTCCCGACGACGCGGTGGTGACGCTCCTCGAGGGGAACACGCCGCTGATCGCGGCGCCTCGTCTGGCCGCGCGGATCGCACCGGGGCTCTCGCTCCACCTGAAAGTGGAGGGGGCGAATCCCACCGGGTCGTTCAAGGATCGCGGCATGACGGTCGCGGTCTCGCGCGCGGTGGCGGCAGGAGCGAAGGCCGTGATCTGCGCCTCCACCGGGAACACCTCCGCCTCCGCCGCCGCCTACGCGGGACGCGCGGGACTCCGCTGCGCCGTTGTCATTCCCGACGGTCAAATCGCTCTCGGCAAACTGGCGCAGGCGATGGTGCACGGGGCGAAGGTCGTGGCGGTTCGCGGCAACTTCGACCGCGCGCTCGAACTGGTGCGCCAGCTTGCCGAGGATGGATCGGCCGTCGTCGTCAACTCGATCAACCCCGATCGCATCGAAGGGCAGAAGACGATCGCCTGGGAGATCGCCGCCGCTCTTGGCCGCGTCCCCGACCTGCACGCCCTGCCGGTGGGGAACGCGGGGAACATCACGGCAGCCTGGAAGGGGTGGATGGAGCGAGACGCGAGCGAGGGGGGCGGGAAGCCGCGAATGCTCGGTTTCCAGGCGGAGGGCGCGGCCCCGATCGTTCGCGGCGAGAGGGTCGCCGATCCGCGAACGATCGCGACCGCCATCAAGATCGGGAACCCCGCCTCCTGGAAGGGCGCCACCGACGCGCGCGACCAATCGTGCGGTGTGATCGAGGCGGTCAGCGACGAGGAGATTCTGGAGGCCTACCGGCTCCTCGCATCGATCGAGGGTGTGTTCGTCGAGCCGGCTTCGGCCGCGGGGATCGCGGGACTCTTGAAGATGGGTGCGCGTGGCGCTCTGGGCGGCGCGGCCACGGCGGTCTGCACGGTGACCGGGCATGGCCTCAAGGATCCCGAACGCGCCGTGAAGGTCTCGGGGGCGTTCGACACGGTGGACGCCGAACTCGACGCGCTGCGCCGAGCCATCCTCGCGTGAGCCGCCGTTCGGAGCTTCTCCGGTGGCGAGCCGTCGCTCCCGCCTCCACGTCGAACCTGGGACCCGGCTTCGACTGCCTCGGCATGGCGATGGCGCTGCCGCTCTCCGTCACGGCGGAGCGGATCGCGGATGGATTTCGCATCGCGCGGCGGGGCGAAGGAAGCGATCTGGCGCTCGATCCCCATCGCGATCCGGTGCTCCACGCCTTCCGCCACCTTTGCCGCGCCGCGCACGCTCCGGTGCCGACGGTGGCGCTCACGATCCGCTCCGCGATCCCGGTGGCGAGGGGGCTGGGGAGCAGCGCCGCGGCGATCGTCGCCGGGCTCACGCTGGCGAATCACTGGCTCGGCGGCCGCTTCGACGAGGACGAACTCCTGGCGGAGGCGATCCGGCTGGAAGGCCATCCCGACAACGTGGCGCCCTCGCTCCGCGGAGGACTCATTCTCTCCATGCCGCTCCAGCGCGGCGGCTACGAAGCGCTCCGGCTGGCGCTGCCGCGGGGGCTTGGCATCACGCTCGTCGTTCCGGAAGTGCGCGTGAGCACGAAGAAGGCGCGCGCGCTCCTTCCGAAGCAGATCTCGCTCCACGATGCGGCCGCGAACACCGCACGGGCGCTCGCGCTTCTCACGGTGATCGCCGGCCGGCGCTTCGATCTCCTGGCCGATGCCCTCGTCGACGTGTACCATGTGCCGCACCGCGCACGCCTCATTCCCGGCTACGATGCCGTCGCCGCGGCGGGCCGGCGGGCCGGCGCCCATGGCGTGACGATCAGCGGGAGCGGGCCGACGCTTCTCGCGTTCCACGCGCCCGGGGCGGGCGCCCTCGTCGGCGCGGCCATGGTCCGCGCTTTCGCGCGCCACGGAGTTGACGCACGGGCCATCCCCGGCCGGATCGCGTCGCGAGGGGCTTCCGCTCGAACCCTGCACGAAAAACGGAACCGCTGACATGGGTCTCTTGGTTCAGAAGTACGGAGGAACATCGGTCGGCTCGCCGGAACGGATCCAGAGCGTCGCCGATCGCATCGTTCGGACGCGCCGCTCGGGAACCGATCTCGTCGTGGTCGTCTCGGCCATGGGCGACACCACCGACGATCTGGTCGATCTCGCGAAGCGGGTCTCGGCGGAAGAACACCCGCGCGAGATGGACATGCTCCTCACGTCGGGGGAGCGGATCTCCATGGCGTTGGTGGCCATGGCGGTGAGAGACCGGGGCCAGGAAGCCGTTTCGTTCACCGGTTCGCAGAGCGGGATCGTGACCGACACGTCCCACACACGCGCCAAGATCGTCGAGATCAAGGGCGACCGCATCAAGGAAGAGCTGGCGAAGGGGCGCGTCGTCATCGTGGCCGGGTTCCAGGGCGTGAGCAAGGACCGCGAGGTCACCACCCTGGGCCGCGGCGGTTCCGACACGACGGCCGTCGCGCTGGCCGCCGCGCTGGCCGCCGAGGAGTGCGAGATCTACACCGACGTGGACGGCGTCTACACGGCCGATCCGCGCGTCGTACCCGACGCCAGGAAGCTATCGACGGTTTCGTACGACGAGATGCTGGAACTGGCGTCGCTGGGGGCGAAGGTACTTCACAATCGCTCGGTCGAGATCGCGCGGCGCTTCAGCGTCCCGATCCACGTCCGTTCGAGTTTCAACGGGAACGAAGGCACGCGAATCCGAAAGGGTGGATCGATGGAACAGGTCGTCATTCGCGGCATCGCGCACGACGCGGACGTGGCGAAGATCGCCCTCCTCGGCGTGCCCGACCGCCCCGGCGTCGCCGCCGAGATCTTTCGCGCGGTCGGTGGCCACGGGGTGAACGTCCGCATGATCGTGCAGGCGAGCGGCGAGGGAGGGAAGAACGACGTCACCTTCGCCGTCGGCACGCACGACGTGAAGACGGTGCTCCCGATCGTCGAGGAGATGCGGAAGCAGCTTGGCGCGCGGGCGTTCGTCTACGATCCCGACGTCGCCATCATCTCGGTGGTTGGCGAGGGACTCGCGATGTCGCCCGGCACCGCCGGCGCCGTCTTCGAAGCCTTGGCAAAGGCCGAGGTGAACATCGAGCTGATCAGCACGTCGTCAATCACGATCACCTGCATGGTGCGCCAGCAGGACGTGGAGCGAGCTGTCCGGTCGCTGCATGAGGCGCTACAGATGGAGCAGGGGCCCTAGCGGCCAGCTCCGGAAACGCTTCCGCCATGGATTGGCGCGAGAAGCCATCGATTCTGCGCCGCGGAGCGGCCCCACCGGATGAACGAAAGACGGCGATCGTGATCGCGATCGCCTGTGCGCTCCATCTCCTCTTCATCCCGCTCCTGCTCACCCGGACCAAGCCGTCGACGGAGATCTCGCTGCCGGAGAGCACGGGTCCGCGCACGCGAACGCAACTCGTCCGCCTGGCGCCGCTCCGCACGCTTCCCGCGCCGGAGCCCTCCGCCGCCTCGGCGAAAGCAAAGCCGAAGCCCGCGCTTCTGAAGCGCTACCAGCCCGGGGCGAAGATCGCGATTCGCGAGGAGCGCGCGCCCCAGAAGAAGGGAAGCGCCGAGGAGAACAAGGTCGCGCCCAAGGAAACGGCCGCTCCGTCGGCCGCCGATCTGGCGCCGCGCTGGTTCTCTTCCGATTCCTCGCGCGCCACGAGCGCGAAGACAGACGGCGATTTCCGCTTCGCGTACTATCTGGCGACGTTGCGGAACAAGATCGGCTCGCGGTGGGTACCTCCGCCGGGAGCCGATGCCCGCGCCCGACCGATCAAGGCCATCGTCTATTTCCGCGTCCACCGGGACGGGAAGATCTCGCAGGCATCGATCGAGACTTCCTCCGGGTACACGTTCTTCGATCAGACCGCGATGCGGGCGCTGATCTCGGCGACTCCGCTCCCGCCGCTTCCGGCGGGATTCTCGGACAACTATCTGGGGGTTCACTTTGGCTTTGAATTCCAGCAATAGCCTCCGCGCCGCCACCCTGCTCGCGGGGTTCGTCCTCCTGGCCGTCGCGGCGACGCCGCGCCCGGCGGGGACCCAGACGAACGTCCGAATCGGCGTGCAAAGTTCCGGCTCGAACAAGTCGCCGCTTCTCCTCGCGGCGTTTCGCGCCGCCGGAAGCGCGGCGGGAACGGCCACGAGTGCACGCGACGTGACGCGGAGCGACTTCGAGCTCTCGGGTCTCTTCACCGTCCGCGACGTGCCCGCGCTGGAATCGAAACTGAGCCCCGACGCCGCTCTCGCCGGCTCGGTTCGTGTGGAAGGATCGGTGGAGCCGGAAGGGGCGGGCTGGAAACTGACGGGTGAAGTCTTCGATCTCGGCACGGCCGAGTCGGTCTTCCGGCGTGCCTACTCCTTCGACCGCGCGACACTTCGCGCGACGCTTCATCGATTCTCCGACGATGTGATCGAGGCGCTGACCGGAGAACGGGGGATCTGCGAGACTTCCGTTGCCTTCGTCCGATATAGCGGGAAGGCGAAGGAGATCTGGGTGATGGACTACGACGGGGAGAACCAGCGCCAGGTCACGCACGACCGGAGCATCGCCCTCTCGCCGGCATGGGCGCCGTGGGGCGGCGAGATCGCGTTCACGACCTTCAAGCGCGGCAATCCCGACATCTACCTCTTCGATTTTCGCCGCCGTGCGTCCTACCCGTTCTCCACGCGTCCCGGGCTCAACACGGCGCCCTCCTACTCGCCCGACGGAAAGTGGATCGCCTGCACGCTCTCTCGCGACGGGAACGCGGAAATCTACCTGATCAGCCGCGACGCGCAGACGGCGCGGAGGCTGACACGCAATCCACGCATCGATTCCTCCCCCTGCTTCAGCCCCACCGGAAGGGAAATCGTCTTCACGTCGGACCGCTCCGGGTCGCCGCAGCTCTACGTCATGGACACCGACGGCGTGAATCAGCGGCTCCTCACCATGGAGGGGAAGTACAACGATTCCCCTCAGTGGTCGCCAAAGGGGGAGAAGATCGTCTACGCCGCCCGGCACGATGGGACGTTCGACGTGGTGATCATCGACTCGAACGGACAGAACCCGGTGCAGGTCACCTCGGACGCCGGGCACAACGAGAATCCCCGCTGGTCGGCCGATGGACGAAAGGTCTACTTCTCCAGTTCGCGCACCGGCCGGCGCCAGATCTACTTCATGAATCTCGACGGGAGCGATGTCGTCCAGTTGACGCGAGCCGACGAGAACTACAATCCGTCCACGGGGCCGCGGCCCCGAAAGAAGGGATGATCCCTCGGGGTGGGTTGACGCCTCCCGGGGGCTGTGCTACGGTCCAGAAATAGCCGGAAGTCCTTATCAGACAACACTCTGACCCGAATGGGGGATTGGATGATGCGCCATACGCCACGGATGGTGAGGCTGGCGACGGCGGGCATGCTCGCCGCGCTCTTGTTGGCCCTTGGATGTGCTTCGCGCAAGCAGGTCTCCACGACGCAGGTAGAACCGCCGCCACCGCCGCCGACCACGCAGCAGGACACCACGCCGCCGCCATCGCCGCCGAACACGCAGACGGAAAGCGAACCGGGGACGCGCTCGGCACTGGCCGACGCTTTCTTCGACTTCGATGAGGCCGCACTCCGCGCCGACGCGAAGACGGCGCTCGAGAACAACGCCAAGTGGATGGAGAAGAGTTCGGGCGTGAACGTGATCGTCGAGGGGCACTGCGATGAACGCGGCTCCGTCGAATACAACCTGGCGCTCGGAGAGCGGCGGGCCAAGGCGGCGAAGGAGTATCTCGTCTCCTACGGCATCGCGGCCGGACGCATGACCACGATTTCCTACGGCAAGGAACGGCCGTTCGATCCTGGTCACGACGAGAACGCGTGGGCTCAGAATCGCCGCGCCCACTTCGTCGCGAAATGAACGCCACGTGCCGTCCTCCGCGCGCCCCTCGGGCGCTTCGGGCGCCGGCCACGGCCCTCGCGCTCGCTGCCCTCGTGGCGGCGGGCGCGTTCGGTTGCGCTCCCAGCGGCTACTACCGCTCCAGCCAAACTTCGCTCGATAGTCTCCTGACGACGCAGGGCGAGCTCCTCCGGCGTGTCAACACGCTCGACCGCAAGGTGGAGACGACGCGCGAGTCGGTGCAGGCGACGCGGGCCAGCAGCGACTCGCGCCTGAACGAGCTCTCCTCGCGGATGGAAGTGTTGGAGGGGAAGGTGGACGCCTCGGGCGAGCGATTCAGCACCGTCGTGGCGAAGATCGACAACGTGAAGGAGCGCATGGTGCGTGCCGACAGCGCGCGTGCCGCGGGAGGTGCGATGGGTCGCGACACCACCGCCATCCTCGATCCCGAGAATGCGTACAACGCGGCGTACGCCGATCTGTCGGCGGGACGCTACGACCTGGCGCGGCAGGCGTTCGGAGAGTACCTGAAGCACTATCCCGACACCGAGCGATCGGACAACGCGCAGTACTGGGTCGGCGAGTGCCTCTACGCCACCGGCGACTTCGACGGATCGATCATCGAGTACGCCAAGGTGGCGGAGCGATATCCAAAAGGGGACAAGGTGGCCGCGGCCCTCCTGAAGACGGGCTACGCGCACGCGCGGATGAACCGCCCGGATGAGGCCAAGAAGTCGTTCCGGCAGGTCGTGCTGCGCTATCCGAAGAGCGACGAAGCGCGTCTTGCCAAGGAACGGCTGGCAGCCAAGTCTTAGCGGCCGGGGCCAGTTCCCGGCCACGGGAATAAAGTGCCCATGAGATTCGAGAAACTCACCACCAAGAGCCAGGACGCTCTGGCGCAGGCCGAATCCGACGCCAGCCGCGCCGGGCATCCGGAGGTCCGTCCGGAGCATCTCCTTCTCTCCCTGCTTCGCCAGAAGGACGGCGCCGTGCGCGCGGTTCTCCAGGCGGCTCGCGTCGACGCCGGCGCCCTGGAAACGGCGGCCGAGGCCCGCCTGGCGCGCCTTCCCAAGGTCACCGGCAGCCGGCAGATCGTCCTCGCCCCCTCCCTCAGCCAGATCCTCGAGCATTCGTTCGTCGAAGCGGAGCGGCTCCAAGACCAGTTCGTCAGCACGGAGCACTTTCTCCTGGCCATGCTCGATCCCGCCGCGGCTTCCGACGCCGGCGCAATCCTGCTTGAGCATGGCGCGACGTGCGAGGCGGTCTATCACGCGCTGCTCGAGATCCGGGGCGGCGAGCAGGTGACGGGCCCCGATCCCGAGGAGAAGTACCAGGCGCTGGCGAAGTACGCGCGCGACTTGACGGAGATGGCGCGGAAGGGCGCGCTTGACCCCGTCATCGGCCGCGACGACGAGATCCGCCGCGTGATTCAGGTGCTCTCCCGCCGCACGAAGAACAACCCCGTGCTCATCGGCGAGCCCGGCGTGGGGAAGACCGCCATCGCCGAGGGACTGGCGCAGCGGATCGTGAGCGGCGACGTCCCCGAGGGCCTCAAGTCGCGCCGCGTCCTGGCGCTCGACCTGGGGTCTCTCCTGGCGGGGGCTCAATACCGAGGGCAGTTCGAGGAGCGCCTGAAGTCGGTGCTGAAGGAAGTGACGCGCTCGGCGGGTCAGGTGATCCTCTTCATCGATGAACTCCACACGCTCGTCGGAGCGGGCGCGGCGGAGGGGGCGCTCGATGCGTCGAATCTCCTGAAGCCGGCGCTGGCGCGCGGCGAACTCCACTGTGTTGGCGCGACGACGCTGGACGAGTATCGGAAGCGGATCGAGAAGGATGCCGCGCTGGAACGGCGCTTTCAGCCGGTCTTCGTCGGCGAACCGACGGTCGATCAGGCGATCGCGATTCTCCGCGGCCTGCGCGAACGCTACGAAACGTTTCACAAGGTGAAGATCCAGGACAGCGCCCTGGTGGCGGCGGCCGTTCTCTCCCACCGCTACCTGCCCGACCGCCAGCTTCCCGACAAGGCGATCGACCTCGTGGACGAGGCCGCCTCGCGCCTCCGCATCGAGATCGACAGCCTACCCGTGGAGATCGACGCGCTGGAGCGGAAGAAGCGCGCGCTGGAGGTGGAGCGCCTGGCCCTGAAGCGGGAGCGCGACAAGGCTTCCACGTCGCGCCGGGGCGATATCGAGGCGGAGATCGCGGGGACCGAGAAGGAACTCTCCCGCTTGCGGGCCCACTGGGAGAAGGAGCGCGCGCGCATCCAGATCATTCACGAGATCCGCGAGCGGATCGAGGGGCTGAAACTGGAGCAGCAGCGAGCGGAGCGGGAGGCCGATCTGGAGCGCGTGGCGCGAATCCGGCACGGCGATCTTCCGAAACTGGAGAAGCAGCTTGTCGTCGAGACGGCGGCCCTGGCGGAACTGCAGAAGGATCTCAAAATCCTGAAGGAAGAGGTGGACGAGGAGGACATCGCCGAAGTCGTGGCGCGCTGGAGCGGCATTCCCGTGCAGCGGCTCTTGGAGGGAGAGATGGAGAAGCTCCTCCAGATGGAGGCGCGGCTGGGCGAGCGCGTCGTTGGCCAGGAGCGGGCCGTCCGCGCCGTCGCGGACGCCGTGCGCCGGGCGCGGGCGGGGTTACAGGACCCGAACCGTCCGCTCGGATCGTTCCTCTTCCTCGGCCCCACGGGTGTCGGTAAGACGGAGCTGGCGCGCGCGCTGGCGCAGTTCCTCTTCGACGACGAGCGCGCCATGGTGCGGATCGACATGTCCGAGTACATGGAGAAGCACGCCGTGGCGCGCCTCATCGGCTCGCCTCCCGGCTATGTCGGTTACGAGGAGGGCGGGCAGCTCACGGAGGCGGTTCGCCGCCGCCCCTACTGCGTCATTCTTCTCGACGAGATCGAGAAGGCGCATCAGGACGTCGCGCAGGTGCTGCTCCAGATCCTGGAGGACGGCCGGCTGACCGACGGGCAAGGG
>JANNMC010000017.1:0-12739 GCA_031397435.1 Candidatus Eiseniibacteriota bacterium
GTCGGCATGAACGGCCGCCGCTTCCGGATGCTCAAGTTCCGCACCATGCGCGCCGGCTCGGACGCGGGGGGGCCCCAGTGGACGACGAAGGGCGATCCACGCCGCACGCGGGGCGGGACGATTCTCCGCCGCTTCTCGCTCGACGAACTGCCGCAGCTCTGGAATGTCTTCGTCGGAGCGATGAGCCTGGTCGGCCCGCGCCCGGAGCAGCCGGCGTTCGTGGAGCAGTTCCGCGGCTCCATCCCGCGCTACATGCTTCGCCATCACATGAAGGCGGGAATCACCGGCTGGGCGCAGGTGAACGGGCTCCGGGGCGACACGCCGCTCGAACAGCGGATCGAGTATGATCTTTACTATATCCAGCACTGGTCTCTCTTCTTCGACCTCCGGATCCTCGCGCTGACGATCGCGCGTGTATTCCGGGACCCGTCCGCGGTCTGAGGGAATCCATGGCGATTCGTCTCCACGTCGGCTGCGGCACCGTCTACCTGGACGGCTACGTGAACCTGGACGTTTCGGTTCCCGGCTACTCGTTCCTCGCGAGCGAGCGGCCCGATCTCGTCGAGGGGAACCGGACCACCGTCGACCGCTACTACAAGCACGACGAGTCGCGCGAAACGCTGGAACATGGGCCGCCGCGGCCGCAATTTTGCGTCGTCGACGCCTATGCGCCGCTCGACGCGCTCCCGTACGCGCCAGGGTCGGTGGACGAGATCCGCGGCGTGCAGTGCCTGGAGCATCTCTCCATGAAAGAGGGCCCGCGCGTGCTCCGCCACTGGTGGGAAATCCTGAAGCCGGGCGGCATCGCGCACGTCGACGTTCCCGACTTCGAAGAGACGGCGCGGCAGTTGCTGGCGCAGCCCGACGAGGCGTCAAAAGAGTGGTACTACCGGCTGGTCTACGGCAGCCAGAAGAACGCATACGCCTACCACAAGAACGGTTTCTCGCCGGCACGGCTGGAGCGGATGCTCCGCGAGGCCGGCTTTCGCGACGTCCGCCACATTCCAAATACGATCCACTTCTACCCGGTCACGATCGCGGAAGGGATCAAGTAGCGCGCCGCGTGCGAATCTTCCTCGCCATTCCGCGGAGCCCCAACGCCGCGTTCGACTCCGACCTCTGGACGCGAAATCTCCGCGATCCGCTCCTCGCCCTCGGCCACGACGTCGTTCTCTTCACGGACGGGGTTCAGCCGCTCTTCGATTTCGATCCCGACGCCGCCGAGACGGTGCCCGCGCGGGAGCGCTTCACGGCGCGATTCCTGGAAGCGGTGCAAGCGGCCGATCGCGCGGAGCGGATCGACTTCGTGCTCACCTACTTCTCCGACAGCCACCTCACGACCGAAGCGATCGCCCGCACGCGGGAAACCATCGCGCCGGTCGCGAATTTCTTCTGCAACAATGTTCACCAGTTCCATCTCGTCCGCCGCACCGCGTGCCACTTCTCGTGCTGTCTCGTCCCGGAGGAGGAGGCTCTGGCGCGCTACCGCGAGGCAGGCGCGGAGCCGATCTTCTTCCCGATGGCGGCGCACCCGGAGGTCTACAAGCCGCTCGATCTCCCCGCGCGTTACGACGCGACGTTCGCGGGACAGCGCTATGGAGATCGAACGCAGGGGATCCTGGCGCTCCGGGAAGCGGCCATCGACGCGCACGCTTTCGGCCAAGGCTGGGGGGCTCCCGAAGGCGGCAGCGTCGCGGGGGAGCGATCTGGCGCGCTCTCCTGGCTTGGGCGAATCGCCGAGCTCGTGGGGCGGGGGCGAAATCCGTTCGCCGCCGCCGCCGATCGGCGCGCCTACGACCGCCTTCGAACCGGGCACGCGAACGCGCTCCATCCCATCGTCACCGACGACCACTACGTCGCGCTCTTCAGCGAGAGCAAGATCAGTCTCGGCTTCCTGATCCTCGGCGATACGCACCGAACGTCGCGCCCGATGCGCCAGGTGCGCCTGCGCGAGTTCGAGGCGCCGATGGCCGGAGCGTTCTACCTGACCGGCTTCATGGAGGAGATCGGGAGACACTACGAGATCGGGAAGGAAGTGGTCTGCTATCGCTCGCTCCCCGAGATGGTCGATCTCTGCCGCTACTACCTCGCGCACGACGAGGATCGGGAGCGGATTCGCCGCGCCGGGCACGAACGGGCACGTCGCGATCACACCTGGACGAAGCGGTTCGAGGGGCTCTTCGCGGAACTCTCGCGGCGGGGAGTGCTCCGGCTCTAACCGACGACCGCGCGGACCAGGAGCGCGAGCGCGGCGAACGCGAGCGCGATCATCGCCAGGCCGCGGCCATGAAGCGTCACGCCGCGGCGCGCCAGGAGAGCCAGCGCCACGAGAAGGGTGATCCAGCCGCCCGACGCGTAGGCAAGCGGAAGGCTCTCGGCCCCGCCACCGCCGCCGTGCGAGAACCAGGCGTAGGCCGCCGCCAGCGCCAGCGGCTGCGTGATTCCGATGGCGAACCAGAGCCGCGTTCCTCCCACCGCCAGCGCTCCGAGCGCCACGGCCTGCACCGCCACGCGTCCCATCTCGCCCCAAAGCGTGTAGGCCATCAGGGGGCGCGCCGCGTCGAATCGATCGGAGTAGAGGAGACGCAGGAGCGGCGAGGCGGCCACGATGGAGACGCCGAGCGCCAGGAAGGCGAGCAGGAGGAGCGGCGTCCACTGGCGGCGCGTGTAGGCCGTGACTCCCGCGGGGCCTTCCACGGCGGCGACGGCGTTGATCTTCCCGAACGCGTAGCCGCCCAAATAGGCGTAGAAGATGGCGCCGACCTGCTGTGCCAGCGCCAGCGCCGCTTGCAACAGTCCGTTCGCCTCGACCCCGTTCGCGCGGAGGTAGTGCGCGCGGAGCGCCACCATGGTTCCGAGATCGATCAGGCTGAGCGCCAGCGCCGCCCCCGCGACGGCCAAGAGCGGACGCGCCTCGCGGAACGCGATAACGAGAAGGGGCCGCGGCCGCGGCCAGAGCGCCGCCGCGTGGGCCGGAGCGTGCGCCACCAGCATTCCGACGAGGCCGAGCGGATAGAGAAGCGTGACCGCCGTGACCGCTCCGAGGAGTCCGAAGCGGGGGACGAGGAAGAACGAGAGAATCGTGGCGCCGCCGCCTCCCACCAGCGCGAAGGTGAGTGGCGCGCGGAGATCGGAGCGTCCGGCGAAGAAGCCGGCAGCCGGCGCCCAGAGCGCGAAGCCGGTCACGCCGATCATCGAGAGGCGGATCATCGCGGCGTGTTCTTCCGTGCCCAGAAGCGCGCGGGAGATGACGGGCGCCGCCAGGAGTCCGATCGTCGCCGCGATCACGCCCGCGATCGTCGCCAGAAGCGCCGCGCTCCAGGCGGCGCGACGGCCCGCTTCGGGGTCGACACCCTCGCCCGACGCCGCGCCGACGGCACGCGCCACGGGAAGGGAGAGGCCAAGACCCGCCGCGGTGCCGAACCAGTTCTGCCCCGACACCACCTGCGAGAGGACGCCGATGCCGGCCGTGTCGAGGTGGTGCGCCATCCACTTGTTCCGGATCAGGCCGGTCAGCGCCGAAACGATGGTTCCGGCCGCGCCGGCCAAGAGCCGGGCGAAGCGTTGCCACCAGAAGGGGACGTCGACGCGGCGCATGGGGGCCGAGTCTCGGCGAGCCTCGCCGGGGCGTCAAGCGACGCCGCCGCCCCGTGCTACACTTCCGCCCCTGATGTGCGGGATTGCCGGCGTCTACGCGCTCACGGAGCGCCCTCCCGATCCCGCGTGGGGAACACTCCTCGCGCGGGCCCTTCGTCATCGCGGCCCCGATGGTAGCGGCGTCACTCACGACGACCGTGTCGTCCTCGCACACACCCGCCTCGCCATCATCGACCTCTCCGAAGCGGGACGCCAGCCGATGGCGTCGACCGACGGGTCGCGGCAATTGATTGTGAACGGCGAGATCTACAATCACGCCGAGATCCGCCCATCGCTGGTGGCGGCTGGCGCGCGGTTCCGATCCCGCTCCGATACCGAGGTCCTCCTGGAACTCCTCTCGCGGCACGGAGCCGCGGGACTGGAGCGGGCGCACGGCATGTTCGCGTTCGCGTTCTACGATCGGGAGGAGGGGACGCTGCTGCTGGGGCGCGATCGCCTTGGCAAGAAGCCGCTCCTCTGGACGCGAACGCCGGAGTACGTGGCCTTTGCCTCCGAAGCGGCGGCGCTCCTGGCGCTCCCCTTCGTTCGCGCCGCGCTTGATCCGGCGGCGCTGCGCGCGTACCTCCGCTATCTCTACGTGCCGGCGCCGGCGTCGCTCCTCCAGGGAGTCGAGAAGCTCCCGCCCGCATCGCTTCTTCGTCTCGCACCGGCGGAACGCGGCGGCGTGGGGCGCGTGGAGCGTTACTGGTCTCCTCCCGCGCCCGATCCGGAGGCCCGGCCCGACGCGGCGTGGCGGCGGGAACTCGACGTCCGGCTGGAGGAGGCGACGCGGCTACGGACCGTGAGCGACGTACCGATCGGCCTCTTCCTCTCCGGCGGAGTCGACTCGAACGTTGTCCTGGAGCGGCTTCATCACGCGGGCCACCGGCCGATCCGCGCCTTCACGGTCGGGTTCGAGGGACTCCCCGACGAGCGGGCCATCGCCGCCGAGGGCGCCGCGCGCTATGCCGATTCGCACACGATCCTTCCGGTGCGCGCCGACGTGGCGTCGGAAATCCCTGCCATCCTGCGGCACTTTGGAGAACCGCTGGGCGACAGCGCCATCGTCACCACGTACCTCGTGGCGCGCGAGGCAGCGAAGCACGTGAAGGTGATCCTGAACGGCGATGGCGGGGACGAACTCTTCGGCGGCTATGCGCGCTACCCCTTCGCCCGGCGGGCCGATCTGGCGCGTGCATTCCCCGGGGGCGGCGCGCTCCTGAGAGCGCGCTACCGCGGACGCCCCGAACTCGGTCCCCTCTGGCCCGCGCTCGATCGCGACGACGTTGCCGCCGCGGCGCGTACCCTCTCGTCGGTCCTTCCGCCGGCGGCGGAAGCGGCGCTGCTTCGGTCCGAGTTCACCGAGGTAGCGTACGGCCCCGCGTTGCCGGCCGATCGCGGACTGGCGGGAGCCGTGGCCGCCTGGGACGCCGAGGTCTATCTCCCCGACGATCTCCTCGTGAAGGTCGACCTGGCGTCGATGGCGCACGCGCTCGAGAATCGCTCCCCCTTTCTCGACCATCGCCTCTGGGAGCACGTGGCGGCACTGACCCCGGCGCGGCGCTTCCACTGGCGCCGCACGAAACCGCTGCTCCGCGACTACGCGCGCGGGCGAATCCCTGATTCGGCGCTTCGCGCGCCAAAACAGGGATTCCAACTTCCGCTCGATGCCTGGCTTCGCGGGCCGCTGAAGACGTGGGCCGATGGGCTCCTCCGTGCTCCCGAGGTGACGGGGCCGCTCTACCGGGAGGGCGCGACCGCGCTCCTCCTGGATGAGTTTCATGCGGGGCGATCGGACTCGATGGCGCCCTACCGGATCTGGTCGCTCGCCGTGCTGGAGCTCTGGGCGCGCGAGTTCCAGGTCGCCATGCCGCAATGACCACCCACGCCCGCATCGACGCGCTCCGCCAGTCGGCCGTCACGCCACTCGTGAGCATTCTGATTTCCACGAAGAACGGCGCCCGCTTTCTCGAGGAGGCGCTGGAGAGTCTTGCCACGCAGCGATACACCGAAATCGAGATCGTGGCGGTGGACGACGGTTCCACCGACGCCAGCTCCGAGATTCTGGCGCGCTTCGCGGCGCGCCACGGGAGAACGCGCCTTCTCCGCACCGAGGGGGTTGGACTGGCAGCGGCCCTTCATCAAGCCGCGGGCGTGGCCTCCGGCGTCTTCTTCGCGCGGCAGGATGATGACGACCGTTCCGATCCGGAGCGGATTGAGCAGCAGGTCCATTTCCTCCACATCCATCCGGAAGTCGGCGTGGTCGGGTGCGCGGCGACCCGGATCGACGAGTCGGGCCGGTCGCGGGGACCCTATCCGGTGCCACGGAAGCGCGCGGAGATCGCCACGGCGCTCCGGCGCGGCACGCCGTTCGTGCACGGTTCGATCGTGATCCGCCGCGAGGTCTACGAGGCGGCAGGAGGGTATCGCGCCGCGTTCCAGGCGGCGCAGGATGTCGATCTCTGGCTCCGCCTGCCGGTGGGGACGGAACTGGCCAATCTCCCCGAGCCGCTCTATGCCTGGCGCGAGCATCCGGGCGGCGTCTTTGCCCGCGCGCGCGACCGGCAACTCTTCTTCGCGTCGGTGGCGCGCGCCTTTGCCGAGGAACGCCGCGCCACCGGCGCCGACTCGATCGCGGTACTCGAATCGGCCGGATCGCCCGAACACTTCCTCGAGCAATACCGCCACGCCGACCGCGTGCTGGTACGGCTGGGCGAACTTCTCGTGCGCGAGGGCCGGACCGCGGAGGCTCGCGCGCTCCTCCGACGGGCCATGAACTCACCCCGCTCGGTGGTCGCGGCCTTCTCCTGGTGGATGCTCTCCTTCCCGGTGGCCATGACGCCGCGTGGCCGGGGCGCGCGGCGATGAGAGTCCTGCTGATCGCCGGCGTCGATCTCTCCCTTCCGGGCGGCCTCGAGACGCACGTGCTCGAACTGGCGCGCGGTCTCGTCGCGCGAGGCCACGACGTGGAAGTCGTGGGGCAAGCAAGCCGCGGACTTTCCGAACCATCGCTTCGGCTCATCGATCGCGTCGCCGGGACCGGCCACGACATCGTGCATCATCATGGCGGACCGTGGTCGCGCGCGTGGAACGCAGCCCTCATCGGAGAAGGCTACGCGGTGAAAGCCCGCTACCTCCGGACGTTTCACTTCTCCGTGGCCGCGAAGATGGGGGTCTACCTCCGCATGCGCCGAATCCGGACCCTCTTCAATCCGGCAAACCATCGCGCGCTTCACGAGGAGCGGACTTCGCTCGCTCGCGGCGCCCTCCACATCGCCGTCTCGCGGGCCTTATGCGACGAGTTGGTCCGGTACCACGGCGTGCCGCGCCAATCGATCGACGTGATTCCGAACGGTGCGTCCTTCGCGCCGCCCGTCGTGGGTCGCGCCGCGTGGCGCCACCGTCATGGCATTCCGCCCGAGGCCCCGTTGCTCCTCTCGATCGGGCGTGATGACTACGTGAAGGGGCTGGATCTCCTGGAGCGGGCCTGGTCGGCCAAGAACTCCCACCCTGCCGGAGCGATTTGGGTGAGTGTCGGTGGGGCGCGATCGGGGCGATCGGGGGATCGGATCACGACCGGTTCGATTCCCGCCGCCGAGGTCATCGAGTGGGTCCACGCCGCGGACGTTGGCGCCTTTCCCTCCTACTACGAGGGAGGGGGAATTGCGCTCACCGACATGCTGGCTGGCGGACTCTACGCGCTGACTCACGCCGTCGGCGTGGCGCCGGAGGCGATCCGGCCCGGCGAGAACGGGGAGTTCGTCCCGCGTCGTCCGGATGCCTGGGCCGCGGCCCTTGCCCGCACCCTGGCCATGCCGCCGCGGCCTGCGGCGCCTGGGCTCTCCCTCGAATGGTCCTGGGACGAAATGGCGAACCGCGTGGAGCGCGTCTATCGGAGACTTCGACCCGATTTGGCGTAACTGGGCTTGCGGAGCCGGTTTCTGGTAGACTGCGAGGGCGATGCGCATCCTCTTTCTGACTTCTCGGATGCCCTCCCCACCGGTGGGGGGCGATCGATTTCGCGTCTATCATCTGCTCCGTACGGCGGCCGAAGCGGGACACCGCGTCGATCTCGTCACGTTCGACGACGGGCGCATGGAACCCGCGGCGCTGGAGCCGTTGCGCCGTTTCACGTCGAGTTACGAGATCGTCCACCAGCCCAAGGCGGTCTCGTGGTGGCGCTCGGCGTGCGCGCTTCCGACGCGCCTTCCTCTCCAGGCCGCCTACTACCGCTCGGAGGAAATGAGCCGGCGCGTGGCGCGAGCCTTCGACCGGAACTCACCCG
Organism: Candidatus Eiseniibacteriota bacterium; assembly: GCA_031397435.1. GTDB lineage: Bacteria > Eisenbacteria > RBG-16-71-46 > SZUA-252 > SZUA-252 > SZUA-252. The sequence continues at coordinate 7,922 of JANNMC010000017.1, forward strand.
ACGTCGTCTACACGCACCTCTTCCGCATGGCTCCCTATGCACTGGCGGAGCAAGAGCGGCGTGACGCCCGCTGGATCCTCGACCTCACCGACGTGATCTCGGGCGCGATCGAACGCTCGCTTCCGTATCGGCGCGGCCCGCAGCAATGGCTCTACCGGGAGGAGGGGAGGCGGATCGCGCGCTACGAGGCGCTCGTGGCGCCACGCTTCGACGATTGCTGGGTCATCAGCGCGGCGGAGGCGAACGCTCTCAGAAATCTGGCGCCCCACGCGCCAATCCGCGTCATCCCGAATGGATTTGAGCCGGAGCGAAACATCGTGGCGCCGCTTCGCGACGCGGCCTCGCTCCTCTTCTTCGGCAATCACGACGTGCTCCACAATAGCGACGCGGCGCGTTTCCTCGCCACGGAGATCCTCCCGCTGATTCGCGAGTCGATCCCGGACGTCACGCTCGACATCGCGGGCAAGGGCGCCGAAGGCCTCGGCTCGTGGGTCCGTCGCCCTGGAGTTCGCGTTCTCGGCTTCGTCCCCGATCTCGATCGGGAGTTGCGGCGCGCCTCGCTCTTCGTCGCGCCACACCGCTTCGCCGCGGGCGTGCAGAATAAAGTGCTCCAGGCGCTCTCCGCCGGCACGCCGGTCGTGACGACGCCGGTCGTCCATCAGGGCCTCGAGCCGGCGCCAGACGATATCTTCCGCGTCGGCGCGGACGCCTCCGCGATTGCCTCCCACGTGGTGGCGCTCCTCCGCGATCCGCAGGAGGCGGCGCGCCTGGGCGAGCGCGGACGCGTCTGGGCCTGCGGGCGCTTCAACTGGCACGAATCGCTTTCGGCGTTCGAGGAAGGCGCGCCTTCCCCCACCGCCGCCGCGGCATCGCCCGCGGCGGCGCGAATCGCGGTCGCCGGCGCCGTCGCTTGAGCGGAGCGCCGCCGTTCCTCCTCGTCGCGCCACTTTCCTTCGGCGTGGCACTCGTCCTCACGCCGCTCCTCCGCGCGCTGGCGCGGAGCACTGGATATCTCGACCATCCCAACGAGCGGAAACCGCATCCCGAGCCGACGCCTCTTCTCGGAGGCGTAGCGGTCTTTGGGGCGCTTCTCCTCGGCCCCCTTTTGGCTAGCCTCCTTGGCGGCGTGCCGATCGCGCTCCCCGCACCGGGCGTCCTCCTGGGGGGAGCGCTCTCACTCGGACTGGGCCTCGTGGACGACCGCCACCCGATGCGCCCGCGCGGCAAACTCATCGGCCAGCTTGCCGTGGCGGTCTCGCTCGTGGCCTGGGGCGGCGCGCCCCATACCGCGCCGGACAACCCGCTCTTCGCCGTTGCCGCGGTGATCGCCGTCGTCGCCCTTCTAAACGCAGTCAATTTTCTCGACGCCATGGACGGCATCGTCAGCTCGCTGGCGCCCGTGACAGCACTCGGCTTCGTCGCGCTCGCACTTGTCCACGGTGCCGAAGTCGACCTCGCGCTCGCCTGGGGCGCAGTCGGCGCCGCCGCGGGATTCCTGGTCTACAACGCTCCTCCGGCGCGGATCTTCCTGGGGGACGCGGGGAGCCACCTCCTGGGATTCGTCCTCGCGAGCCTCGCGCTCCAGGCGCTCGATGCTTCGTTCACCTGGCCCCACCTGGCGGCGCTCCTGGTCCTTCTCGCTTATCCGCTCTTCGACGTGATCTTCGTGATCGTCACGCGGATCTCCTCGGGGCGGCCCATACACGTGGGAGGCGTCGATCACACGACGCACCGACTTGGTCGGATCTGTGGACGGTGGGGCACCCTCGCACTGATCACGGCCATGGCGGCCATCAGCGCGGTGCTCGGAAGCTGCCTCTGGGGCATGAAAAGCGACCTCGCAGCCACCATCGCAGTTTCAATTTTTGCGCTAGGATACGCCGTTTTCGGGGTATGGCTGGGACGAACGCGTCCCACCTAAGTGTTCGACACTTGACAAAAAAATTTTACAGATGTATCTTTCATTTTCGAAATGGCCATACGGCAGCAACTGCCGGGCGAGAACGAGCGAGGCAAGGACGCGATGTCGCCACTTCCCGACCCCAAGAGAGATTTTGACCCCGCCGGGGGCCGGCTCGAGCAAGATCCACTCGACCGGTTGAACGACGGGCTCACCCAGTGGGAGCGCGAGCTCCTCGCCGAGCCGACGACCCAGGCCCGACCCCGCACGCCCCATCTCGGCCGTTACAAGGATCTGCTCGACGCCAGCCGCTCGGTCACGGGTACTCTCGATCCCAACGAACTGCTCCTTCGCGTCGTGGACGCCGTGATTCGCATCGCGGGCGCCGATCGCGGCTTCCTCATGCTCTCGCACGAGGACGGGAAGCTCCAATTCGAGATCGCGCGTAGCAAGGACGAGACGACCCTTCCTCCCAGCGAGTTCCAGATCTCCTACGGCATCGCCGAGGAGGCCGCGCATCGGCGCGATACGGTCTGGGTTCCGGACGCCATTGGTTCCTCCCTCTTTCAGGACCGGAAGAGCGTCCGTGCGCTTTCGCTGCGCACCGTCGTCGCCATTCCAATCCTGAACGCCGGCCGCGTGCTGGGGGTGCTCTACATCGACTCGCACTCCATCACGCACGAATTCTCCACGGAGGACATTGCGCTCCTGGAGGGATTCGCCGCGCAGGTGGCCATCGCGCTGGAGAACGCGCGCGTCCACGAGTCGCTTCGCGACACGAAGAATCGCCTCGAGATCGAGAACCTGAATCTTCGCCGCGCCCTGAAGGAGGACGTCCGTTACGGCCTCTTGGTCGGCCGCAGTCCCGCCATGGCCCAGGTCGTGGATCTGATCGAAAAGGTCATTCCGACCCAGGTCACGGTGCTGCTCCACGGCGAAACCGGCACGGGGAAGGAAGTCGTCGCCCGCGCCATCCATCTGAACGGGCCGCGGAAGGACGAGAACTTCATCGCCGTGAATTGCGGCGCGGTGCCCGAGGCGCTGCTGGAAAGCGAACTCTTCGGCTACAAGAAGGGCGCGTTCACCGGGGCCAACGAGGATCGTGTCGGACTCTTCGAGGCTGCCGACCGGGGAACGCTCTTCCTGGACGAGGTCGGTGAGATGCCGGCCAGTTTGCAGGTGAAGCTCCTCCGCGTCCTCCAAGACAGCCACATCCGGCGCGTGGGCGACACCGTCTCCCGCAAGGTCGACATTCGGCTCGTGGCGGCCACCAATCGCGATCTCCGCGCCGAGGTGGACGCGGGCCGTTTCCGCCAGGATCTCTTCTACCGCATGAACGTCGTGCCGATCACGCTCCCGCCGCTCCGCGACCGTGGCGACGACATTCTCCTCTTCGCACAGCACTTTCTAGAGGCGTCGACCAAGCGGCAGCGGAAGTCGATTCAGGCCTTCACGCCCGAGTCGCGCGAGCTCCTGCTGCGCCATCCCTGGCCCGGCAACGTTCGCGAGCTGGAGAACGCCTTGGAGCGCGCGGTCGCCCTCTCGGACGACGGCATCGCGCTGGAGCCGCATCTCTTCGGACTCGGCGCCTCCGTGGCGCGGCGCTGGGACGGGCAGCACTCGCTTCGCGAGACCATGGAAGCGGTGGAGGCCGAGACGATTCGCGAGGCGCTACGCCAGAGCGAATCGAACGTCTCGCGCGCGGCACGCTCGCTCGGCGTGAGCCGCCAACACCTCCACAACCGGATGAATTTCCACGGCATCCGGCGTTCGCGGATCTTGAACGAGTCCGGGGGTAAGTGACCGAGCTGGTCTCCGTTCGCCTCGCGTCGCTGCGTGCGATCCTCATGCAGAGCGACGCGGACCTCCGCGCGCATCTCCCCGAGTATTTCCTCACCTACTACAAACACCTGAACATCCTCCGGAACCCAGCCCGGATCGAGCACGTCTTCCAGAAGGGCCGGGAGATGTTCGACTACCTGGAGGCCGAGGGGAAGGACGTGCTCGACCTGGGCGCGGGCTTCGGCATCGAGGCGCTTCTGGTGGCGATTTACGGCGCGAAGAAGGTGATCGCCACCGAGATCGATCACGACATGGTGGCGGTCGGTACCTATCTCGCGTCGCGAATCGACCCCCCGGTGGAACAGTTCGAATCGCGCTACGGCGACGGGATCGGCATGGAGTTTCCGAGCGGATCGTTCGACGGCGTCATGGCGAACTGTGTCATCTCGCATGTCCGCGATCTGGAGGGATTCCTGAGCGAGGCGCACCGGCTCCTCCGGCCGGGCGGCGTCTTCTTCCTGAGCGACGAGAACAACTCCCTCTACCTCCCGGCTCGCGCGAGGCGCCGGAAGGGGTGGAACGACATGGAGCGCGAACCGGACGGCCCCTATTTCGCGGCCCGGCGCGTCCTGGTTGCCGAGCAGGCCCCGGGCCTGGACAAGGCCCAGCTCCTGGAAGCGGTCCGGCAGACCCGCGGGCTCTGGGGCCCCCGGCTTTCCGACGGGCTCCGGGAATTCCAGGCGAGTGGCCGAGTCTCCTACGTCCCCGAGTTCCGCTACCGCGACCCCCGCGACGGGCAGTATCCCGAGCGCGAATTGAATCCGTTCTGGATGATGGAGAAGTTCCGCGAAGCGAAGCTGGAGCCCGAACTTCTGCCGGCCTTCTTCTCTCGGGGGATCGAGGTCCATCCCCGGCAGGTGGTGAAGGACTTCCTCCGCTTCTTCTGCTCCCGGTGGCCCGCCCTGTCGGTCTATGTCTGGCCGATCATGCGACTTCGAGGGCGAAAAGCCCGTTGACACCACGACTCGCGGGAGCCTAGTGTCCGCTTCCGTGAGACTTACCGCGTCGAGCCTAGTTGTCCTGACGCTTCTCCTCAGCGCGGTCCCAGCCGGGGCCGTGGCGCCGGTCACCACACC
>JANNMC010000104.1:0-2526 GCA_031397435.1 Candidatus Eiseniibacteriota bacterium
TCATGTGAAATGCGCGCATCGGAGCGCTGCGAAAGTCCGCGAGTTCGATTTTGGTTGCGCGGGCGTCCACGATTCGATCCCTCTCAGGCCTGTGCGTGTGCTGAATGCACCGCGGCAGTTGGGCGCTTCGGAAGCGAGAGCCAGACTTCGTCGCCGCGCACTTCGACTTCGTAAGCGGGGATCACGTCGCAGTGGCCGCCCGGCGAGTTGGCTTCGCCAGTCGTTAGGTCGAACTTCCACGCGTGCAGCGGGCAGGTGACTTTTCCGCCTGCCACGATGCCGTCCGCGAGCGGACCGCCCGCGTGCGGGCAGCGCCCTGCGATCGCGCGCACTTCGCGCTCGGCCGTGCGGAACAGCGCGACCTCGCGTGCGCCGACGCGCACGCTGCGGCCTTCGCCGAGCGCGAGATCCGCGAGTGCGGCAACGCGCACGAAGCCGTCTGGCGCGGTGGCAGCGGCGTTGACTGCAACCGCCGCGAGCTCCCCGAACTGATGCGGCGTCGCAGGCGCTTCGCCCTCGCTCGACCACGGCTCCGCTGCGATCTCGCGCGAGCGCGCGAAGCGTTCGAGCAGCGCCGCGCGCGCCGCCTCTGGCGCATCGACGGTCTCGGCGCGCACGCGCGCGATGCCGAAGCGCTCGACGAAGTCGTACGTCCGCTCGAGATACTCCGCGTTCTCGCGGTAGTACTGCAGGAACAGGTGCGAGGCTTCGAGCGCCGCGTTCTCGTGCTCGACGCGCACCAACAAGTCGGCCTTGCGCACGCGCATGCCGGCCGCGCCGCCGACGAGCACTTCCCAGCCGCCCTGAATCGCCATGATGCCGATGTCTTTCACGGTGACTTCAGCGCAGTTCCGCGGGCAACCTGTTACGCCCATCTTGACCTTGTGCGGCGTGTAGAGCCGCTCCGTGCTGGCTTCGAGTCTCACGCCGAGCGCGGTCGAATCGCCCACGCCGAAGCGGCAGAACTCCGTGCCTACGCAGGTCTTCACCGTGCGCACGGCCTTCGCGTAGGCGTGGCCGCTGGGCATGCCGAGCTCGCGCCAGACCGCGGGCAGGTCTTGCTTGCGCACGCCCAACAAGTCGAGGCGCTGCCCGCCCGTCACCTTGACCATCGGCACCGCGTACTTGTCGGCGACGTCTGCGATGCGCCGCAGTTCCGCCGCAGACGTGATGCCGCCGCGCATGCGCGGTACGACTGAGAACGTGCCGTCCTTCTGGATGTTCGCGTGCACGCGGTCGTTTACGAAGCGGCTGCCGCGTTCTTCGGTGTGTTTGCCTTGCCAGACTTCGTCGAGCAGGAACGAGAGCGCCGGACGGCATGCCGAACAGCCCGCGCCGTTGCCGTAGACCGCCAGCACCTCGCTCACGCTGCGCAGGTTCTGGTTGCGCAGCCCGCGCCGCAACTCCTCCTTCGGATGCGGCACGCACTCGCACACGAGTCTCGGGCCCGAGGCAGTGCCGGCTTCTCCCGTAACAACGCGCAGCAGCGCCTGACAAGTACCGGCGCAGCTTCCACACGAAGTCGAAGCGCGCGTCGCGCGCTTGATCTCGGCGAGCGACCCGGCGCCCGCCTCGATCGCGCGCACGATCGCACCCTTCGGGACGCCCATGCAGCCGCACACGTTCGCGTCGTCGGCGAGCGCGGCCGCGGCAGCGAGCTCGTCGGCCTCCGCGGATGCGCTGGCTGCGCCGGCTGCGAGCGAGCCGAGCAGCAGCGCGCGGCGTTCGGCTGGATCGCTGATCTCGGCGTTCTTCGCGACGAGCGCGACCAGGCGCGGGCCGTCGTCGATCTGACCCATCAGGATCGCGCCCACCGCGCGGCCGTCCTCGATCAAGACTTTGCGATACAGCCCGGCGCCGGTGTCTTCGACCCGTAATGCCTCGCTCGTCTCCGCGCTCGGCGAGGGCGTGAAACGCCCGACCGAGAGCAGGTTCACGCCGGCGACCTTGAGCTTCGAGTAGACCAGCGAGCCCTGATAAGGGCGCGAGAGATCGCCGTTGATCGCGCACGCCAGCGCGATGCCTTGCTCGTAGAGCGGGGCGACCAGGCCGTACGTCTTGCCGCGGTGCTCGACGCATTCGCCGACCGCGAACACCTCGGCATCGCTCGTGCGCAGGAAATCGTCGACGACGACGCCACGTTTCACTTCGAGGCCGGCATCGCGCGCGAGCGCCGTCGCGGGGCGAATGCCCGCCGCGATCACCACCAGGTCCGCGTCGACCGTTTCGCCGCCTTCGAGCACAACGCGCGCAACGCGGCTCGCCGGCTCGTCGCTCGCGCCTTCGAGGCGCAGCGTCTTGCGCTCGAGCAGCACGCGCACGCCGAGCCGCGTGATCGCGTCGCGTAAGAGCGCGCCCGCTGCGGCATCGACTTGTTGTTCCATCAGCCAGGGCATTAGGTGCACGACCGTCACGTCGACGCGGCGCTTCGCGAGCCCGCGCGCGGCTTCGAGGCCCAGCAAGCCGCCGCCGATCACCACAGCGCGCTGGTATTTGCCGGCAGCCTCGATCATGGCGTTGGTATCG
>JANNMC010000121.1:0-1613 GCA_031397435.1 Candidatus Eiseniibacteriota bacterium
TCGTACGCGAGCCCGCCCTCGTAGATGTGGATCGTCGGGAAGCCGAACACCAGTGTCGACGCGCCCGAGAACGGATCGACCTCGTAGATCGCGCTGAGCGGCGCGTTCGGGCCGGTGCCCACGCCCGAGGCGTAGAGGATCGATGCGGCCTGCGCGGGCGAAGCCAGGCACAGCAGACTGGCGACGGCGAATCCTAGGCTCGCGAAATTGTTACGCCTTCGAGCGGTCCTTTGAGTTGCTCGGCGACGGGCGATCAGGCCTGCGAACGCCGCGCCGAGTAGTGCGAGCAGGGCCGGCTCGGGCACCGCGAAGGTGAGGCCGCCATCGTTGCCGTACTGCGGCCCCGTGCCACCGAGCAAGGTTGCCGCCCCCGTGGCAGGGTCGATCCCAAAGAAGCCGTCGTTCGAGCCGTCGATGTCGCCCAGGCTCAGCAAGACGCCATCCGCGCGGAACGCGAGCCCGCTGTACCTCAGCGCCCGGCTGCTCGAAACGCCGTGGGCTCCGACGACGGTCGCGACGCCGGTGGCGAGATCGAGTGTGAAGAGGCTCGAAATGCCGTCGGTGAGCGTGAAGCCGTTGGCAAACAGAGTCCCGTCGCTACGGAAGCCGATGCCGTTGATGTTGAATCCGTATGGGTTCACACAGCACTGGCCGCCAGTCTGTCCGATCAGAGTCGCCGCACCCGTGATCTTGTCGATCGTGAAGAGGCCGCTGCTCTGAAATCCGTTTCCTCCGGTCGCATACAGCACGCCGGTCAACGGATGCAGCGCGAGCCCGCCCTGCGAGATGTTGATGCTCGGGCTCATGCCCGGGAGCGCCGTCACCGCGCCGGTCGCGCGATCGATCGCGAAGAGCCGGCTCGTGCCCGTGCTCGAATCCTCGACGCCCGTGGCGTAGAGCGTGTCCGAGCTGGCGTCGTAGGCGAGCCCGCCGTTGTAGATGTGGATGCTCGGGAACTCGAAAACGAGCGTGGAGGCGCCCGTCTGAGAATCGACCTCGTAGATCGCGCTGAGTGCGCCGCCAGGGCCCGTTCCGTTGCCGGAGGCGTACAGAGTCGCTGCGCCACCAGGCGCTACGGCAGCCGACACGACAACAGCGGCAACGATCACCCGAGCGAGCATGAGCAGGTTCACGGCAACTACCCCGCGCGAGAGCCAGCACTGCCTGCACCGCCCGTGATCGCGCCCTTTCCGAAGTGGTCCGCAAATCGGCGAGGTGGCGAGGTATTTCGCGCGGTCCCAACAAATCGCCGATCCGACGAACTCGCCGACGCGCCGAGCGAGTCCACCGCTGGCGGAGCACCGCGCGCCTTCGATTCGCGCCCACTTCTGCCTTGCGATCCGACGCGCAGGCCACTTAGGATGCGTCTGCTCAACAGAACGGAGGCACTCATGCGCGTGTACGGAACGGTCGTCGAGGAAGGCTCGGGAACGCCGGTCGTCGGAGTGCGCGTGCGCGCCTACGACAAGGACCTGATTTTCGACGACAAGCTCGGCGACACGCTCACCAACGCCAAGGGCGAGTTCGACATCTCGTATTCCGAGGTGCACTTCCGCGACCTCAACGAGACCGCGCCAGACGTGTACGTGCGCGTGTATGACGCGAGCGGCAAG
>JANNMC010000170.1:0-2421 GCA_031397435.1 Candidatus Eiseniibacteriota bacterium
TGGTGCGCGGCGAACATGCCGAAGTGGAATTCCATCTCGATCAGCGGCTATCACATCCGCGAAGCCGGCGCGACCGCGGCCCAGGAACTCGCCTTCACGCTCGCCGACGGCATTGGCTACGTGGAGGAGTGCGTGAAGCGCGGCATGGACGTGGACGATTTCGCGCCGCGCCTCTCCTTCTTCTGGGACGTTCACAACGACTTCTTCGAGGAGATCGCGAAGTTCCGCGCCGCGCGCCGCATCTGGGCGACCGTGATGCGCGACCGCTTCGGCGCCAAGAATCCGCGCTCCTGCATGCTCCGCACGCACGCGCAGACGGCGGGTGTGTCGCTCACGGCCCAGCAGCCGCTCAACAACGTGGCGCGCGTCGCCCTCCAGGCCCTGGCGGCGGTGCTGGGCGGGACGCAGTCGCTCCACACGAACTCCATGGACGAGACGCTGGCGCTTCCGACCGAGGAAGCGGTGACCGTGGCGCTCCGGACGCAGCAGATCGTGGCCTATGAGACCGGCGTGGCGAACACGGTCGATCCTTTCGGTGGCTCCTACTTCATGGAGGCGCTGACCGACACGATGGAAGCCGAGGCGCTCACCTACATCAAGCGGATCGACGAGATGGGCGGCATCATCACCGCCGTCGAGCGAGGCTACCCGCAGAAGGAGATCGCGGATTCCGCCTACCGGTTCCAGCTGCAAGTGGAACGGAGCGAACGCATCGTCGTCGGCGTGAACAAGTTCGCGTCCGACGAAGACGATCTCCCGATCCCGGTTCTCAAGATCGATCCCGACATCGAGCGCCGCCAGTCGGAGCGCGTCCAGTCGGTGAAGGCCACACGCGACGCCGCGAAACACGCGGCCGCCATGAAGGCGCTGCGGGATGCCTGCATGAGCGACAAGAATCTCGTCCCGTTCGTCCTCGACGCGGTGAAGGCCCACGCGACGCTCGGGGAGATCAGCGACCTGTTCCGCGAGGCGTACGGCGTCTACCGCGAGCCCGCGGTTTTCTAGGAGGCGACAGATGGCGCGCAAAATCCGGGTGCTGGTTGGCAAGGTGGGACTGGATGGTCACGATCGCGGCGCGAAAGTGGTCGCCAGCGCCATGCGCGATGCCGGGTTCGAGGTCATCTACACCGGACTTCACCAGACGCCCGAGATGGTCGTTCAGGCGGCGGTTCAGGAGGACGTCGACGTGGTGGCGCTCTCGATCCTCTCGGGCGCCCACATGACGCTCTTTCCGCGCGTCTGGCAGCTCATGCGCGAACGGGGTCTGAACGACGTGCTCCTGACCGGGGGCGGCATCATCTCGAAGGAAGACATGGAAGCGCTCCGGAAGCTGGGAGTCGGAGATCTCTTCGGCCCCGGCACCACGACTGGCGCGATCGTCGATTACGTGCGCGGCTGGGTGGCCGCGAATCGGGCCGGCAAGATCGGCCTGGCCTCGTGAGCGGGGCGACGGGCATGAGGAAGGTCGTGAAGGACGCACGCGAGGCGCTGGACCGCGCGAAGATCCAGGACGGCGTGACGATCGTGCTGGGCGGGTTCGGCCTTTGCGGCATCCCCGAGAATCTGATCGTGGCGCTGCGCGATTCGGGCGTGAAGGGGCTGACCTGTGTCTCCAACAACGCCGGCGTGGACGACTGGGGCTTGGGGCTCCTGCTCCAGACGCGCCAGATCAAGAAGATGATCTCCTCCTACGTCGGAGAAAACGCCACGTTCGAGCGGCAATACCTGAGCGGCGAACTCGATGTCGAACTGGTGCCGCAGGGAACGTTTGCCGAGCGCATCCGGGCCGGCGGCGCCGGAATCGGCGGCTTCTACACGCCGACTGGGGTAGGCACCCTCGTGGCGGAGGGGAAGGAGACGCGGGTCATCCAGGGCCGCGAGTACGTGTTGGAGATGCCGATCAAGGGAGACTTCGCCTTTGTGAAGGCGTGGCGTGGCGACCACGCGGGGAATCTGATCTATCGCCGTTCGACGCGGAACTTCAATCCGATGGTGGCGACGGCGGGCGCCTTCACCATCGCGGAAGTGGAGGAACTGGTTCCAACCGGCTCCTTCGATCCCGACGTCGTGGTCACGCCCGGCGTCTACATCGACGCGATCTTCCAGGGGACCTATGGACCCAAGCGAATTGAAAAGAGAACGAATCGTCCAAAGGGCGGCGCAGGAGCTTAAGGACGGTTTCTACGTCAACCTGGGCATCGGCATGCCGACCCTGGTGGCGAATCACATTCCCGGCGGGATGGAAGTCGTGCTCCAGTCGGAGAACGGCATCCTGGGCGTCGGGCCCTATCCCTACGAGGGAGAAGAAGACCCCGACCTCATCAACGCGGGAAAGGAGACGGTGACCGTGTTGCCGGGCGCCTCGTTCTTCTCCAGTGCCGATTCCTTCGCCATGATCCGCGGCGGCCACATCGACCTGAC
>JANNMC010000190.1:0-1083 GCA_031397435.1 Candidatus Eiseniibacteriota bacterium
TGCATGGCCTGCCGATCACCGTGAAGGATCTCTTCTCGGTCGATGGCATGCCGACACGCGGCGGCACGCGGGCAGCGTTGCCCGATCTTGGCGGGGAGGCGAGCGCCGTCGCGCGGCTGCGCCGCGCCGGCGCAATCGTGATTGGCAAGACGAACCTGCATGAGATCGCGGCAGGGGTGAGTGGTGAGAACGCCGCCACCGGCGATGTGTGCAACCCGTACGACCTCGCGCGCCAAGCCGGCGGCTCGTCGAGCGGCTCGGCAGCCGCGGTCGCATCCGGCATCGGCCTCGCGTCATTAGGCAGCGACACGGGCGCGTCGATTCGCCTCCCAGCCGCGCTCTGCGGTGTCGTCGGCTTCAAGCCGAGCTATGGCCTGGTGCCGCTCGACGGCGCGCTCCCGCTCAGCTGGAGCTGCGACCACGCCGGGCCGCTCGCGCTAAGCGTCGACGACGCGCACCTGCTCAGCGAGGTGCTCGCGGCTCAGCCGCTTGCGCTGCGACCCGTCCGCGCGTGCGCGCCGGCGCGACTCGGCTTTCCGCAGCGGGTTCTCGCGGGCTGGCTCGGCTCCTCCGTTCGCGCTGCCTTCGAGGCGTTGATCGCGCGGCTCGGTGATTACGGCGTGACGATCGTCGAGGTCGACGCGCCCAGCATGGAAGAATCGCTCCCGTTGTACGGTGTCATCCGCGGTGCGGAGGCCGCGTTCGTGCATCGCGACGCGCTCGCGCGGGAGCCTGAAAACTTCTCGCCGGCCGTGCGGGAGCGACTGCTCCAGGGCCGTGCGGTCTCCGCACAGGCCTACTTCGAAGCGCAGCGCGCGCGCCAAACGATCGAGCGAGAGATCGCCGAGAGCCTGATGAGCGTGGACGCCTGGATTCTCCCGAGCGCGCCGTTGCCCGCGCCACTGCGGGGCGCCGAAATGGTCGCGCTCGAACGCGGACTCACCGAGCACCGCATCGCGTTCGTGAGGCTCACCCTGCCGTTCAACCTCGCGCGCGTGCCGGCTCTCTCGATCCCGTTCGCGCGAGAAGCCGGGCTTCCTCTCGGCGTTCAGCTCGTCGGGAGTCGCGGCGCCGATGCCCGCG
>JANNMC010000234.1:0-3728 GCA_031397435.1 Candidatus Eiseniibacteriota bacterium
GCGGATTCGACTCGCGCGCGTACCGATACGCTACTCATGACAGCGGAAGGCAACCTGCGCCAGGACTACCGCCGCGGTCTCGTCACGATTGGCGATGGCACGCGCCTCACGATCGGCCGACTCCCACTCCGGGTCGACGGCCATTTCGCGAGCCGCGGGCCGGTCGTTCACCTAGCCGTACGCGCGGACAGCCTGACCGAGGATCGAATCAAGCGCAGTTTGCCGCCGGCGGTGCTCGGGCCGTTGCTCGACGTCGGAGTCCGCGGTTCGTGGGACCACCGCGTGTCGCTCGACCTCGATCTCGAGCGGCCGGATAGCGTGCGGTTCGAAGCGGACGTTGTCCCGCACCGGTTGCTGCTCGATCCTGCCCGGACCAGCCTGCGGCTGCTCGGGCTCAACGAGCCGTTCGTCGCGGTTGTCCTGCTGCCGCGTGGCGCCCGGTCAGTGCGCGAACTGTCGGGGAACAATCCGCATTTCCGGACGCTCGATAGAATCTCGCCCGATCTCGTCCATGCGGTCGTCACGAACGAGGACGGTGGGTTCTTCCGCCACCACGGGTTCAACACCGAGGCGATGAAGCAGGCGATCGCCGAGAACCTCAAGGCCGGCGCCTTTCGGCGCGGGGCAGGCACGATCACGATGCAGCTCGCGCGCAATCTCTACACGGGCCATGCGCGCACGCTCTCTCGCAAGGGACAGGAGATCGTGTTGGCCTGGGTGCTCGAGAACCTCACGGGTGTCTCGAAGGAGCGCTTGCTCGAGATCTACCTGAACATTATCGAGTGGGGCCCGGGGATCCACGGGGCCGACGAGGCCGCGCGTTTCTACTTCGATTGCGACGCGCACGACCTCACACTCGATCAGTCACTGTTCCTCTCGACGCTCATCCCGTCTCCGAGCCGCTGGCGCTGGCGTGTTGATTCCAACGGCGCGGCGCGCCCCTACGTGAAGGCGCAGATGCACTTCATCGGCCGCGCGATGATCGCGAAGGGGTGGCTCCCGCCCGAAGCGTTGCCGCCCGCGGATTCCTTGCGGGTGGAGCTGGCGGGCCCGGCGCGAGCGATACTCTAAGTCTCACGAATCCATGCGCTCGGCTATCTCGGCAAGACGCCGTGTGGGCGGGCCGCGACTACGGAAGGAATATCTCGAACGTCGTGTCCGATGTCGCCGCGATGCCCTGAAGAGGGATACGTCTCTCATAGGTGATGGGGTCGTAGGTGCTGAGGTTGTACGAGTGCCCCGGCTCCAGGATGAATCTGAATTCTCCTTGGGAACCAGACTTGATGGCCGCGCCTCGGTGGAGTTCATCGGCGACCTGAGTGACATGGAGGTATATCCCGGAGGCAGGGTCGCCCGTGCCAAAGCGCCGAACGGTACCCGCCCACTCGAAGCCGCGGAGATCGCCGTCGATCGAAACGGGATTGTTGATCGGGATGGAATCCGTCACGCGTGGGAAAATGTAGAAAGGATGGGGCGGGCGAAACCAGATGCGATAGGTGCCCGGTGGGACGTAGAGACGATACGTTCCGTCGATATTCGTGTGATTCCTAACCACGTAACCGGCCTCGACAGCGACGCCCTCCATCGGAAGACCTTCCGGCCCAATCACGGTGCCTGAAACCTGAATCCCGATGAGTTGCAAGTCGATCGTTGTATCGGCCCTGATGGGCACATCCACCATCCTTCGTCCCGGAAACCCCGACCAGTAATTGTCATCCCTTCCGAAGAGCGAGTACGTGCCGGCCGGAAGCAACAGGGAATAGTTGCCCTCGCTCAGAGGCGAACTGGCATCGCCGTACGACCCCTGAAGGCTAGCCCGAACATATCCGCTGTCGATCGACTCACCATTCGGACCCGCGACACGGCCCGTGACGCGGAATCCCTTGAAGATGAAGTCGTAGCGATTCCGCTTCTCTGAGAGCGTGACTCGGCCGCGATGCACCGGAGTTCTATAGGTGTCGGGGGGATCGACTTCCACTCGATACGTTCCTTCGAGTAACTGCACCGAGTAGAGGCCGAGGGAATCGGTCCGCGCATAATGATATCCAGTATGGACATTGTCGTCCGACTCGAATAAAAGAAACACGCCTCCAAGCGGTTCGTCCGCCGGGCCCGAAATGCGCCCTTCCAACACGACCGAAATTCGCGGTGCCGTCGGCATGCGGGTGCAGGAAAAAGAAAACAGCAGAGCGGCCGCGGTGATCGCGAGGCGGGTCCCCGCGCGGAATTGTGAACCCGACCTCAAAACTCCACCCCGATGCCGGCGGAGATGGTCCCGAGCCTCCGCCAGCGATCAGGCCCCGAATACGCGACGCTCCCATCGAAATCGTACGTGGTGTCGCCTTGGGAATAGAGATCGGCCGACGACTCCACGAATACGAATGTCTGCGGCGCCAGTCGATAATCGGCGCCCAGCCCGAACGTCACGGCGCCACCTGCCGTCGTGGGCGCGTCGTTGAATATGAAGAGGAGTCCTCCCACCCCCGCTTGAACATACGGCCGGAATCGGCCGGTCATGATGTTCGCCCGGCCGAGGAATCGGAGGGCATCCACGTAGGACGCCCTGGAAGTCGTCTGCCGATAGGTGTGCGATGCCACGAAGTCCAAATGGAGCGACCAGCGGCGATTGAGCCCTAGCCCGACGCGCCCGCCAAAGGCAAAGTCGTTGCCGAGGTTGAGCTCATCCGGATAGAAGCGTCTACCGATGGTGATCCCGATCATGGCCCGGCGATCCTTGAGCGGCGGGTCGATCGCTGCAGCTTTCGCCGGCATCACGATCGCTGCTAGCAGGAGGAGCCAGATGAAGCGGCGAGCCAACCGCCTCGTTCGCGCCGTCGCAATGCTTGAAGGCACTGGCGCCCCCTGTGGAGAATGGGTGGGAATTCTCAGAGAATTACCATGATTGTAGCCTATTCCGCGCCGTCTTGGGCCCCGCGACCGGCTACTTTCGGATGAGCCGACACCTGCTGGTTGCGCCCCAGACACGCCTCCCGCCACAATGTGGCTCTCATGATCTCTGGCTCTCTGCCAGCTTCGCGCTGACCGCGTACGTCGTCAGCTTCACGATAGCCAAGGATGAGCAGTCCGCCATGCGCCAGGCTCTCGCTCGCTACCCCCTTCGTGCCGCCCCCGCCGCCACTCTTCTCGCCATGTTGGTGCTCCTGGCGGTTCCGGGTCTTCCCATCCTCGTCTGTCAGGGCGCGGAGCCTCTGCCTTCCGCCGTCCCGCTGGACAGCGCCGGCGTTCCGCTCGTTCCGATCCTCTCCCGGTACGAAGTGCTGGCCGTGTACGACATCCTTCCGGTCGGGTCGGATCGCGCCGACTACTCGGGGATCACGGTGGTGGGCGCCGACTCCTCGAGGGTCTCCCTGTGGCTGGCCGACGACAAAGCAGTGAGACTCGAGGACGCGATCTACGCCGTGAGCCTCGACCTGCCGAACGGACGCCGGGACCAGGTCACGTCGCTCGAACCGGTACGGATCAAAGTCGAAAACGAGCAGGGGATCCCTACCGGCGATGACATCGAAGACATCGGGTGGCTGCCGCCTACGGCCACGGCGCCGGGCCTTCTGGCGGCTTCTGGGGAGCGCGGTCCCGGCGATGAGCCGGTCTCCTGGTACTACCTGCTCGTTCCCGAAGGCCAGGGGCTTCGCGTGTCGGGTTCGGGGAAGGCTTCACCTGCGGGGGAATCGGTGGAGAATGACGGCATGGAGGGGGTGGCGCTCCGG
>JANNMC010000240.1:0-4010 GCA_031397435.1 Candidatus Eiseniibacteriota bacterium
TTCGGAGTCCACACGGCAAGCCCCGCCATCAGCGCGAACGAGCCGAGCAGGAGCCGCCGGTTCGCCGGACCCAGCCGGAAGTTGACCCGCCGCCGGGCCAGCCAGTAGTGGAGCACCGCGTGCGTGATGTGCGCGATGACATAGGCCACCACGGCGCTCTTCAGCCCCAGCCGCGGCACGAGAATCACGAAGGCCCCCAGCATCGAGGCGCCGTAGATCAGTTCGAAGAGCACCCATGGCCTGAGCTTTTCCCGCGGCACCAGCCAGATGCCGAACATCCAGGCGGCGCAGCGGAAGTAGTCGCCGAGGAATTGAATCGGCAGGAGGTCGAGCGCCGGGATGAACTTCCCCGAGTAAAAGAGCGGCACCCAGACGGGCGCGCCGATCAGGAGGGCGGAGAGGATCGCGGTCGTCAGGAGGAATCCGAGCCGCACCGCGCTCCGCATCGGCTCGGCCGCGTCCTCGTCGCGGGACTTCCCCGCGATCTCCGGCCAGACCGTGGCCGTGATCGAATTCAGGATGAGCGGCATCACCATGCCGGAGACGCCGAGGCAGACCTGGTAGATGCCGTTCTGCGCTAGTCCAAGGCTTCCAACGAGCATGGAACGGAGGATCAGGAGCGCCAGGGTGGAGGAGAGTCCCACCAGGAGCGCCGCTCCGCCGTAGCGGAGGAGCGGCCGCCAGAGCGAGCGATCGACGCCCCACGGCCGCGGTCCCGGCGCCGTGTGCGAAACCAGGAGGTGCCCCGCCCACCAGGCCCAGACCGCCGTGATGACGACCAGTTGTGCCACCGCGCCCCGGACGCCGAAGAAGTAGGCGAGCGGGACGATGGTCGCGATGCCGGCGACCGCGATCGTGGTGTTGAGGATGGCGTTTGCGCGAATCGCCTGGTGCCCCTGGAGCATGGAGATCCGGACCGACGCCACGGCGGCGAAGGGAACGGAGATCGCGCCCAGAGCCACGGCCCAGGCAAAGGAGGCATCGCGGTATATCGCCGTGGCGATCCAGGGCGATAGGATGACGGTACCCAGACCCAGCGCGCCGCCCAGGCCCCAGGCGATCGTCCGCCCCGCCGCCTCGACGCGGCGGATCCTCTCGACGTCGTTTCGGGCGCGCGCCTCGGCGATCAGGGTGATGAGCCCGCTCCCGATACCGAGCGTGGCCAACGGCACCAGGACCGCCGTCAGCGTGGAGAGCTGCGCCAGGAGCCCGGTCCCCTCGGGACCAAGCCAGGAGGCGAGGATCTTCGCGCGAAGAATCGCGGCAATGACCGCGGCGATCGAGCCGAGGCCGAGAATCGCGGTGGACCTTACCAGCCGCTGCACGAAGTGGCGCTAGCGGGACCCGTAGGTCCGTTCGTAGTAGTGGCGAAATTCGCCGGAGCGGATTGGCTCCCACCAGTCGCGATGGGAAACGTACCAGTCGACGGTGTCGGCGAGGCCCTTCTCGAAACCGGACGCCGGGCGGAAGCCCGTGGCCTTCTCGAGACGAGAGGCGTCGATGGCGTAGCGGCGGTCGTGGCCAGGGCGGTCCTTCACGTGATTCAGCAGCGAGGCCGGCTTCTTCAGGTGCTCGAGGATGGCCGCGGTAATTTGGAGGACCGAGCGTTCATTCCCGCCCGCGATGTTGAACGTCCCTCCCTCCACGTCGTCCGCCTGGAGAAGCGCGACGAGCGCGCGGCAGTGGTCCTCCACGTGGATCCAGTCGCGCACGTTTGTGCCGGAGCCGTAGACCGGGAGCTGTTTTCCCTCCAGCGCGTTCGTGACGAAGAGCGGGATCAGTTTTTCCGGAAATTGGTACGGGCCGTAGTTGTTGCTGCAGCGGGTGACGATGGTCGGCGTGCCGTAGGTGGCGAAGTAGGCGTAGGCCAGCCGGTCGCCGCCGATCTTGGAAGCCGAGTAGGGATTCCGCGCCAGGAGCGGCGACTCCTCCGTCGCTTCACCCGAGAGAATCTCGCCGTAGACCTCGTCGGTGGAGACCTGCACGAAGCGCTTCACGGCGGTTCGCCGCGCCTCCTCCAGGAGGACATAGACGCCGACCGTGTCGGTAAGGATGAAGTCCTTCGGGCTCTCGATGGAGCGATCGACGTGCGTCTCGGCCGCGAAGTTCACCACGACGTCACAGCCCGCCATGGCCTCCTTCACCGCCACCTCGTCGCAGATGTCGCCCTTGACGAAGCGATAGCCGGGGTCGTTTCGCACGGCTTCCAGATTCGCCAGATTTCCCGCATAGGTCAGCTTGTCGAGCACCGTGATGCCCGCCTGCGGGAGGTTTCGTCGCAGGTGGTGCACGAAGTTCGACCCGATGAAGCCGGCGCCCCCCGTGACCAGGATGCGCGCGCGGGATAAATCGAGGCCCTTTGCCATGTTCTTCCTATCCGTCCTTCCGGGACCAGTCATACGGAATGTGGCTCTTGTGGGGATCCGCGCGGACCTCGTCGGGCTCGGCGTAGTTGTAGGCCTCGGTCGGTGTGTTGACCAGCGTGGCCGGCTCGGTGCCGATGCACTTCATGCCGTGCCAGACTCCGTTGGGGATCACCACGAGGACCGGGTTCTTTTCACCCATGAAGAACTCGTTGATCTGCCCTTTCGTCGGCGAATCGGCGCGCTCGTCGTAGAGCACGACCTTCATCATCCCCTTCACGATCACGAAGTGGTCGGTCTGCTTCTTGTGGTAGTGCCACCCCTTCACCACGCCGGGATAGGCGACCGAGACGTAGCACTGCCCGAATTTCTGAAAAAAGGGATCGTCGTTACGGAGCATTTCCATCAGATAGCCGCGTTCGTCCGGGATCAGCCGGAGCGGTTTCACGGTGACGCCGTGGATCAGATTCATTCCGGCCTCCCAACCGAGGAATAGGCGAAACCCATACGGCGCACCGCCGGCGGGTCGTAAACGTTGCGCAGATCGACGATCGCCTTCCGCCGCATGACGCGGCGAATGCGGCCGAGATCGAGCCGGCGGAACTCGTTCCATTCGGTGACGATCACGAGCACGTCGGCCCCCTTCGCCGCATCGTACGCGTTCGCGGCGTAATCGACATCCTTCGGCGCGCCCGGAGTCGTCGCGCGGACCACCGGATCGTAGACACGAACCTTCGCCTTCCGGCGACGGAGCGCCTTGATGATTCCCAGCGACGGCGCGGCCCGCATGTCGTCTGTCTCCGGCTTGAAGGAGAGCCCCAGCACGGCGACAGTGTGGGGACCGCGTCCCTTCAGAAGGGATCGGACCTTTTCCACGGCGACGTCCAGCTGCGCGTCGTTCGCTTCGATGGAGGCACTCACGATCCGCATCGGCACGCCCACTTCGGAAGCGAAATGCCGGAGCGCCAGGGTGTCCTTGGGGAGGCACGATCCGCCGTAGCCCGGTCCGGGATGAAGGAACTTGGGACCGATCCTCCGATCCAGGCCCATCGCCTTCGCCACATCGTGGACGTTCGCGTCGAGCGCGTCGGCCAGGTTGGCCATCTCGTTGATGAAGGATATCTTGGTCGCCAGGAAGGCGTTCGAGGCGTACTTGATCAGTTCGGCCGTGCGGACGTTTGTCACGACGACCGGCGTCTCGATGAGGTAGAGCGGCCGGTAGAGGTCGCGGAGCATCGTCCGCGCTTTGGGCGTATCGGCGCCGATCACGATCCGGTCGGGTCGCATGAAGTTATCCACCGCCGTCCCCTCGCGGAGGAATTCCGGATTCGACGCCACGTCGAACCGGGCGCGCCGCTTCGCGTGCTTGGCGATGTAGGCGTGGAGCTTTTGATTCGTCCCGACCGGAACGGTGCTCTTCTGGACGATGAGGCGGTGACTCGGCAGGGCGCCGGCGATTGTCTTTGCCGCGGCGAAGACCTGAGTCAGGTCGGCCTCGCCTCGAGGCCCGGAAGGCGTCCCGACGCAGAGGAAGATGACCTCGCCCCACTTCGTCGCTTCCTCCAACGAGGTGCCGAAGCGGAGGCGGCGTTCTCGCACGTTTCGGGCGACCAGGTCGAGGAGTCCCGGTTCGTAGAAGGGGATCTC
>JANNMC010000243.1:0-11382 GCA_031397435.1 Candidatus Eiseniibacteriota bacterium
CCACGTTCCGCGCCAGCGCCGAGGAGCGCCTCCGCTTCTTCCATCGCCGCTCGCCGTTCTGGGATGATCGCTGGCTGCTGTATCCCGTCGCACGCGAGGAGTGAGGCTTGGCGTGGCCCGCGGAACGCAATCGCATCCAGCTACGAAAACCGCCGCGTAATCAGAGCAGTCGCCCCACAACTCCACGCGAACTCAACACCTTCAAGACTCTCAAATGAACGGCCTTCTGAAGTCTTAGAGGAATATGAGTCGGAAGAATAAAATACGCGTCGGTAGCAATGACATCTAGAGCTACTAATACTGAGCTAGGCGGAGATCTGTCGCTCCACGACAAACGGGAGAGAGTGGGTAGGCATGCATATTCTCGAACATCTGTTTCTCGTCGGCGAGTTCGCAGAGAGAGAGCGCCTGCTGTCAGGGCTGACGCTCGAGCAAGTAACGCTCCGGCCGGAGGGCGCGTCGCACTCCATCTACGACGAGCTATGGCACCTTGTGGGATACCAGCAGAGCATCATTGCGCCGGGGAGCGTTGCGCCTGGCGACCTGTTCCCAACCGCGGCGCCGAAACACGAGGACGAATGGCACCAGTTGGTGCAGGTGTTCCTGACCGGGGCTCGCGCCGCGGCAGACCTGGGAAAGGCGCCGGCGCGACTCGTTGCCGAGGTCCAGCCAGGCGTGACCTTGGCTGACGAGTTGAACTGCGTGGCGGTGCACAACGCCTATCACTTTGGCAAGATCGTTGCTTTGCGTCAACGAATCGGCGCGTGGCCGCCGACAGCGTCGGATGTATCGTGAACCCGCGCACGGTGTCCTGCGCCGCCTAACATCAGCATGCAACGGACGGCGCTGCGCGCCGCCGCTGATGCTGCGCGTTAGACCGGCATGCATCGAGACCCTTCGAACCACTCGACGGGCGATCAACGGCTTACATTGTTGGGGGAACAGATGACCAGAGCGATTCCTGCAGCACTCCACCACACATGCTTCATTGTTCGCGACCTGGAAGGGGCCGCGCAGCGAATCTCGGACGCTCTCGGGATTGGCCCGTGGAACATATGGACGATTGAACCGGCGGACTGCAAGGTGCGCGGACAGAAGAGCCCATTCTCGTTTCGCGTCGCGTTGGCGACCGTGGGGGAAGGGACATTCGAACTCATCACTCCTCACAGCGGTCGCAGCGTCTACGACGAGCACCTCGAGCAGCATGGGGAGGGGTTCCACCATACCTGTCTCGTCTACCCAAGTCTGGAGGCTGTACGCGAGGCCAAGGCCGAGCTCCGCCGGCAGGGCCGGGAGATGGTCCAAGAGGCCAGCGCGGGGGACGTCTTCGATTTTGCGTATTTCCTCTTTCCGGAGATCGGCTCGCTCGTGGAGGTCCTGTATCTCGACGCAGCGAAGCTGCCAGCGCCAGAAGTGGTCATTCGACCCTCGTCCTAGATCCACACGATGAGCAGCCGACCGGCTCCGCCGGCTGCGAACGGGCAGCGTTATGCCGACCCGGAGGGAGATCAACTCGTGAGTGGGAGTCGCCTCTATGCACTCTCCGGAGCTCTCTTCGTTCCTTCTTGGTTTCTCACGGCCGCGCACACGTCAGGCGATCTCGTCGGTGGCCGCTCGGCGGGCTGGCAGGCGTTCGTTTTCGCGATCAGCCCGATTCTCGGGACCGACCTGGGTGGTAGCCTCGCGATGCGCACCTGGATGATCGCGAGTGCCCTTTCGAACGGCGTGCTTCTCGCGACCTTCGGGCTCGTCGCGTGGCGTCGGCGGGCGGTGAATCGCGGGCTGGTCGGTGCGCTCGCGGCTTCAACGTTGATCAACACGTACTGGTTCTTTCTCCCCGACATGCGCGGCGATCTTCGCGTCGGCTACTACCTGTGGCTCGCCGCCTTCGCGCTCGGGACCGTGGCCGCGGCCGCCCACCTGCACTCCAGGGAAGCGGCCGCGGCAGAACCCGACGGTATACACACCGAGAATGAACAGCATCCCTAGGGCGACAAGAGGAATTGTGTCGTTCGATCTTGACGGCACCCTGTTGCGTGGCGACACCGTCTGCGAGGTCATCGCAAGGCAGCTCGGTCGGCTCGACGAAATGAAGCGATTCGAACACTTCACCGCGGAGTCGGGCATCGCGGATGGGCGGGCACGGATGGTGGAGTGGTACAGGGACCATTCAGTCGAGGAACTGCGGGCCTATCTCGACAACGTGTCCTGGGCTCCAGGTGCACAGGAGGGGGTCCGACAACTGCACGAGGCCGGCATTGTTGTCGGGATTGCCTCGATGACTTGGAAGTTCGCTGTTCGTTGGTTTGCAAGCCGGCTCGGGATTCGGCACTTCCTGGGTACCGGTCTCGATAAGCAGAGAGTGATTGTTCACATATGGGGCCGAGACAAGGCGCGGTGGCTGCTGGACCTCGCGGAGTCTCACGGTATTTCTTCGAATCGTATCGCGTCCGTCGGCGATTCCGCGGGGGATGCCGAGATGCTCCGTGTGGCTGGGCGAGAACCGCGCGCCTGAAGTTGCAGGCGGCAGGACTTCCAGTTGAGCCCCTTCTAGCATCCTCGGATGATTCACGCGACAGGTCTGAGATATTTAGTCTCGCGAAATCCCGCGCCGTCGCGATATCCGGAACGATGTCCACCCGGACGGTCCTTGTCGGCGATGGGACATGGGACATCAGGGTCGCCAGGCGCCTGGGGTGGTCGTTCCTCGGCATTGGCTGCGATCGGAGCGCGACACAACTCCACGACGCAGGAGCCGACTTTGTCATCCCCGACTTCGCGGATCGGGATCAAGTCCTGGCCGGCATCAAGGACTGCGGAGTACCTCGGCCCGCAAACATGCCATCCGCGGCGAGCCGGGATGGCTGAACGTACCCCGACAAGTTGACAGGCCCACCGAACCCGGCTAGTATCTCGATCTTAGGTGGGCCACGCTCTCCATCGGGAGTCCCAACGCCCACCTCCGACGGCACGGAGGATTCTCAACGCGGTGCCCGGCTCGCCCGAACGAAACAACCCGACAACTCATCCCGCTTTTGCGCGTCCGCGCCACCCGGCGGCGCTCCTGGCGTTTACCCTCCTGGCCGGAGTGGGCATCTCCTTCGCTCGCGCCCCCATCCTTCTCGCGCTTACCACCATCGTCTTCGCGACGCTGGCCCTCAAGGCGGAAGGGAAGCGACCGCGCGCTGAACTCCCCTTCCTGGGCCTCGCGGCGATTCTCTTCCTGGCCCACGCCATCTACTCTCGCTTCGAGCCGCACGCCACGCTGGCGGCAGCCCTCCTCTCCTTTCGGCTCCTGGCGTTGGTCTACCTCACGCGTTGGGCCGTGAAGACATTCCTTCCCGGCGCGGTACCGTGGCTACTCGAGCAGCCGATCCCGACACGCCCTCGGCCGCTGGCCCTGGCGGTGGAGAGCGCACGTCTATCGGCAGCGCTCTTGCCGATGGCGGCACGGGAGGCTGAAGCACAGACGCTCGCCCTCCGCGCCCGCGGCATTCGCGCGGGAGGCGGATGGGGTGGACGCGCGCGCTTCACGGCCGCCTGGCTCCTGCCTTTCCTGGGCACGATGCTACGCGTCGGCGATGCCCTGGCCGACGCGCTCCTCGCCCGGGGCTACACGCCAGGCAAGCGGCGCACCGCCCTCGCCCGCGCTCCCTGGACACTCGCCGATGCCGGCGTCTTGCTTCTCGGCGCAGCGCTCGCGGGAGCACTCATCCGTGGCTTCTGATCGCCGCCTCGCCACGATCCGCCTGGCCGTCGAGTACGACGGCACGGCGTTCCACGGCTGGCAACGCCAGTCGCGCGCCCGTTCGGTGCAAGGTGAGATCGAAGCGGCCCTCCAGCGAATCACCGGCGCCCCGGCGCGCGTGACCGGCGCGGGGCGGACTGACGCGGGATGCCATGCGGCGGGGCAAGTGGCCAGCGCGACCCTGGAAACGCGCCTCGACGCGACTCGTCTCCAGGCCGCTCTAAACGCACATTTGCCGCGTGACGTTCGGATCGTCGAGGCGGCGGAGGCGCGGGCCGAGTTTCACGCCCGCTTCGATGCGATGCGACGGGCCTACCGCTACTTGATTGTGCCGCCCCCCTCGGCCATCCGCCGCTCGCAAGCCTGGGTGAGGGCCATGAAATGCGGCGCCGAGGCGCTCCATCGCGCATCCCAACCATTGAAGGGCGAGCACGACTTCATCGCGTTCTCGAAGGCGACCCCCGACGCCGACTCCACGCGCTGCCGCATCACCCGCGCGCGCTGGAGCGGCCGCGCGGGCCGGCTTCGCTTCGACATCGAAGCCGACCGATTCCTGTACACTATGGTTCGGAAGATCGTCGCGACGGTGGTGCGCGAGGCAGAGTCGGGAGACGGCGCCGGCTCGGTGCGCGCGGTGCTGGAATCGCGCGATCGGAGGGCGGCGGCTCCGCCCGCTCCGGCCCATGGCCTCTACCTCATGCGAGTTCGCTATCCGCGGATCGGTTGGGTTCCGCGCGGGAGGATGAATGTCGTCGGTTAATCCGGTTCCGAGCACGGATCGCTCGGGTTCAGTCTTTTCGGCCGGCACGCTCGTGGCGGGCGTCCTCTTCGGCCTGCTTCTCATCGCGGCGCTCCTTCTCGCCACGCGCGGCGCCCGCCAGGGGACGGACCCGGGTACGCCACTCTTCACCGCGCTTCCCGCGGCGGCGCCCGCTCCCCCCGATACGAACGAACTCCCGGTGGCGCTCGACGGCTCGCGGCGCACGGCCATCGTCCGCGCGGCGGAACGTGTCGGGCCGTCCGTGGTGACGCTTAGCGTCGTCCAGACGCGGGTCGTGCAGACGGCGCCGCTCGCCCTGGGTGACGAGTTCTTTCAGCCCTTCTTCCACGAGATGCTTCCCCAGTATCGGTACCGGGAACAGATCCCGAGCATGGGTTCGGGCTTCATCATCTCCTCGGACGGCTACGTGCTCACGAATGAACACGTGATCCGCGGCGCCGAGCAGATCAAGGCGATTCTCTCCGACGGCCGCTCCTTCACGGGAAAGGTGATCGGCGCGCATCCCCGCTACGATCTCGCGATCGTCAAGATCGAGGGGAAGAACCTCCCGGTCGCGACACTCGGCACCGCCAACGACCTCATGGTGGGCGAGTGGGCGATCGCCATCGGCAATCCTTTCGGATTCCTCCTGAACGACGTGCAACCGACCGTAACGGCGGGCGTGATCAGCGCGACGCACCGCGACATCAAGTCGCAGACCGACGACGGCGGCATCTACAAGGACATGATCCAGACCGACGCCGCCATCAATCCCGGAAATTCGGGGGGGCCGCTCTTGAACGGCAAGGGCGAGGTCATCGGGGTGAACACCTTCATCTTCTCGAAGGGCGGAGGAGGATCGATCGGCATCGGATTCGCCATCCCCATCGACGCGGCGAAGCGTGTGGTGGACGAGATTCTCAAGTACGGCAAGGTCCGAAACGTTTGGATCGGTGTGCGCACCTGGGAGCTCACCCCCTACGTCGCCGAACGCCTCTCCACCGCCGACCGGAACGGCCTCTACGTCTCGGTCGTGGAGCGGGGAAGTCCCGCCGACAAGGCCGGCATGAAGGTCGGCGACATCATCCGGAAGGTGAACGGGACGACCATTCGCGACGTGCAGGAAGCCTACCGCGCCATCTTCGGCGCCAACGTCGGCGACACGATCACCCTCACGGTGGATCGCGACACGAAGCAGATCACCTTCAGGCTCCTCCTGGAGGAGGCGCCCGAATGACGACATCAACCGGAGCGACGCGATGATTCCGCGCTACAGTCGGCCCGCCATGGCCGCGCTATTCGACGACGCCACGCGCTACCAGACCTGGCTCGATGTCGAGATCGCCGTCACGGCGGCGCTCGAGAAGCGGGGCCAGGCGCCCCCCGGCACGGCGGAGCGGATCCGCATCGCCGCCCGGGTGGACGTTGCCCGGATCGATCATCTGGAGGAGACGCTCCGCCATGACGTGATCGCCTTCCTGACCCAGATCGGCGAGACGGTGGGGGCCGACTCGCGCTACCTGCATCTGGGGATGACCTCCTCGGACCTGGTCGACACGGCGATGGCGCTTCAGCTGGTCCGCGCCACCGACGAGCTGGTCCGGGAAGCCGAAGCGCTCCGGGAGACGGCGCGCGGTCTGGCGCTCAAGCACAAGGAGACCGTGATGGTCGGCCGGACGCACGGGATCCACGCGGAGCCGATCACGTTCGGGCTGAAAGTCCTCGTGTGGTATGAAGAACTCGGCCGCGCCATCGCCCGTTTGCGGGCGGCGCGAGCGGAAATCGCGGTCGGGAAGCTCTCTGGCGCGGTCGGCACGCTGGCCCATCTCACCCCCGACGTTGAAGAAGAGACGCTCCGGTCGCTCGGGCTCGCGCCCGAACCGGCGGCGACGCAGGTGGTACAGCGCGACCGGCATGCGGCGCTTCTCTCGGCGATCGCGCTCCTCGGCGCATCGATCGAGAAGATGGCGATGGAGATCCGCCACCTCCAGCGAACGGAAGTCCTGGAGGCGGAGGAGCCGTTCCGCGAGGGGCAGAAGGGTTCCTCGGCCATGCCGCACAAGCGGAACCCGGTCAATTGCGAGCGAATCTGCGGCCTGGCGCGCCTCCTGCGCGCGAACGCGCACACGGCCACCGAGAACGTGGCGCTATGGCACGAGCGCGACATCAGCCATTCGAGCGTGGAGCGGGTGATCGTTCCAGACTCATTCCTGGTCGCCGACTTCATCACGTCACAGATGCGGGAGATCCTAGCCGGTCTCCTGGTCTATCCCGACCGGATGCGCGCCAACATGGACCGCACGCGCGGACTCGTCTTCTCCCAGCGCGTTCTTCTCGCGCTCACAACGGCGGGTCTGGCTCGCGAGCAGGCGTATAGGATCGTTCAGCGCCACGCCATGGCCGCCTGGAACGGGGAGCCGGATCTCAGGACGCGCCTCCAGGGCGATCCGGAGGTTACGGCGGTCCTCGATCGTGCTTCCCTGGATCGCTGCTTCGA
Organism: Candidatus Eiseniibacteriota bacterium; assembly: GCA_031397435.1. Lineage (GTDB taxonomy): Bacteria > Eisenbacteria > RBG-16-71-46 > SZUA-252 > SZUA-252 > SZUA-252. The sequence continues at coordinate 7,006 of JANNMC010000243.1, forward strand.
GCCCGATCACTTCATCCGTCATGTCGGACACATTTTCGATCGCGTCCTGGGAGCGTCACTTGCCGCCCACCGCTGAGGCGCCCGTGCTGCCGTTCGCCGAGGCCGACCCCGCGGCATTGAAACGCCTCCTCGCGCAGGAAGGGCTCCGTCTGGCGCCTGGCGAGGTGGCGAAGATGCTGGAACTACTCGGCCGGAATCCCACACGCGTCGAGGCGACACTCTTCGACACGATGTGGAGCGAACACTGCTCGTACAAGAGCAGCCGCCGTGTCTTGAAAGCCTATCTTCCGACGGAAAGCCCCGACGTCATCCTGGGCCCGGGCGAAGATGCCGGCGTCGTCCGCTTCGGTACCCACAACGGTCTCGAGTACGCCCTGGTGATCGGGCACGAGAGCCACAACCATCCCTCTCAGGTCGTTCCGGTCGAGGGCGCGGCCACCGGCATCGGGGGCATCGTTCGCGACATCAACTGCATGGGGGCCGAGGTGATCGGCGTCCTCGACGCGCTTCGCTTCGGAGACCCCGAGGGGCCGCGTGCCGCGACGGTCCGAGAGATCGTCCGGGGCGTGGTCGACGGCATCTGGCAGTACGGCGATCCGCTCGGCGTTCCGAACTTGGGGGGCGACGTCTTCTTCAGCGGCCGATACGACGAAAACTGCCTGGTGAATGTCGTCGCGCTTGGAATCGTGCGCACCGACCAGGTGGTTCGAAGCCGCGTTCCCGAGGCGGCCAAGAACGAGCCGTACGTCATGGTGCTGGTCGGGAAGCCGACCGACGAGACCGGCTTCGGCGGCGCCTCGTTCGCGTCGGCCATCCTCGACGAGGAAGCCGGGGGGCAGCGGGGCCATGTGCAGGTCCCCGATCCGTTCCTGAAGCGGGTCCTCTTCGAGGCGAACCGCACGGCGCTCATCTGGCTGCACGCGCAGGGCGCCCCGTTCGGCTTCAAGGATCTCGGCGCCGGCGGAATCGCCTGCGTCTCTTCGGAACTCGCCGCGGCCGGCGGCTTCGGGATGGACGTCGATCTCGACCTCGTGCCGACGCCGGAAGGGGAGTTCCCCTCGGAAGTTCTCGCCTGTTCCGAGACCCAGGAGCGATTCGCCTTCGCGGTTCCCGAACGGCTGGCGCCGCGGCTGCTACAGATCTACAACGAGGAGTACGCACTTCCCTTGGTCTATCACCGTGCGCGCGCTGCCGTCGTGGGGCGTGTCCGCACGGACGGACGGTACCGTATTCTTCGCGCGGGGCAGACGGTTTGCGATGCTCCGGTCGAGGTCGTGACCGCCGGCATCCAGCACGATCGGCCGCGCCGCCGGCGGCCCGCGGCGCCTCAAGCATCGCCGCTCCCGGCCGTGCGCGATCACGAGGCGCTCTTCCGGAAGCTGATCGCCTCGCCGAATCTTGCCTCGCGGGAGCCGATCGTTCGCTACTACGACACCGAAGTGCAGGGGCGCGCCGTCCTCCGCGCCGGGGAGGCCGACGCCGGCGTCCTGGCGCCGATCCCGGGGAGCAAACTCGGCTGTGCCATCACGGTCGATGGGAATCCCTGGTACGTCGCCGCCGACCCGTACTGGGGAACGGCGCACGTCGTGGCCGAATCGCTCCGGAACCTCGTGGCCGTGGGAGCACGCCCGATCGCGCTGACCGACTGCCTCAATTTCGGAAACCCAGAGGACCCGGAAGTCTTCGACGACTTCGAACGAAGCGTCCAGGGGCTGGGCGACGCCGCTCGCGCGCTGGGACCGAACGGCACGGCGGGACCGCCGGTAGCCATCGTTTCGGGAAACGTCTCCTTCTACAACGAGTCGTCGAACGGCCGTGCCATCGAGCCATCGCCGATCATCGCGGCGCTCGGCGTGCTGGACGACTACAGCATCGCGATCACGAGCGGCCTGAAGCGTGCCGGAAACGTCGTGGTCCTCACCGGGGCGCGGGAGCCGCTTCTGGGCGCCTCGCAACTTCGTCATGCCCTGACGGGGGAGACCGGCGGGCAGCTTCCGACGCTCGACTTCGAGCGGGAGCGGCGCCGCACCTACGCCGTGCTCGAGGCGGTGCGCCAAGGCTTCGTACTTGCCTGTCACGACATTGCCGAAGGCGGGCTTGCCATCACCGCCTTCGAAATGGCGCTCGGCGGCTTCGCGTCGCAGGGGCTGGGGCTACAACTCCCGATCTCCGCGCTCGGCGGCACGGCGTCCGAAGTGAGGCTCTACTCGGAGGCACCGGGATTCCTCCTGGAGGCTCGGAAGGAATTCCTGCCGCGCCTGATGGAGCACTTCGCCACGTGGGAAGTCGACGCCACCATCACCGGCCGCGTGCTCGAGGAGCCGCGTTTCCGTGTCCTGGACGGCGGGGCGACCCTCATCGACATCGATCTCGCGGAGGCTTCGCGCCTCCATTCCGACGGCATCCGACCTTACGTGGAGTAATCATGGCCCGCGCGGCGGTTCTCCAGATTCCCGGCGTCAATTGCGAATACGAGTCGGCGCGCGCCCTCGAGGCCGTCGGCATCGAGGCGCGCATCGTTCGATTCAACGAGCCCTCCTCGGTCCTCTCGGAGTTCGATGCCTTTGTCCTGCCCGGCGGCTTCGCGTTCCAGGACAGGATCCGCGCCGGAGCGGTGGCGGCGAAACTTCCGGCGGTGGAGCGGATCGCCCGCGAATCAGAGTCCGGGAAGCCGGTCATCGGCATCTGCAACGGCGCCCAGGTTCTCGTCGAGACGGGAATCGTTCCGGGAATTCATCCGGGGCGCGTGGAACTGGCGCTGGCGCCGAACCGGGCGCCGCGACGTCCGGGGTACCAGTGCCGCTGGATCCACGTGCGGGCGCACGAAGGTCCCGGCCGCGCCACATTCGCCTCGACGCTCTCCCTCGAGGAGACGGTCCCGCTTCCGCTGGCGCATGGCGAGGGCCGTTTCACCACGGCGGACCCGGAGGTGCGCGCGCGCCTCGAATCGGATCGGCTCTTGCTCTTCCGCTACGTCGACGCCGCGGGGCGGCCGGCGGCCCACTATCCCGACGATCCGAACGGCGCCATGTTTCAGGCGGCGGGAGTCACGAACGTGGCCGGTAACGTACTCGCCTTCATGCCGCATCCCGAGCGGGCCGCGTGGCTCCGCATGGTGCCCCAAGACTGGCCCGGCGCCTGGGGGGCGCGGAGACGCGACGCCATCGGCAGCCACGCCGCGCTCGAGGGACCCGGTCCGGGGAGCTTTCTCTTCACGTCGCTCGCCAAGCGGCTCGGTGTGATTGCGCCCGAGGGGGTGACGGCATGAGCGCCGTTCTCCTCACCCGCCTCAAGATCACCGATCTCACGGCCCTCACCGCGCTGGAAGCGGGACGGCGGATGCTCCCCGAGGGTCACACGCTGGATCGAATCGTCCGCGAGGAACTCTTCCTCTTCGAGCCCGAATCGGGAGTCGAAGCCGCTGCCTTCGAGAAGGGGCTTCATGAAGCGATTGAAACGAGCAACTTCTTCGTGAATCCCAACAAGGAGCGCTTCCACTTTCTTCCCTCCGGGGAACGTGGCGAGCGATGGAGCCCGCCCGAGGGAGCATGGGGCATCCTGGCTCGCAGCCGAGACGACACGCGCGACGAGGGCTTGCGGATGCGCCTTCTGCGCGAGCATCCGCTTCCGGGGTTAGCGGCCATTCGCCGCGCCCGCGCCTGGTGGCTTTGGACGCGCGGCCCCGCGGGCGATGCCGCGCGCGACATCTTCTACGAGCGTCTCGGCCCGCTTCGCGGCCCGGCGCAGGGACTCCTGATGAACCCGCACGCCGAGGCGTCGCTGAAGCTTTTTGGCGACGTGGCGTGGAATGACGTGGAACGATTCCTGGCGGAACCGGCCCTCCAGCCGGCGGCCGTCTGAGGAAGGAGATCGACATTGTGGCGGTGACGGAGAAGGGTCGAGGGCGTGAGGGGACGCACGGGGATCACCTGCGCGAGGAGTGTGGGGTGTTCGGTATCTGGGGAGCGCCCAACGCGGCGCGGCTTGCCTATGCCGGACTCTACTCCCTTCAGCATCGCGGGCAGGAGAGCGCCGGCATCGTCGCCACCGACGGCGGAGAATACCGCCTCCACCGCGGCATCGGACTCGTTTCGGACGTCTTCGCCGCCGGGTCGCTCGATCGCCTCCAGGGACACATCGCCATCGGCCACAACCGGTACTCCACCACGGGCGGGAGCCACATCCAGAACGCGCAGCCGCTCGTCGTGAACTTCCGGGAGGGGAAGCTGGCGATCGGACACAACGGTAATCTGGTGAACGCGCTGGAACTCCGCCGTGAGATGGAGGAGCAGGGTTCCATCTTCCAGACGACAAGCGACACGGAGGTGATTCTCCACCTCATCGCCCGCTCCAAGGCGACCGAGATCGAGCGGATGG
>JANNMC010000267.1:0-3935 GCA_031397435.1 Candidatus Eiseniibacteriota bacterium
GACGCGAAGTCACCCTCCACGAACCACTCGAACTTGCGCGGCAACGTGGCGTGCCAGACGAGCACCGGGTAGAGCGTGCCGGCGTAGACGGCGGCGTCATCGAGCACGCGATCGAGCGTCGTTCGCCTGCCCGCACGGGCCCGGTAGATCGCCACCCAGCCGGCCTGTTGCCGCACGAAGTGCAGCAGCGCGATGTACGCGAGGACCCTCCAGAACAGGCCGCTCGAGGCGCTGTGCAGCGCGACGCCGAGCGCAAAACAGCCGACCGGCACCGCCGCGTACAGCAGCGGGCGTCTCGCGAGCTCGGCCGATCCCGGAGGTGGGGAGACTGATGCGGCAGCCGGAGCAGACGCGGCCGTTCACGGGGACGATCACGCGGAAGAACCGAGGACGCATCCGCTCGTAGGTCTGAAGGAGGCGGCCTTCCACCTGGCTGGCCAGGCGCTCCCGGGTCCGCTCGAGGTTTGAGATCCCCTCCACGGCGAATCCGAGTTTCTCTTCCTGCGAGGCCATTTCGGGATCTCGCATCTCCCGCAGGAGGCAGTCGACGTCTTGCAACTGGATCAGTACATCGAGCGACTCATCCATTGGCGGCCTCGATCAGGGTTCGCCGCACGGTTCCGAAGTCAGGCGCCTCCAGGAGACGCTGCCGAATCTTCGCGAGCCGCACCGCGCGGAGAATCTCTGCGACAAGGTTGAGATAGACGGGGTCCCGCTCCAGCGGCGGCGCCACGATGAGAAAACAGAGGTGCGTCGGTTGCCCGTCGGGAGAATCGAAATCGATCCCCTTGGACGAACGAGCGATCACCATGGAGCGTTCGGTGATGAGGGTGGAGCGTGCGTGAGGCACGGCAATCCCCTTGCCGAGGCCGGTGCTTCCCAGCGCCTCCCGGCGGCGAACCGCGTCGAGCACCCCCTCGGGATGGCGGGTCACGTCGGCCGTGGCGAGCACGCCTACCATCTCTTCAAGGACGGAGGATTTGCGCTTGGTTCGAAGCTCGGAAATGAAAAGCGCTTTCCGGAGGTGATGCCGGAGCAGCGGGATCTCAACAGTCGGTGAGAGCGTGGCGGGGCTCATTCCTTTGAGAGATCTGTGGGTGGGGGTTGACAATTTGCCTCCTCCCCTAGCACGTACGTTACAAGACGCAATCCCCGCATGGCAAGATGGATCTCGGAACGCGGTCCGATTCCGCCTTCCCCGGCGATGCGCACGACGCCCACTTTCGCAACTCGATGCCCCTGAACCCCTTGCGAGTACTTGCGCTGGAGCCCCGGTGTTGGATCATCGCGGCACGCCCCTTGCGTGGAGTCTTCCCCGGGAGGATTCATGCCATGGCTAGTTTGAGAGAGCGCCGTCAGCGTCAAATCGCCGTCGTGGGCGCGATGGGACACGACCAGTTCATGTCAGGCGTCCGGATGCTCTACGCCTGCCGCTACCAGGATGCCCTGACCCATTTCCAGGAAGCCGTCGTCCTGGAGCCGATGGCCCGGGGCTATCTGAGCTATCTCGGCCTGGCCACGGCGCACGCTCAGCGGAAGTTCAGCGACGCGGAGCAGCTTTGCCGGAGAGCGATCGAGGCGGAATATCACCGCCCCGAGCATTACTTCAACCTCGGCGAGATCTACGTACTGGCGGGTCGGAAGAACGACGCGATCAAGGCATTCAACCAGGCGCTCTCCTGGAATCCCAGTTACGACTCCGCGCACGACGCGCTGCGAAAGCTAGGGGTGCGGCGTCCACCGGTGGTTCCCATCCTCCCTCGGAATCACCCGCTGAACGTATTCCTTGGAAGGACCCTTCGGGCCAACAAGAAGAGCGCCGCGCGCGCCACGGCCTAGCGGGAACGGACCGCGCGGCGGGGCGCTAGTAGTTCGATTTCCAGTCGATGAGGCCCTTCGCTCTCGCGGTCCGCTCGCACCACGCGAACCAGAAATAGCCGCCCACGACGGTCGCCGCCGTCGTCGCGGCCAGGATCAGCAAGAGCGATCCATCGTCGGTGCCCCGCAAGATTCCGGAGTAGGGCTTCCCCGTCACGATCCGCCGCAGCAACTCCAGCCAGTAGGTGAACGGGAGCAGGAGCGAGATGCGCTGCGCCCACGCCGGCAGGACGTCGAGCGGAAAGACGGCGCCGCAGAGCAGGTAGAAGACGCCGCCCAGCCCTTCGTTCAGGTTGATGCTGTGGCGCGCCACGACGAGCGAGATTCCCGCCAGCGCCACGCCCAGCCACGCCACTCCGATCAGTCCCAGCAGCGTCACGCCGAGCAGTCGTGCCAGCGTCACGACATCGTGGCGGATCGGGACTCCAAGCACGAGTCCCCCGAACGCCAGCGCGAAGACGACGCCGATCGAGGCGGTTCCGATTTTCGTCAATCCCCTTCCCAGGAGGTAGGGCAGGAAGCGGATCGGCGCCACGTAGATGTACTTGAGCGTCTCGTAGTCTTCGCGGTCCCGGAAGACAGCCCAGGAGATCCCGATCAGCACCTCGGTCACGTAGAGGAAGAACGTGTTGCCGATGAAGAGCTGGTGGAACGCCTCGGCGCCCACCGCACCGCCCGAGACGAGCTTCGTCATGAGAAACAGGATCAGTGTCGTGGCCAGCGGCTTCGCGATGGCGAAGGCCGCGAAGAGAAACGGGTCAGCCCAATTCGCTTCGACCTGCCACCCGATCCACGCTCCCGCCCGGATCGTCTCCCACGTCCGCCGCACGGGGTCAGCCTCCCCGGATCGTCAGCCGCCCTTCCCGCTTGCCCAGGTTCTCCATGACGAGGAGCGCCCGGTGCGCGAGAAGGAGGTAGAGAATGAGGAGCGCGGCCTGGATCGGGACGATCCAGACGACGGGGATGAAACCCTTCGCCGCCTCGCCGAAGAGAATCTGGCGGATCCCATCGAGTCCAAGCGTGATCGGAATGAAGCCCGCCACTGACGCCGCGACGGTGCCAAGCGCACTGACCGGGAAGTAAAATCCCGACAGGAGGTAGACCGGCTCCTGGAAGAGCGTCACCGTGTTCCAGGCTTCGCGGCCCCAGAGGAAGAAGACGCTGCTCAGGATCATTCCGAGTCCGTAGAGCGCCCCCAGCGTCAGCAAGAAGAGCCCCAGGGCTCCCGGGGCCCGCTCCCAGGGAAATGGAACATGGAAGAGGAAGATTCCCGCCAGGAGGATCACGATCGCCCGCGTGGTCGTCGCCAGCATTCCGCCAAGCGCCATCCCGAGCAGGATCGACATGCGGGAGACCGGCGTGATGAGGTAAAGCTGGAGCTGCCCCTGCTCCTTCTCCCAGAAGAACTGACTCGCCATGCTCCAGAGCACGTTGTTCCAGTAGGCGATCATGGCCCCGCCCAGGACCGCGAAGCTCTCGAACGCACGAGGGGCGCCAAGGCCGCGATAGACGAGGACGAACGTCGCCATGGAGAGGATCGGAAAGAGCGTCTCTCCCAGGAGCCATGATCGCTCCCGAAACGCCGCCACGATCCTCACGCTCGCGCGCGCCGTCACCGCGCCCAGATTCATGCGGACTCGTTCTCCGAAATCCTGCCGGTCGCCGCTCATCCTCCCTCGGCTCCCGCGGCGGCGTCCGCCTCCTCGAATCCACGGCCGACGAGGTGGACGAAGACGCTCTCCAGCGACGGCTCCTGCTTCGTCAAATTGAGGACAGCGATCCCGCGGTCGCGGAGGGTCCCCAGGACCTCGCCGATCACCTGATCCTCTGCGAGCGAGAGGCGGATCTCCATGGCGCCGGTCCCCGGATGCGTGTGCTGGAGCGCCGAACGCACGCCCCCCACCGGCGCCCACCATCCATCCGGAGGCGCCGACGCCACGTGAAGGATGAAGGCCGATTCCTCCGGGAGAGCGCGCTTCAGCGCCATCGGCGTGTCGAGCGCCAGGATCTTGCCGTGATCGATGATCGCCACCCGGCCGCAGAGTTCGTCGGCCTCC
>JANNMC010000381.1:0-10843 GCA_031397435.1 Candidatus Eiseniibacteriota bacterium
CCCACCTACTGACACCAGGCCCGCAGCGGGCTAGACTCCTACCCCATGGCCCTCTCCCCCGGCACACGCCTCGGCACCTATCAAATCTCCGGTCCCCTCGGAGCCGGAGGGATGGGCGAGGTCTATCGCGCGCGCGACACCCGCCTCGGCCGCGAGGTGGCGGTGAAGGTTCTCCCCGGGGCGGTCGCCTCCTCGACCGACCGGCTCGCGCGATTTGAGCGCGAAGCCCGGACGGTGGCGGGGCTCAACCATCCGAACATCGTCACGCTCTTCTCGGTTGAAGAGGAGGAAGGGATCCGCTTCCTCACGATGGAACTCGTCGAGGGACAGAGCCTCGACCGCGTCGTCGCGCCCGGGGGGCTTCCCCTTTTGCGCGTGCTTGAGCTCGCGATCCCGATGGCGAACGCCCTCATCGCCGCGCACGAACGCGGCGTCGTCCACCGCGACCTCAAGCCAGGGAACGTGATGGTCACGCACGACGGCTGGGTGAAGGTGCTCGACTTCGGCCTCGCGAAGGTGGCCTCGGAGCCTGCCGACGCTCCCGCTCAGGGGGACACGATCGGAGCGACGGTTGGGACGCCGATCTCAGGCGAGGGGCAGGTTCTCGGCACGGTCCCCTACATGGCGCCGGAGCAGATCCGGGGCGAGGCCGTCGACGCGCGATCGGATCTCTTCGCGCTCGGCATCATCCTCTACGAGCTTTCCACGGGGCGGCGTCCTTTCACCGGGATGACGTCTGCCGACGTCGGCTCGGCCATCCTTCGCGACGTGCCGGTTCCGGTGATCAGCCTTCGTTCCGATCTTCCGCGCGACTTGAATCGGATCATCACCCGTTGCTTGGAGAAGAGTCCGCGGGACCGCTTCCAGACCGCGCGCGATGTCTACAACGAGCTTCGCTACATCGAGCGGGAGTTGGCGACCGGGACGGCGTCTCCGCCCTCGACACCTCCCCCTTCGGCCGCCTATCCGCCCGCCCCGGCCACGCCCGTACCGGCCACACCGGCTTCGTCCGGATCGTCCGCTTCAGGGCTCGCCTCCGGTGTGGCACCGGGGCACGACGTCCCCTCGATCGCCGTGCTCCCCTTCGTGAATCGGAGCCGCGGCGAGGAGGACGAATACTTCTCCGACGGCCTCGCCGACGAGCTCTTGAACGTCCTCACGAAGATCCGCGGGCTACGCGTCGCCGCGCGCGCTTCGTCGTTCCAATTCAAGGGGAAGAACGAGGACCTCGCGGTGATCGGCGAGCGGCTGAACGTGGCGACGCTCCTCGACGGGAGCGTTCGGAAGTCTGGAAACCGAGTGCGAATCTCGGTGCAGCTGGTGAAGGCTGCCGACCGTGTCCAGCTCTGGTCGGAGACGTACGACCGGTCGCTCGAAGACATCTTCGCGGTGCAGGACGACATCGCCCAGTCGGTGGTGAAAGAGCTGCGAACGACGCTCCTCGGCGAGGCGCCGGACTCCGGCGCGAGCGGCGAAGCGAAGGCGGCGGTCGCCGTCGCGGCCAAGGGTCACGGCCAGAACCCCGAGGCGCATCGTTTGTATCTCCAGGGAAAGTACTTCATCGATCGGGTTACGGAGAGCGACACGATCAAAGGCATGCGTTATCTCAAGGAGGCGCTGGAAATCGACCCCTCGCACGCCTCGGCCTGGGCGGAGCTCGCCCGGGCGCACTCCAACTGCGGCGGCTACGGCTGGGCGCCCCTCTTCGAGGCGTATCGAAGCGCGCGCGAGGCGGTGAATCGCGCGCTGCAGTTGGCGCCCGACCTGGCCGAGGCGCACGTGAAGCTCTCCGTGATCTACCGGCTCCACGATTGGAACTGGAAGGGCGCCCAAGAGTCGGCGGCGCGGGCGCTGCAGCTCGCCCCGGGTAGCGCGGAGGTGTCGCGCTCCGCCGGGGGCCTGGCGCACACCCTCGTGCGATACGACGAGGCGGAAGGTCACTATCGCCGAGCCCTCGAGCAGGATCCGCTGAACTCGGCGGGGTACAACGCGACGGGGCTTCTCTATCGCTCGATGCTCCGCCTCACCGATGCCGAGGCGATGTTCCGGAAGTCAATCGAGCTCTCCCCACAACGAATCGGCAGCCATCACGTCTTGGGCATCGTCCTCGCCGACCAGGGCCGCCATGCGGAGGCGCTCGCCGAAGCGCTCCAGGAACCGGCCGACTGGGCGCGACTCACTGGGCTCGCGTACGTGCATTTCAAGGCAGGTCGGATAGCCGATTCCGACGCGGCGCTCCAGGAACTGAAGGCGAAGCACGCCATCGATTCAGCCTTTCAGATCGGCGCGATTCACTCGACCCGCGGCGAAATCGATGCCGCCTTCGAATGGCTCAATCGTTCGATCGAGGAGCGGGACGCGGGATCGGCGCAGATGATGTGCGAGCCGACGTTCCGCCCCCTTCACGGCGACCCGCGCTGGGGCGACCTCCTGAAGAGGCTCGGGTTCGAGACTTGATGGCACAGAGGGGCATGCTGGTGGCCCTGTCGCTCGAGGCAAGAGTCGGCGCGGACGCGGCAAGGCGCGTGGCGGCCGGATTGCGGGAAGGTGCGCCCGTCTCGGAGTGCGGCTGGGCGGGGAAAACGATCTACGAGGTAGCGCCGACGCTGGAGGAGCCTCACGCGACCGTGCTCCTCCGCTACATGGCGTAGGGAGGTTGATGCCGAGGGGGCCCGCATTTCGTCTGCGCTTCGATGAGCGCGACATCCCAAAGTGGGCCGCCCGCTACTCCTGCGCCGGCAGCGACGCCGATCTCCTCGACCGCATCCGTCCCCTCGTCCTCGTCCGTGGCCATCTCACCCGCGCGGCGCTCGCCACCTCCGACGAGGCGCTGTGGCAGTACTCGAAGGAGAGGCAGGGGCGATGACGGCGTGGCTCCAAAATCGACAGACTCGCCGCGATTGGCAGCGGAGCCACAACCCATTACAAGATAGCGCCTTGTGGATGATCCAAGTATGGCCCCAAGGAGTAGTCGCACCCGCTTGATCTAGGCGAGTCGTCGGGACTTGTGTACAACTCCCGACGTTTTGTATCATTCAGTTCGCCATGACCACCACGCGCGAGAATCAGATCATCCGAGTCATCAAGCGACTCGGGATCGTTCGTGCGGCCGATCTGCAGGCGCACGGAATCCCCCGGGGACAGATTTACCGTCTCGTGCGCAAGGGCCTGGTCGAGCGGCAGGCCCGAGGAATCTACGTCGCAAAAAGACACCCCGTCACCGCCGAGCACGGGCTCGCGCAGGTCGCCAAGCGAGTACCCGGCGGCGTCTTCTGCCTGCTGACAGCGCTGCGCTTTCACGAACTCACGACGCAGGCGCCGGCCGAGGTGTGGATCGCGCTACCCGAGAAGGCGCGCAAGCCCAAACTCGACTACCCGCGCCTGCGCGTGGCGCGCTTTTCGGGGCCGGCGCTCACGGAGGGCGTCGAGACTCATAGGTTCGAAGGTGTCGAGATTCGCGTTTATTCAGCGGCCAAGACGGTCGCCGACTGCTTCAAGTATCGCAACAAGGTGGGCGTCGATGTCGCCATCGAAGCGCTGCGAGATTTCAGTCGCCGATATCGCGGCGGCGCGACCGCACTTGCCCGCTACGCTCGCATTTGCCGAGTATCACGGGTGATGCAACCCTACCTGGACTCCATCGGATGACCGGCGGCAAGCTCAACCTATCCGCCTCGGTCGCCGCACGGTTGCTCCAACGATCGAAGCAGACGGGTGACGTATACCAGACCCTGCTCACCAGCTTCTGCTTCGAGCGCTTCCTTTACCGCTTGGGGAAGTCCGAAGTCCGCGAGCGCTTCGTACTCAAGGGTGCGATGCTGCTTCGCCTCTGGTCGGATCAGCCCTACCGTGCCACGCGCGATCTGGACCTGCTCCGCAAGGGCGACGGTTCGTTCGAGGCTATCCGAAACGACATTGAAGTGATCTGTCGAGTGCCGGCGGAGCCGGACGCCGTCGTGTTCGACCCCGACACGATCCGGATCGAGGCGATCCGAGCCGAGGAAGAATACGCCGGCACTCGGGCTAAGCTTCTCGCGCATTGCAGCACAGCGCGATTGACCCTCCAGATCGACATGGGGCTCGGTGACTCGGTCTGGCCCGCCCCCCAATCGTGCGCATATCCCACGCTGCTCGACTTTCCTCCACCCAGCGTGCTCGCGTATCCACGCGAGGCGGTCGTGGCGGAAAAGCTCGAAGCCCTGGTTGTCCTTGGCGACCGGAGCAGTCGTATCAAGGACTTCTTCGACCTCCACCATCTGGCGAGTCATTTCGAGTTCAATCGGGCGACCCTCGCCGAATCGATCCGAAGGACATTTGAGAGAAGGGGAACACCGCTTCCGGTGGACGACCCGATCGGGCTCACCTCCGCCTACTGGAGCAATCCTTCGCGCCCCGCGCAGGTGCGGGCATTTGCTCGTCGTGCGGGGCTCAAGCTAGCCGGCGAACCGGGCCCCGAGTTCGCGCGCGTGCTCGACTCATTTCTATCGCCGCTACTCGAGGATCTGCGGCGCGGCACCAGGCGCGAAGGAACATGGCCGTCGGGTGGGCCCTGGCGATGAGCAGGCTGTTCACTTTTCGGGTGCAGAGGTGCCTATGACCCCCATGGCTCGCGGGCCCGCGACGAAGTCGCTGAGGGAGACCCACGTGAAACCGTTACTTCACATCACCGCAGCACTCATTGCCGCCTTCGCCATTCTCGATGCTCCACCAATTCACGCCGCGCCCTCACCTCCAATCCCGCCCAACTATCTCGACTACTCCACCCGCGACGACGTCCTCTCCGGCGGCGTCAAAATGATCCCGATCCAAACCTCAAAGGGCACCTTCCGCGTCTGGACCAAGCGCATCGGCAACAACCCGCGCATCAAGGTCCTCCTCCTCCACGGCGGGCCCGGCTTCAACCACGAGATCCTGGAAGCCTTCGACAGCTACTTCCCCGGCGCGGGGATCGAGTACTACTACTACGACCAACTGGGATCCTTCTTCAGCGACCAGCCCGATGAGCCGAGTCTCTGGGAGCTGCCGCGCTTCGTCGAGGAGGTGGAGACGGTACGAAAGGCTCTCGGCCTCGGGCCCGACAACTTCTATCTCTGGGGCGGATCGTGGGGCGGAATGCTCGCCATGGAGTACGCGCTCAAGTTTCAGCAGAATCTAAAGGCCCTCATCGTCTCCAACATGGTGGCGAGCATCCCGCTCTACAACGAGTACGCCACGAAGGTGATCTTCCCCACGATGGATCCCGCCGTGCTGGCGGAGATCAAGAAGCTGGAAGCGGCGGAAGATACTCAGAACCCGCGCTACATGGAACTCCTGATCCCTCACCACTACGAGAAGCACCTCCTTCGTATCCCCGCGGCCGAGTGGCCCGATCCGGTGCAGCGCGCGTTCAAGCACGTGAACTACAAGGTCTACGTCCCGATGCAGGGGCCGAGCGAACTCGGCGCGAGCGGGAAGCTGGAGAAGTGGGATCGGATGGCCGACCTCCCGAAGATCACCGTCCGGACGCTCATGATCGGCGCCAAATACGACACGATGGACCCGGAGCTGATGAAGAAGATGGCGGGGCTGGTGAAGCGGGGGCGTTTCCTCTACTGCGAAAACGGCAGCCATCTGGCGATGTACGACGATCAGAAGACGTATTTCGACGGGCTGATCCGGTTCATCCGCGACGTGGATGGCGGGACGTTCTAGGAGAGGGCCCGGGGGCAATCCCGTGGCCATCCTGAAGCCCCCCTCGTGCTACTCTTTCCCTCTAGCCGCCGACGAACGACATCGAGGGCCCCCATGAACCGCATCCATGCCACCGCACCACGCTTCCTCGCCGTCGCCGCGCTTGTTCTTCTGTTGGCCGGCGGCGGATGCAACGAGTCCTACAGTGCGGGCAAGGACCTCCAAGTGACGAACGAGGTCAACGTCTTCCAGTTTCAAGTCAGCGACATGAAGAACTACGGTCAGACCTTGTCCTTCACTTGGACGAACTCTTCGAGGACCAACGCCGTCGTCAATCAGTTCAGCACCATTTCCGGCGGCGACGCCACGCTCGTCTTGAAGGATGCCTCGGGGAACACGGTCTACTCGAGGAGTCTGAAGCAGAACGGACAGTTCACGACCTTGGCCGGGACCGCGGGCCCCTGGACGGTGCAGATCCTCATGAACAAAGTCTCCGGATCGGTGCTCTTCCGGGCGGAGCCGAACTAGGGGGCGGTGCTCCGCAAGATGGCGGAGAGAGCCTCCGGGGTGAATCGATGGCCCGGACCCGGATCACGGCCCGTAGCACGGGCTCGTGACGCGTCGGCTCCTTCCGAAGAGATCCGTTCGATCGGACCGAGTTCCGACGTTATCAAGGAACTGGACCAGACGGGAAACACCAGGCTGCTCATCAACCTGGGCCAGACCACGATGATGAACAGTCTCGGATTGGGAGCGCTCTTCGTCGCGCACGCCAGGTACTCGAAGCGGGGCGGGACTGTGAAGCTCTGTTGCGTGGACAAGAGGATCCAGCGGATCTTCGTGATCGTGAAATTGGCGCTCGTCTACTGCGACAACATCCACGACACGGAGGCGGAAGCGCTGGCGAACTTCCGGACCATGGCGCAGGGAGGGTGATGCCGAGTCAGCGAGGATTCCGCCTCCTCTTCCCCGAGCGCGACATTCCCACCTGGGCCGCCCGCTACTCCTACGCCGGCAGCGACGACGACCTCCTCGACCGCGTCGCGTGGCCCACGGCCTCCACCATCCTTCACTTCTGCGACGCGCGGCCGTATCCGATCCTCGACTACCGGGCGCTGTGGTCGCTGGGCTACGCCAAGCCGCCGAAGTACACGATGGAGTTCTGGCTGGAGTACTTGGAGTTCACGCGGGAGTTGGCGGGGCGACTGGGGCTCCCAATCCGGACCGTGGACAAGGCGCTGTGGCAGTACTCGAAGGAGAAGCAGGGGTAGGCTATCATCTCTCCGTCTCGGAGCCCATCGTG
Organism: Candidatus Eiseniibacteriota bacterium; assembly: GCA_031397435.1. Taxonomy (GTDB): domain Bacteria; phylum Eisenbacteria; class RBG-16-71-46; order SZUA-252; family SZUA-252; genus SZUA-252. Next base: position 6,974 of record JANNMC010000381.1, read on the forward strand.
TCCCCCATCGCCCTCCTCCTCAAAGCCACGTCCTTCTCCGCCCACAAGCACCGCGACCAGCGGCGCAAGGGGCCGGACGCACATCCCTACATCAATCATCCGATCGAGGTGGCCGAGCTCCTGGCTCGCGTCGGCGGCGTGACGGACCCGACGGTTCTCGTCGCGGCGATCCTTCACGACACGATCGAGGATACCGAGACCACGCCGGCCGAACTCGAGGACCTCTTCGGCCGCGACGTCGCCGACGAGCCAGCCAAGGGGTGGCCCCTGCAGCGCAGGGTGGAGTACGTCAATTGGGCGGAGCGGGTCGTGGCTGGGTGCCGGGGGGTTAATGCGGAGTTGGAGAGGATGTTCGATGAGGAGGTGCGGCGGACGATGTCACCGCCGGTGCTAGAAGTCCTCTGAACGCCAAGTAGAGTACTCCCCGAACTCAAGGGAGGACGTACCAGGTGCATTGACAGCGCGATAGCGAGCCGCCACCATTTCGTCGAGGGCCACCCGGAAGCGTCTGGTTCAAGCACCTTACTCTCCACAATGTGGAGGCAAGACTCCGATGCCACGCGTTCTGATCTTGGTGCTCCTCGTCACCCTATTTGCTGGCGCGGCCGAAGCATCCACACCCTCAGCGACCACTCCAAGCCCGTTGAAGCGTGAACTGCCTCGACCCGATCGGGATTGGGTCCTCATCGCGCGGACGGGGGTTGCGGCCCGACTCGATCCCGGGCGCCAGGAGTATTACCCCCGCAGCGGTGCCCACGGAACGTTTGAACTTGGGGGAGTTCGAAATCTCTCGCGCTCTTCGGGACTGGGTGGCAATGTGCTTCGGCATTTCTCCTCCGGGGCAGGGCAACACCGGTTACCCTCGCCCCGTCAGCACACCCGCCACCACGGCGCGGCCAGCACTCGCCGCGTGAGCTGATACGTCTCCGCGCCTCCATACAGCAACAGTCCGCCGTCGCACAGGTCCGCGTAGTCCTCCACGAACGCCTCGAGCCCCTTGGCATCCGCGGGCGACACGCGCGCCGCCGCCTTCACTTCGATCGGGAGTAGCCGATTCGGCGTCTCGATGACGAAGTCCACTTCCTGACCGGTCGCCGTTCTCCAGTAGAGAATCTCGGGCCGCCGCGCCTGGACGTCCCGCCATGCGAGCAGGTCCATGAGCACGAGATTCTCGAGGTGCGCTCCGCGCGGCTCGGTCTCACCCGCGACGTGAAGCGCGAGCCCGGTGTCGCTCCAGTAGAGCTTCGGCGCCTTGATCAGGCGACGCGTGCGATTCACCGAGAATGCCTGAAGCCGGATTGCCTGGTAGCTGACCTCTAACAGTTTCAGGTATCGGTGGGCTTGGGGCTGCGAGATCCCGACATCACGCGCCAGGTCGGTTTGATTCAGGAGCCCGCCGATCCGCAAGCACGCGGCACGCATGAAGCGGCGAAACTCCGAGAGATTCTCCACGGCCCGTAGCGTTTGCAGGTCGCGCTCCAGGTAGGTCTGAATGTATCCCGTGTGCCAATCCGCGCGCGCGTCCTCGTCGTGAAGTAGGTGGGACGGCACCGGGAGCCCACCCAACCGCGCCGCGGTAGTCCACGACTCCTCGTCGCTTTCGCGCGCGGCCAGCAATTGCGACCAATTCTTGGACTCGGCCGCAAGGAGTTCGCCCCAGGCGCCCGTGTCTCCGAACCCATGACGTTCGCGCCGCGTGAAGGGCCAGAGCGTCACATAGTTCGCCCTCCCTGCGAGCGTCTCGCCGACTCGCTCCATCAGGAGCAGATTGGCCGATCCTGTGAGCACGAATCGCCCGGGCGTTCGCTTCGGGTCCTCGTCCACCGCGCGCTTGACGGCGATGAGTAGATCACGAACCCGCTGGACTTCGTCGAGCACGAGGAACGGCGCTCGCGCCACGACCTCCTCTGGATTTGATTCGGCCTGGGTGCGAAGGTCGAAGTCGTCGAGTGTCAGGTAGGGCCGTTTTTCGAGCGCGGGCAGTGACCGGACTAGCGTGGTTTTCCCGGTTTGCCGAGCCCCGAGGAGCACGACGACAGGGGAGGTCCGCATGGCGTGCTCGACGGCGCCGGCGGCGGCCCGTGGGAGGGGGGATGGATTTCTGCCTTTGTTCATGAAAGTATGATAATCATACATTTAAAGAATTGGAAGGGGGATCATGCGAGCTGGTGAAGTCCCGCCGACCCACCCAATATGGCGCTTGGACGAGCGTTAGGGTCGCGGCTCGCCCCCCGCCCTCACGCCCCGTGCTACCCTACCCCCCATGCCGACCCCCATCCACGTCGAAGTCTCCGCCCGCACCGACCGCGGCCTGAAGCGCGAAACCAACGAGGACGCCTACCTCGTCTTCCGCACGGGCCGCTTCCTGGAGCGAGTCCAGAGCAGTGTCTCCGAGGAGCAACTCGAATCCCGCTTCGACGTCGCCGGCCACATCATGGCAGTGGCCGACGGGATGGGAGGCGCCGCCGCCGGGGAGATCGCGAGCCGGGAAACGCTCGTCGAGGTGTTCCGCCTCATCCTCCGCTCCCCGAAGTGGCTCCTCAACATCGACGATCCCGCGACACGGGACGGCGAGATCCAGGCGTTCTTCGAGCGGACGCGCGGCTACTTCACGGGCGCTAACGACGCGCTCCTCCGGCATGCCTCCGCGGATCCGAGCGTCGCAGGGATGGGCACGACGCTCACAGTCGCCTACAGCGTCGGGCTCGACCTCTTCGTCGCGCACGTCGGCGACTCGCGCGCCTATCTCTACCGTGAGGGGCGCATGCAGCACATCACGCGCGACCACACGGTCGCACAACACCTCGCGGACCGCGGCGATATCTCCCAGGAGGACGTGGAGACGCACCCCAAGCGGCACTTTCTCACGAGCGTCGTTGGGGGCGGAGTCGAATTGGCGGGAAATGATGTGCATCATCTCCACCTGCAGCTTGGCGATGCGGTCGTGGTCTGCACCGATGGCCTTACCGGCGTCGTCCGGGATGAGGAGATCGCCGAGTTGCTACGAACCGCGCCCTCCTGCGACGATGCCTGCGAGTCGCTGGTGGCCCTGACGCTGGAGCGCGGCGCTCCGGACAACGTCACGGTGATCGTGGCGCGGTATTCCACACTCAACTCGTAGGGGGGCTACACCATGTCACTCCGCATCAACGACGTCGCACCCGATTTCACCGCGGAGACCACCACCGGCACGATCCGCTTCCACGAGTGGATCGGCGACGGCTGGGCGGTCCTCTTCTCGCATCCCAAGGACTTCACCCCGGTCTGCACGACCGAGCTGGGTTACATGGCCGGGCTCATCCCGGACTTCGAGGCACGCGGCGTGAAGATCATCGGCTTGAGCGCCGATCCGCTGGGGAGCCACAAGAAGTGGGTGAACGACATCGACGCGACGCAGGGGCACGCGGTTCGCTATCCGCTGATCGCCGATGAGACCCTGGCGATCGCCAAGCTCTACGGCATGCTCCCCGCCGACGCGGTCCCCGGCACGCGCACCCCGGCCGACAATCAGACGGTCCGCACGGTCATCACGATCGGCCCCGACAAGAAGATCAAGGCGATGATCATCTATCCGATGAGCACGGGCCGGAACTTCGACGAGGTGCTGCGGCTGATCGATTCGCTCCAGCTCACGGCGCGGGCGGGAGTTTCAACTCCGGTGAACTGGCAGCCCGGCGAGGACGTGATCGTGCCGGCGGCGATGTCGGAGGACGACATCCGCGCCAAGTTCCCCACGGGATTCCGGAAAGTGCTCCCCTATCTCCGCTACGTCGCGCAACCGGGGGATGTGGTGGGCGCGGCCGAGGCGGGGAGCGGGAAGAAGTAGCGAGCCTAGAGTCCGAGTCAACGACGCTGCGGTTCGTCTCGAAC
>JANNMC010000022.1:0-1159 GCA_031397435.1 Candidatus Eiseniibacteriota bacterium
TCCTCGTAGAGCGCTGCGCCGATGCCTTGGGCGATCCCGCCGTGCAGATTCGCATCGACGAGCAGCGGGTTGATGATCGTCCCACAATCGTGCACGGCGTAATAACGCAGCAGCTTGACCGTGCCGCAGTCGGGATCGACCTCGAGGACCACGGCGCACGCCTCGTAGGGCCACGTGGGATACGAGCTGAAACGGCCCTGCGTCTCGGGCTGGTGGTAGATGTTGTCGATCCGGTAGTAGCGCGTCGCCTCGAGCCCCGGCTCTACGCCGATCGCGTCCTTGCCGTGCGCGTTCTGGTAGATCGTTCGCGCCACCTCGGCGACCGTGATCTTGCGCGTCGGCGCGCCCTTCACTTGGATTACGCCGTCTTCGCCGTCGAGATCGCCGGGCGACACCTCGAGCGCCTTCGACGCGACCTCGAGCAGCTTCTCGCGCAGGTCGGTCGCGGCGAGCTTCGCTGCCGAGCCGCCCATCATCAGGCTGCGCGAGCTGTAGTTGCCGAGGCCGTAGGGACACTTGTCGGTGTCGCCCTGCACGACGCGGATGTCCTGCATGCGCACGCCAAGCGTGTCGGCCACGATTTGCGCGATCCCTGTCTCGTTGCCGCTGCCAGGCGACGTGACGCCGGTGAGCACCGTGACGTGTCCCGATGGCGTAATGCGCACCGTCGTTCCGTCGTAGCCTTGCAGCAGCGGCGAGTTCGGGAGCGCGCAGCCTTCGGGCGTGAGCGCGAACGAGAGACCGAGCCCGAGGCGGCGGCCCTCGGCGCGCGCCTTGGCTTGCTCGCGCTCGAACGCCGGCACGTTCACCATCTCGAGCACGCGGTTCAGTGCCTTCGCGTACTGGCCGCTGTCCAGGATCGCGCCGGAGACTTGCGGATACGGGAACGCTTCCGGCGGGATGAAGTTCTTCAAGCGCACAGCCGTGCGGCTGACGCCGGTGGCATCGGCGACGCGATCGAGCACGCGCTCCATCAAGTAGGACGCGGCTTCCTTGCCGAAGGCGCGGTAACCCGTCCACGGACACTTGTTAGTGACGACCGTGCTGAGCTCGATCTTGCAGTCCGGCACTAGGTAGCCCGTGGGCGTCGAGTACGCGGTCACGAACGACTGCGCCCAGCCGTAGGTCGCGCGCGGCGCACCGACGTCGGCGATCACGC
>JANNMC010000034.1:0-1277 GCA_031397435.1 Candidatus Eiseniibacteriota bacterium
CGAAGCGCGTGTGACGGCGGCGACGGCTGTTACGGAAGGCGCGTCGATCCACGGGTAGACGCGGCGAGCACCAGTCGGCACGCACGAATGGACGCCGAATCCGAAACGGCCCCCACCGAAGCACCTCGATCTCATCCCGGAATGCCCTCGGATGCCGCGACGCTAGGAGCGGGTCCATCTCGTAGCGCCGTGCCCAACGCACCGGATCGAGCCAGCTGCGATGTTCGAACGGATGCACGACGCACGACGCGGGTTCCAGCGCCATGCGTGCTCCCGTTTCAAGCAGCGTGAAGCCGAAATCGGAATCCTCTCGAAAGTAGATCCCCGCGCGCGCGTCGAAGTAGCGCTCGCAATATCCGCCCACCTTCTCGAAGAGGGCGCGACGCACGAAGAGGTTTGTCGGAAGCCAGGTCGGCTTCTCCCCGTCGCGGCGCCGCACCGGGCGGCCGTCGGGGAGAAGCGTCGCTCCCTCGAGAACGTCGATCGCGTGGTCGCGGTCGAGCCGCGCGGCGGCGGCAGCGAGCCAGTCGGGCGCCGGGAGGCAGTCGTCCTCGGTGAAGGCGATGGTGGTGCCGCTGGCGTGTACGGCCCCGAGATTCCGCGCCGCGCCCGGCCCCGAACGTTGGGGTGAGGTCACGATGGTGGCGCCCACCGCGGTCAGACGCGCCGCGATCGATTCGGAAGGCGCCGCTCCATCGAAGGCGACGATCCACTCCCACTGCTCGCGTGGAAAGGTCTGGGCGGCGAGCGCTGTCAGGAGCGGAGCGAGGAGTTCGTCCCGGCCGCGTGTCGGAACGACGACGGAGAAGCGCGGTAGCGTGGTGGGGGACGTGGTGTTGGTGTCGGCTCGCGTCAGCGCGGCCACAAGGCGGTGGAACTCAGCGCGCGGCGGGGGCGACCCGCTCGGCGGCGCGAACGTCGTTCCGGAAGTAGGCCACGGTGCGGGCAAGCCCTTCGTCGAGCGAGGTCGTGCTCCGCCATCCGAGTTGCCTCTCGGCCTTCGAGGTCTCGAGGCAGCGGCGGGGCTGGCCGTCCGGCTTCGTGGGATCCCAGACGAGTTGTCCGGTGAACTCCGAGTGTTTCGCGATCTGCTCGGCGAGATCCTTGATCGAGATCTCGAATCCCGCGCCGAGATTGACCGGTTCGCTCCCCTCCAGCCGCTCCAGCGCGGCGACGATTCCCTGTGCGGCATCCTCCACGTAGAGGAACTCCCGCGTGGCGCTCCCCGTCCCCCAAACCTCGATCTCCTTGGCGCCGCTCTCCACCGCCTCGACGCA
>JANNMC010000071.1:0-4125 GCA_031397435.1 Candidatus Eiseniibacteriota bacterium
TCCCGGCCGGAGCCTTCGCTCCCGCCTGCGTCCGTCCGTCCCACGTGACCGTACCAGCCCCGGACCGCTCGTCATCCAGCAGCGAACGCACCCTGGCCCCCGCCGCGTTGTAGACGGTCGCCCTGACGCGAGTCGCCTGCGGCAGCGTGTACCGCATGGCCGTCGAACTTTGGAACGGATTCGGCGAAGGCGCCGATAGCGACGGAACGCTCGCCGGTCCGACCGGGTCCTCCGCGATCCCCGTCGGTGCGGTGATGATGTTGAGACTCGCGAACCGGCTCGGCATGGAGAGTTGCGGACTACTTACCGTGTTCGTGACCACCACGCTGTAGTACCCCGCGTCGGGGGTGCACGCGTTAGGGATGGTCAATGTGTTGGACGTCGCGCCCGAGACGTTGGGGCCGTTCACGAGCGGCACCATGTTTCGCATCCACTGATACGTCATGTTTCCCGGCGGGCCGACCGCGGCTACCGAAAACGTCGCCGTGCCGCCGCACGCCACGTTCTGATTTAGCGGCTGCGTCACGATCAGCGTGTCGGTCACGGGGTTGACGATCCACTGGGCGGAGTAGGTAGCTCCGTTGATGTGCTGCACGTCACTCCCCCCGACCGAAACCCCCTCGAGGGTGTATTCGCCGGGTCCGAGTCGCCCGGTGGTCTGCAAGAATCCGTACTGCGTGTAGTGAATGGTCAGGTCGGATGTCGGTCCCAGAAGTTGCACGTAGCCTCCGACCCAGTTGTACTGGGGCCAGTCGCCCGGATCGACGGAAGCGAAGATCTGATAATCGAAGGCGGTGTCGACGCGAAATTTGAACCGCGCGATCGACCGGAACTCGTACTGGGCGAGGTCCTCGCCGCCCCAGCTCGCCGCGGTCGTGCCCGAGAACTGGATCGCCGTGGGGAAGAATTCCGATGTCTGGAACGCATAGGAGTCCGCGGTCGAAACCACGCACATGTCCGGTTCCCCGGGTGTGCACGGCTCGGAGTGGGTGATGATCGGATTCACAGTCTTTTCAAAGAGCCCGAAGGCGTCCGCGTCCTCCATGCCCAGCCCTCTGAGCGATCCACTCACCCCAGGGAACCAGACCTTGGCGAACACCTCCCGGTCGTCCACAAGCGGGATCATCTGGGCTGATGCCTGGCTGGACGCGAGGAGCGCCGCCACCAATGTAATGAGCGCGAGCCGGCGTGGAATCGATAGTCCTGACATACGTCCCCCCTTTGGTGCGGATGGATCCCTTTAGGAGGTACGCGCAAAAGGCGGGCAAAACGGCTCATGGGGCGGAGGGGGTGGCGAGTAGCCTTCACTGAGCCCGTAAATCGGCCGCAACTCCCGGCTAATTTTCAGCCAATCGCGTTGACGGGCGCTCCCGGCGCGTGGTACCAATTCATCTGATTCGTGGGGGTTAGCGGGAAGAACGCCGCCTCCACAGAGCCCAACCCGATGTTCTTTTCGGCCGCCAACACCAGGGATGGAGTTGAAGACGATTCGGCCCACCCGCAGACCCTCGACGTTCCTCAAGGCGACACGGGGCTTCACGATGGCCCTGGCGGCGCTGGCGCTGCTCTCCGCGCCGTCCACCCGCGCGCAATCCGGCTCCACCCTTGACGCCAGAATCACGCAAACAGGCCGCACTCCCGAGGAAATCCGCGAGGAAATCCGGGCGCGAAAGATGTCGCCCCAGCAGATCCGCGACGCGCTCCGCGAGGCGGGGTATAGCCCCGACGCGCTGAACTCTTACATGCCCGGCACCGGGTCGGCGGCCGCCACCGGCGCCACGACGCCCGGGATGGTGGCCCAGCCTCCCAGCGGGGCGCTCACCACCGAGCCGATGGCTCCCTCCGCCTTTCCCAACGCTTCTCGCGAACCCTCCGCCGCCGAACTCCGCTCCGACTTCGAGCTGGAAGTGGCGCGGCGCATGCGTGGCGCCGACGCGGCGGACATTCGCCCCTTCGGCTACGAGATCTTCTCCTACTCGCCCACGACCTTCGAGCCGCTCGCCGCAGGCCCGGTCGATCCCGACTATCCGATCGGGCCCGGCGACGAGGTGATCGTGACGCTCTGGGGCGACAACGAATTCACGCACGCCGCCATCGTGAACCGCGAGGCCACGATCAACGTGCCCGACATTGGGCAGGTGGTGCTGAATGGACTGACGCTGTCGCAGGCGAAGCGGACCATCACCGACCGGCTGGGCGCCGTCTACAGCGGCATCCGCGCGCGGCGGGCCACGACGTTCGTGGACGTGACGCTCGGGAAGTTGCGGACCGTGCAGGTCTTCATTCTAGGCGACGTGGTGCGGCCCGGCGGGTACACGATCTCCTCCGTCTCCACGGTGCTGAACGCGCTCTACTCGGCCGGCGGCCCCACGCCGCGAGGCTCCATGCGCGACGTGCGGATCATCCGGCACAACGTGGTCTACCGGAATGTCGACCTCTACGGCTACATCCTGACCGGCTCGAAGGCGGAAGACGTGCGCCTCCAGAGCGGCGACGTGGTTTTCGTTCCGCCGGTGGGGAAGATGGTGGCGGTGCTGGGTGAGATCCATCGGCCCGCGATCTACGAGTTGGCGGCGGGGGAGCGGTTCCAGGCGCTGCTGCGGTTGTCGGGCGGTGTCAAGTCGACCGCGATGATCTCTCGCGCGCTGGTGGATCGCGTGGTGCCGTTCGCGCAGCGTGACTCGCTGGCCGGGCAGGACCGGGTGGCGCTGGATCTTCCGCTGAGGGAGGCGCTGGCCGATTCCACGCGAGATCCCGAGATGGTCGATCGCGACATCGTGCGGATCTTCCGCGTGGGGGATATCCGGAAGAACACGGTCGAGGTGGCGGGGAACGGCGTTTACCACGGCGGATTGTTCGCCTGGCGGCCCGGGATGAGGGCATCGGATCTGGTTCGCGAGGCGGGCGGATTGAAGCCCGATGCGTACCTGGACCGTGCGCTCGTAGTGCGGACCGACGAGAACCGGGTGAGGAAGTCGCTGGCATTCCACGTGGGCCGGGCTGTCGAGGGCGACGCCGAGGCCGATCTGGAACTCCAGCCGCTGGACGAATTGATGGTGCAGTCGATCTGGGACATTCGGGACCGGCACACCGTGACGATTAATGGGAGCGTGCGGAAGCCGGGGAGTTACGAGTACCTGGAAGGGATGACGGTGATGGACCTCGTGTTTCGCGCCGGTGGGCTACTGGAGTCGGCATCGCCACTGGAGGCGGAGGTGGCACGGGTCGATTCCACGTCGATGGCCACGAAGAAGGGCGCTGATATCTTCAAGGTACCGATTTCCAGGGACTACACGTATGAGGGCGTGGCGCCGGATACGCGGTTCGTGCTGCGCAAATGGGATCAGGTATCCGTGCGAGAGATACCCGATTGGTTGCTGCAGCGAAATGTGGCGATCACGGGTGAGGTTGTGTATCCGGGACTCTACTCGTTGAAATCGAAGGACGAGCGGCTTTCGTCCGTGCTGGCACGAGCCGGCGGGTTGAAGCCGACGGCCTATCCGAGGGCAGCGAGGTTCACGCGGAAGAAGGATGGGGCCGGGAGATTGGCGGTGGATGTCGCCGACGTCGCGCTGAAACGCGGGCGGCGGCATGACCTGGTGCTGGAGGATGGGGATGAGGTGTTTATTCCTCGCGAGCCGAAGACGGTGAAGGTTGTGGGGGAGGTGGGATTTCCGGCTAGCGTGCTTTATGAGCGTGGACGGCCGCTTGGCTACTACATCGAGCAGGCAGGTGGGTACACAGAGAGCTCGGACAAGGGGCGGACTAAGATCATCCAGCCGAATGGGCGCGTGCGAGGGCCGCGGAGTGGGTGGTTCGATCCATCGCCGGAGGCAGGGGCGCTGGTGATCGTGCCTCTAAGGGGCCCGCAGGATAAGAAGGAGACGCTGAAGGATATCGCGACGATCATGACGATTCTGAGCGGGGCTGCGACGACCATTTTTCTCGCCCACCAGGCGACGAAGTGATAGGCGCACGGCTCCCAGCGATTGCTGCGAGACTGCGGCGACGCGGCGCCGTCTGGACATTGGTAATCGCGCCGGTGTCGGGTCTGCTTGCCGCGCTGGCGATATGGACGTTTTTCCCTTTCAAGTATGTTTCTGAGGTTTCGCTCGCAATTGGCTC
>JANNMC010000074.1:0-1222 GCA_031397435.1 Candidatus Eiseniibacteriota bacterium
AACGCAGTGCTTCGCGCATACGTGGCTGCGATCGAGAAGGGCGCGCCCTAACAACGTCTGCTTCACTACGCGGCTCGCCAATCACTGCCACACCCAACCCGCGTCGCGATCCACCACGTCGTGCCGCCGGCATCTTTCACGCCGCCGCGCTTGTCGCTGTCTTCGCGCTTGCGCGTGGGCGCTTGCACCGAGCTGGCGCCAGCGGCGAGCGCGCGTGTGTAGGTGGCATCGACGTCGGCGACGTAGACGTGCACGTGCGCGGCCCCGGCGGGCCAGCCTTCCATCGCGTCCGAGACCATCACGAGGCTGTCGCCGAGCCGCACTTCGGAGTGGCCGATTTTGCCGTCGGGCGTCGCCAGCGAGCGCACGAGCTCGCCGCCGAGCGCGCGCTGAATGAACTCGATCGCCGCAGCAGCGCCGTTCACGACAAGGTACGGCGAGGCTGTGGGGTAGCCGTCGGGCTGGAAGGCGGGGATGCGGGCTCCTCTCGCGAAGGCCTCTCTTATCACGGAAAAGGGCTCGTTGGTTGCGCCGCGCGCCTACTCGAAATCCGCCAGCTGGGCGGCGAGCGCGCGCTGGAAGGCGGGGCGCGCTTCGCAACGTGCGCGGTAGGCGGCGAGGCGCGGCTGCTCCGCGACGAGCTCGGTGTGGCGCGCGATACGGAGCACGCTTCCCATCATGAGGTCGCCCACCGTGAAGGCGCCTTCGAGGTACAAGCGCTCGCCGAGCGCATCCGCGAGCTGCGCGAGCCGGCGGCGCGCGGCGGCCTCGGCAGTCGGGCGCTGCTCCTTCGCCCACGGTTGATCGGCGTGAAAGAAGTCGAGCGCGGCGATCGTCTGGAGCACGGGCTCCACCGAGTTGAGCGCGGCGAACACCCACGTCGTCGCTCGCGCGCGGGCGGCGCGCTCGCGCGGCAGTAACAACTCGCTGCGCTCGCCGAGGTAGAGCAGGATCGCGCCGGACTCGAACAGCCTGATGCCATCCTCTTCGATCGCGGGCACCTGGCTGAACGGCTGCAGCGCGCGGTACTCCGCGGTCGCCACGTCTTCGCGGCCGACGCGCTTCACGCGGTATGGAATCCCCGCCTCCTCGCAGGCCCAGCGAACGCGCAGATCGCGCACGACACCCTGCGCGAAAGGCGGGACGGACTTGAACGCGGTCACGGTCAGCATCTCGTCTTCGCCTCGGTTGTTATGGGGCTCACGCCTTCGCGATCGCTTCG
>JANNMC010000078.1:0-11241 GCA_031397435.1 Candidatus Eiseniibacteriota bacterium
ACGTGAGCGTGCGGGTGATGGGAATGCCATCGGCCGCGTTCGTGGCGAGGCGGATCCAGAGCCGGTCCGCGGAGGCCCGAATCTCTCGGGTAAACGTCAGCCCCACGTTCCCCGAGGTGATAGCGCCCTCGAGGTGAACCGTGACCAGGCCCGCCGGAGCGTCGACGACGTAGCTTCCGAAGTAGGCGTCGTAACCATTCGAGGCGACGCTGTTATTCGCGGCAGCGGCATCTGGGACGGTCGCCGCGCTCTCGGGGTCGCGATGCCGCTTCATGAACTGAGCGGAGAAGTGGGTGGGCGAGAAGCAGAGGATGCCGAATGGATCGGCGCCCAAGACGGGATCGATCACTCGGCGCCCGGAGCCGTCGTAATCCTCCCGGGTCGCAAGCCGCCAGACTCCGATCATGGCCTCGGCGAGATCAGCGGTTGGCGGCGGAAGCGGCTCAGGGTGCATGCGCCCCATCCTACACCAATTACCTCGCCCCCTTGACACCTGCACAAATGTGCAGTATATTCCATTTCGTAACCGAATCCCCCCGCAGCGAACGAAGGAGTGACCCCCCCGTGCGCGTCATCGCCCACCTCGACATGGACGCGTTCTTCGCCTCGGTCGAGGAGAAGCTGAACCCGCATCTCGCCGGGAGGCCGCTTGTCGTGGGGGGCGAGCGAACACGTCGCGGCGTGGTTTCGGCGGCGAACTATCCCGCGCGCGCCTTCGGGATCCACGCGGGGATGCCGATCGCCACGGCGGTGCGCCTCTGCCCCGAGGCCACGTTTCTCGAAGGCGATCCCACGAAGTACGTTCACGTCTCCCTGCAAGTGCTCGACTCGCTCAAGGAGTTCACGCCATTCATCGAGCCGTTCTCGATCGACGAGGCGTTCCTCGATCTCACTGAAGCGCCCCGCATGGTCGAGGCGTTGCGCACGGGAAACGTCGATCGGCGTGACCCGGCGGCGGTGCTGAACGCCGCCGGCGACCTGGCCCGCGCGATGCAGCGGACCGTCTGGCGGCGCGTCGGGCTCTCGGCGACCATCGGGATCGCGCCGAACAAGTACATCGCGAAGATGGGGAGCGGTCTCAAGAAGCCGAGAGGACTCACCGCGCTCACTCAGGAGATGTATCGGGAAATCTTCTGGCCCCGGCCCGTGCAGGATCTCTGGGGGATCGGGGAGAAGACCGCCGAATCGCTCGGGAAGCTCGGGATCCGGACGGCGGGGCAACTGGCGAAGTTTCCGCGCGAGTTCCTGACCTATCACTTCGGCCTGAACGGCGATCGGATGCGCGACGCCGCGTGGGGCGAGGACGACACGCCCGTGATTCCCATCTACGAGGGAGTCCCGGTCAAGTCGATGGGACACGAATTCACCCCGGAGAAGGATCTCTCGGACCGGGTGCGCATCGGAGCGCACCTGCTGCGATTGTCGGATCAGGTGGGGCGGCGCATGCGGCAGGACGGCTACCTGGGGCGGGTCGTATCGGTGAAGTTTCGCGATCAGTCGTTCAAGACGACGATTCGCCAGCGCGCGCTCCCTGAACTGACCGACGACGAGACGCAGATCCACAAGGTGGCCTGTGCGCTCTTCGACGAGAACTGGGATGGAACGCCGATCCGGCTGATCGGGGTATCGATGTCGGCGCTGTTCGCGGGCGCGGGAAAACAGCGCGAGCTCTTCGATGCCGATCAGCATCGCCGGAAGATGACCGAGGCGGTCGACTCGCTCCGCGACAGGTTCGGCGACACCGTGCTCGTGCGAGCCGGGGCGCTTCAGTGGGGCAACGATGAGTGACGATGACGCTCCGCACCCGCCGCGCGGCGCCGGAGCAACCCTTCTCATCGGCACCTCCGGCTATTCCTTCCCCGATTGGGTGGGACCGTTCTACCCGCCGGGAATCGAGCGCTCCAAGATGCTCGATTTCTACGCGCGCGAGTTCCCGGTGGTGGAAGTGAACGCCACCTACTACCGCATTCCGCCTCCCGCGACGCTCCGCGCGATGGAGCGGAAGACGCCGGCGGGGTTCGAATTCGTGGTGAAGGCGCATCACGACATGACGCATGAACGTTCGCTCGACCCGGCGCTCTACCAGGCGTTCGCGCGCGCGGTGGAGCCGGTTCAGGAGGCGGGAAAGCTGCATGGCCTCCTCGCTCAGTTTCCGTACTCGTTTCACCGTACGCCGGAACACGAGCGCTTCCTCGCCGCGCTGAAGGGGCGCCTTCCCGATGTGCCGCTCTTCGTGGAGTTCCGCCATCGCTCGTGGGTGGAAGACGGTGTCTGGGAGCTGCTGGAGTCGGAGGGACTCGGCTACGTGAGCGTCGACGAGCCCGACCTTCCGGGCCTGGTGCCTCCGATCGCGCGCGTCACCGGACCGGAGCGGATCGGCTACGTCCGGCTGCATGGCCGGAACAAGTCGAACTGGTGGAGGAATCCGGAGCGGGGCCGGCCCGACCGTGGCAAGGCGGCCGAGCCGGTGACGGCCGCGGAGTTCGGCCCCCTTTTCGCCGCCGTCGCGCCGCCCGCGCCGGGACCCTCCGGCGCTTCGAGCGACCGCTACGACTACCTCTACTCGGAGGCGGAACTGAACGAGTGGGTCGGAAAGATTCGCGAGATGTCGACGAAGGCGAAGAAGACCTTCGTCTTCTTCAACAATTGCCACGTGGGCCAGGCCGCGACGGGAGCGAAACTGATGCGTCGATTGCTCGAAGGGGAGGGACTCCTGTGATTCACGCCGCGCGGCTTCGCCCCAACGGTAGCCAGACTCTGTTCGAACGCCGCCGGAGCGCGGGCGCACCGCAGACGCTGGCCGAGTTCGAAGCACTCCTGGCGGGCCTGCTGACGCGCGCGCGGGGGCGGAAGGACGTGCACGGCCTGGGTCAGACGAACGAGATCGCTCACCTGGAGCATCTCCCCGAGCGGGAGGCGGTTCACGCCGACCTTTCCGAGCCGCTCCCCGAAGCGCTCCAACGGTTGCTGGAAGCCCAGGAGATCGAGCGCCTCTACATCCACCAGGCGCAGGCAATCGAGCACGCGCGGGCCGGCGAGCATGTCGCCGTGGCGACCGGCACCGCCTCCGGGAAATCGCTCGCCTACCACCTGCCGATTCTGGAGCGGCTCCTCCTCGATCCCGAGGCGATCGCGCTATACCTCTTCCCGACGAAGGCCCTGGCGCAGGATCAGCTCCGCGGCCTCGAACGTTTCCGCGATCTCTCCCCGGCGCTGCGTCCGATTCTTCATGCGGGAACCTATGACGGCGACACGCCGACGAGCGCGCGCCGCCGCCTGCGCGAGGAGGCGAACGCGATCCTCACGAATCCCGACATGCTTCATCAGGGAATTCTCCCCTATCACTCCCGCTGGGCCCGCGTCTTCTCGAACCTCCGCTACGTCGTGGTGGATGAGATGCACACCTATCGCGGCATCTTCGGATCGCACGTGGCGAACGTACTTCGCCGCTTGCGCCGGGTGGCGCGGCACTACGGGGCCGATCCGCAATTCCTGCTCTCCTCGGCCACCATTCGGAATCCGGGCGAGCAGGCGGCGCTCCTGGTGGGCGACGAAGTGCGCGTGGTGAACGAGGACGGCGCGCCGCGCGGGCCGAAACTCTTCGCGTTCTGGAACCCGATGCCGCGTGGCGGCGACACGCCGGGCCGCGCCAGCGCCTCGGTGGAGGCGGAGCGGATTCTCGTCTCGCTCATGCGGCGCGACGTCCAGACCATCGCCTTCACCAAGTCGCGCATCGCGGCGGAACTCATCTACCGCTACACGCGCGAGCGGCTGGCGAACGACCCCGACGGCCTGGCCGACCGGCTCTCCCCCTACCGCGGCGGCTACCTCCCCGAGGAGCGCCGCGCCATCGAACGGCGTCTCTTCGACGGGGAACTCCGCGGCGTGGTGGCGACCAACGCGCTGGAACTGGGGATCGATGTGGGATCGCTCGACGCCGCGGTGCTGGTCGGCTTTCCCAACACCATCGCGAGCACCTGGCAGCAGGCGGGGCGCGCGGGTCGTTCGCAGGGGGCGTCGCTGGCGGTGGTGATCGCCTACGACGATCCGATCGACCAGTATCTGATGCGCCACCCCGAGTACTTCTTCGCGCAGTCGCCGGAAAGCGCGGTGCTCGACCCGGAGAACCCCTACGTGTTGGCTTCCCACCTCGCCTGCGCCGCGTACGAACTTCCGCTGGCGCCGGAGGACGAGGCGCTCTTCGGCGCACGAGCCCCCCGGCTGGCGGCGCTCCTGGAGGAGGAGGGAACGCTCACCTCGCTCGACGGCCGCCGCTACTGGGCGCAACCCGATTATCCGGCGGGCAAGGTAAGCCTCCGGACGATCTCCGACGACACCTACTCGATCCTCGACGTGAAGCGGGAGAACGCCGTGATCGCCAACGTCGACGCGATCAGCGCGCTGGAACTCGTCTATCCCGAAGCGATCTACCTGCACGAGGGGAACACCTATTTCGTCCGCGAACTCGACCTGGAGCAGAAACTGGCCTACGTGGAAGCGCGGGAGGTCGACTACTACACGCAGCCGGTACTCGACACGCGCCTCAAACTTCTCGAGACACGCGAGACGAAGCGCTACGGAGACGCCGAGATCGGCTTCGGCCAAGCCGACGTGAACTGGGCCACGGTGGCGATGAAGAAGATTCGCTTCCGGAGCCTCGACGCCATCGGCTATCACCCGCTGGAACTCCCGCGGCTGAATCTCGACACGGTGGCGTTCTGGATCCGTCCGAACGAGGCGGCGCGCGCGGCGGTTCGTGTGAAGGGGCTGAATCCGGCGGAGGGTCTTTCCGGGCTTCGGAATCTCCTCATCACCCTCCTGCCGCTCCATGTCATGTGCGACCGGCCCGATCTGGGCGGCATTCTCAACAGCAGCAATCTCGGAGAGCAGGCGCTCTTCATCTTCGATCGCTATCCGGGCGGACTTGGCTACTCGGAGCGCGGCTACGCGATCGTGGGGGAACTCCTCTCCTCGTCGCTGGCCCTGGTGGAGGACTGCCCGTGCGAACTCGGCTGTCCCTCCTGTGTCGGGATGCCGGTGCTCCGCCCCGCGCAGCAACAGGACTACGACCTGAACGGCGGCTGGCCGATCCCGAGCAAGGCGGCCACGGTGCTGCTCCTGCGTCGGCTGCTGGGGCGCTAGTGCTCTCGAAAGCGCTGCGGACGAAGATTGGCGACCTCTTTCGGGAGGAGGCGCCGCCGCACCGGGACGCGCCACGAACTGTCGCGCCACGCCGCACGATCGCTCGCGAACGAACCGTCCTCGCCGTCCCGATCGAGGAGGTGCTTTCCGGCGGTGTCGTTACGAACGACGAGGGCTCGCTCTTCGTCCACGAGCGCCTCTACACCGATCTCGGCGAAAGGCCGTTGCCGCTCCTTCGAAAGATCGCAGCGCTCGACCGCGGCTCCTACGACGACGACGAGCGAGCCACGGAAGTGAATCGCGAACGCGGGCGCCGGAACCGGTCGCGCTCACGGGCAAAGGGACCGCGCCTGGTGCGCGATCTCCCCGCCCTCGCGGCTTCCGTCGACCCGCCCGAGCGGGGCCTCTTCCGCCGCTTCGGCCATCGCCGGCTTCTCTACCTCGACATCGAGACGTGCGGCCTCTCCGGCGCGCCGGTGTTTCTGGTGGGGCTGGGTTTCGTGGTCGAGCGAAACATCGTCTTCCGCCAGCTCTTTGCCCGCGACTACGCGGAGGAGCGCGCGCTTCTGGCCGAAGTCACCCGGGTGGCCCGCGACTTCGACGCCCTCGTCACGTTCAACGGGAAGACGTTCGATGCGCCGTTCCTCTGCGACCGCGCGGTTCATCACCGCGTGCCGTTCTCGCTCCCGCATCCCCATCTCGATCTGCTCTGGATGGCGCGGCGGCGCTGGAAGGGGTATCTCCCCAACTGCCGCCTCCAAACTCTCGAGTGGCGCATCCTCCGCCGGCGCCGCGGCGGCGATGTGGACGGCGCCGAGATCCCCGGCCTCTACCACGACTACGTGAAGCGCGGCGAGCCGCATCGGCTTGTTCCTGTGTTCCACCATAATCTGCTCGACGTGGTGGCGATGGTGGAGCTGACGCCGCCGATCTTCGATCCGGAGGTCGGGGTATACTGAGCGGAGCCGGCTCCCAGGGGGAGGAGTCTCGATGTCGCCTTTCACGCTGCTTCCAGTTCTGGCTCTGCTCGTGACCGGCGCGGCGATGCCCGCCGTTGCCAATGCCACCACCTCGTCGCCGCCGCGCGCGCGCCCTTCGCTCGAAGGGCAGATTGATGCGCGCCTCAAGGCGGCACTCCCCACACTCATCGAGACACGCCGCGATATCCACCGGCACCCGGAGGTCTCCGGACAAGAAACTCGCACCGCCGCCCTCGTCGCGAAGCAACTCCGCGCACTCGGGCTCGCGGTCCGAACCGGCGTCGGTGGGCATGGCGTCGTGGCGATTCTCCGGGGTGGAAGAGCTGGCCCCGTGGTCGGCTATCGCGCCGACATGGATGCCGTCCCGTCGCGCGATCCCGATCCGGTCGACTTCCGTTCCATTGTCCCGGGCGTGCGCCACATCTGCGGGCATGACGTCCACACCACGATAGGACTCGGCGTGGCGACGGCGCTTGCCGCGGTGAAGCGCGACCTGCCGGGCACCGCCGTCTTCTACTTTCAGCCGGCCGAGGAGACGACCGAAGGCGCGCGCGCCATGATCGAGGCGGGCGCGCTCGGCAACCCGACCCCCCGCGCCATCTTCGCCCTCCACTGTGCGCCGTTCGAAACGGGAACCATCGCCGCCATCGAAGGGCTCGTCCTCCCCGGTCTCGATGCCGCGACGATTCGGCTCTCTGGAACGGCAGATCTGGGCGCCGCCGCGAAAGCGGCCGTCGCGCTCCTTCGGGGTTTGGAAACGCCGCGACAGGGAGCCGCGGCCGATTCATTCGTCGGTGTGGAACTCTGGGATCAAGGGCTCCTGGACGGCGATCGTGGGGTCGTCGTTTCGGGAGGTATCCACGCCGCGAGCGAGACGATCTTCGCCCGCGTGGAACGCGAACTACGCGCGAAGGTGGCCGGGCTTGCGCGCCCCGACCTGAAAGCCGAACTCGCCTACCAGCACGCGATCGTGCCGGCGACGGTGAACCACCTCGAGACGGTGCGCGCCACCTACCCGGCGCTCCGGCGGGCGATCGGCAACGATCGACTGGAGATTTTGCCGCGCGGCTCCCGCTACTTCAGCGAGGACTTCTCGCACTTCCTTCAGCGCGTTCCCGGCGCGATGTATTTCCTCGGTGTCTCGAACGAGAAGAAGGGGATTGCCGGGATGCCACACTCGCCCGGCTTCGCGGTCGACGAAAGGGCGATCGGGGTCGGGTCACGCGCGATGGCGCGGGTGTTGCTGGATTACCTCGTGCGCGGCGTGAGCCATCGGACTGCGAAACACTAGGGCATCCGCTCGAATCGGATCACGCCCTCCTCCGAACCGAGCCCGACCTGCCGAAATCCGGTCTTCCGAAGCACGCCGATCGACCCGATCAAGACCGTATAGGTTTCCGCGACGATGCGCCGCACGCCGCGCTGCAAGAACGCCCACGCCACCAGGGCCTCCACGGCTTCGCTCGCGTAACCGCGCCGCTGATATTCCTCCAGCACCGAGTAGCCGATCTCCACGGTTCCGAACGCATCAGGCCCGCCCTTGAATCCGCCGTTCCCAATGGCCAGCAGCGGCTCGCTCTCGTCGGTGGGGGGGATCGTGAAATACCAGAATCCCCAGCCGGTCGCGCCGTTCGCCTCGCGCAGGACGCTTATCGACCAAGCAAGCGACGCCTCGTCGTTCAAGGGGGGGGGCCAGGGCAGCGCCAGCCGGATCTGGTAGTCGCGCTCCAGGGAGCCATGATCGTCCCTTTCGGCGATCGCCATCCGCAGCGTGGCGGCCACCAGTTCAAGGCGGGTCGTCCGGAGCCGGGGCGATTCGAAGGTCATGGGCGGAGGTTGGGTGGAGGATGGCCTGGGCGTCAAGGATGGCTTCGACGGCGTCGAACCTCCGACGCCCCGATCGTCGTCGTGGCTCGGCTCGACTATCGAGAGACGCGTTGCCACAACTGGTTAGCGTCGGCGATTCCGGATCTCGGCAGGCACGCCGCTTGCCCTTCCCTCCATTGCGCCGCATCGGCCCCGCTCCCGCTTGCGGGGTGCGAACGGCGCAACCCACGGACCGCGGAAGCGCGGAATCCGGATGTGATGGGGGGAACGATCCCGCGGCGGCCGGCAGTGGTTGGCCGCGACAAAGCGATCGGCGTGGTCGCGTGGGAAGTTCCCGGGACGCCGCGGAGGGACGGGCGTCTTGGCAGGGTGGCGCGGATCTCGCGTGACCGAGGCTCCCGTGGGCACGACTTGCGGCGGGGTGTTCCGGTTCCCACCTCTACCACGAACCGGCCGGACCCCCGCCGAGCTTCCTGTCCCGAGCGCTGCCGCCCGAGCGCTGCCGCCCGAGCGCTGCCGCCCGAGCGCTGCCGCCCGAGCGCTGCCGCGCTAACGCCGCGTCAGTAGACGCGAACGGGGAGAATCACCATCGGGAGGCCATGGAACGCGAGGCGGCGTTGCAGGGCGGCGCACGTCTGGTTGTGGAGCCAGCGATTCACGGCCGCCTCCTTCTGGAATACCAACTGCCCGCCGAACGCCACCGAGCGCGGATACGATTCGTTGACCTCCAGGCAAAGCTGCTCCAGTTCGTCCACGATGTCGGTGCCCAGCACGTAGCGGTACTCCGCCGGAACGCCGATTCGCCGCGCGAACTCCACGTACTTCCGCAACTCCTGCTCCGTGCTGGAGCGGAGGTGGTCGAGTTCGTCCTTACCCTTGAACCGTCCCGAATCGATCATCCCCACCGAGATGAAGACGACCTGCTTGAACTGGTTCGGGAAGACACGGAAGAGATTGAGGAGCGTGTGAATGCCGAGACCGCCGAACGACG
Source organism: Candidatus Eiseniibacteriota bacterium (assembly GCA_031397435.1). Lineage (GTDB taxonomy): Bacteria > Eisenbacteria > RBG-16-71-46 > SZUA-252 > SZUA-252 > SZUA-252. The sequence goes on from JANNMC010000078.1 coordinate 8,941, forward strand.
TCACGGTCAGGACGGCCGTCTGCGCCGTCCGCTTCAGCGGCTGCATGTTCGGCTCGTGGCTGGGGAGCGGCACCGTCGTCAGGCTCTCGTCGAGCCGGCGAAGGCTCACGGTGGTCTGGTTGTAGTGCTGCCGGATCATGAGGCCGACGCCGCAGAGAAGCCCCGTCGTCAGAAGCGTGGCCCAGCCACCTTCCATGAACTTGAACGCGACCGTGCCGACCAGGAGCGACCCGGTCACCACGAAGCCGATGCCGCTGATCAGGATCGGCCGAATCCACGGCTGCCCCTCCTTCCGGAGGATCAGCGCGTCGCGGCACATGGCCAGCTGGGCCAGCGCGAACGTGAGGAAGACGTTGATCGAGTAGAGGACCACCAGGACCTGGACCTTCCCCTGCGTCAGCAGGAGCGTCACACCGGCGGAGAGCGCGATGAAGAGAACACCGTTCGACGTCACCAGCCGCTCCGAGAGATTCCCGAAGCGAGAGGGCGCCCAGCGGTCGAACGCCATGTAGACCAGGACGCGCGGCCCGCCCAGGAAGCCGGTTTGCGCGGCGACGAAGAGGAGCGCTCCCTCGGAGACGAGGATGATTCCGGTCAGGATGTCGGGAAGGTTGCTGCCGGACGTGAAGATATTTCCCAGGACCGCGCGCCAGAGGACCGCGTTCAGCGTCTTCCCGGGGACATGGCTCACCTGGTAGAGGAGATAGTTGATCAGAATTCCCGACGCGATGAGCGCGAGCGAGATGGCCATGTAGCGCATCGTCACCTTCGCGGTCTCGGTCTTCGGCTCGCGGAGCATCGGCACGCCGTTCGAGACGGCCTCGATCCCCGTGAACGTGCCGCCTCCCAGCGTGAAGGCGCGGAAGAGGATCATGAGGAGACCCACCCACCCGATCTGCTGCACCGAATGCGCCGACTGCTCGCGCAAGTGGTGCATCTCGATCGGAATCTGATTCCAGGCGAACGCGATCCCGGCGATGAGCCCGATGACGTGGCTCACGACAAAGAGGAGGAAGATCGGCGAGACGATGGCGACCGACTCCCGGACCCCGCGCAGGTTCAGCACCGTGAGCACGCCGAGGAGGAGGAAGGTCACCGGCAGGTAGGTGAAGTGCATCGACGCCGGCAAGAGGCTGAAGAGCGATTCGCTGCAAGCCGCCAGCGAGATGGCGACCGTAAGCACGTAGTCCACGAGGAGTGCCGCGCCGGAGACGAGTCCCGCTCCGGGCCCCAGGAGCTTCGTGGCGACCACGTAGCCGCCGCCGCCCGCGGGGAAGCGCTCGATGATGCGAATGTACGAGGCCGCGATCACCATGACCGTGAGCGCGACCATGACGGCGAGCGGGATCGCGAGGAAGGTGTGCTCGCCGAGCGCCAGGAAGGCCGCTTCCGGACCGTAGGCCGACGAGGAGAGGCCGTCGGCGCCGAGGCCCACCCAGGCAAGGAACGCGGCGAGGGAAATCTTGTGGAAGAGCGCCGGATCGGTGATCCGTCGCGCCGGACCGATGGTGGCGCCCCAGGCTCGCTTCAGAAAGCGAACAGGCGGCGGCTCCTCAATTGGAGGAAGCGGCGCGCCAGGCGGCGGCCCCGGCAACGGTGCCGGCGTGGAGTCATCCGGGTGTTCTGGTTGGTCAGCCATAACGAGCGTGGCAGTATAGACGAAACGACGCGGGAACTCCACGGGGCCCGGGAGGGGAGCAACTCTCCCCCGCTGGCGCCAACTACGACTACCAGGCGCCTGCGGGGGAGAGTTGCTCCCCTCCCGGGCCTAGTGTGAAATCCACCCGGTTACTTCGCTATACGGCCATCACGTTCGAAGCCTGTTTCCCCTTGGGGCCATCGGTGATCTCGAACTCCACCGCCTGGCCTTCCGCCAGGGTTTTAAATCCATCGCCCTGGATCGCGGAGTAGTGGACGAACACATCCTCGCCGCCTTCCTGGGAGATGAATCCAAAGCCCTTTGTCTCGTTGAACCACTTCACGGTGCCGCGCTTGCGCATGGTGCGAATCACCCCCTCCGGTCGCAGGAAGCTAAATCTAAGGAGCCTCCCGGGTGTGTCAACGGAATGGTTCTCGCTGTCAACACCCACAGTCGGTGGCGGCATGGGCGATGCGCATGCAGAGGTAAGCGTCGTGGCCGTTGGAGAGCGAGAGCATGTTCCTGGCCTGACGCTCAGCGCAGAGGCTGGCGCGCCTACCGCCACGCTGGCCTTCATGGGCACTGACCTCTGGCGGACCACTGGCCGTGGAGCCGTCTCGAAGTCACTGCATCCACGTTTCTCCGTGTTCGGTTATGGCAGC
>JANNMC010000103.1:0-5913 GCA_031397435.1 Candidatus Eiseniibacteriota bacterium
CCGGAGGCACGCGCATTTTCCGGCCCCGGGCGTTCCGGCGTTGTGGTAAAAACGCGACATGAGCACGACCATCTCGCTGATCGGCGCCGCCGCGCTTGGCCCGCCCACCGCGGACGACCGGAAACGCCTCTTCGACATTCTGTTGGAACGCTCGCTGCGGTTTGGCGACTTCACGCTGTCGTCCGGCGCGAAGAGCAAGTACTACATCGATGTTCGCCAGACCAGCCTCCATCCCGAGGGAGCGCTCCTCATCGCGAAGTTTCTCTTCCCCCTTCTAAATGAAAAGGGCGTGGAGGGCGTTGGAGGGCTGACCCTGGGCGCCGACCCGATCGCCGGCGCCGTCGCGCTCTGGAGCCAGCTCCATGGCACGCCGATGTCGGGATACATCGTCCGGAAGGAAGCGAAGGCCCACGGTGCGGCCCGGCGCGTGGAAGGTCCGTTCCGCGAGGGAATGAAAGTCGCGGTCGTGGACGATGTCATCACGAAGGGCGGCTCCGCACTTCAGGCATTCGAGGCGGTGCGCGAGGCGGGCGCGGAAGTGAGGCTCGTGGCCTGCGTCGTCGATCGCGGCGAGGGAGGCCCCGAGGAGTTCAGCGCTCGCGGTGTACCGTTTCACGCCGTCTTCCACATCCGGGAGTTTCTGGAAGGGCGCGTCTAGCCCGCGATCGACCTAGAGATTCGTTCCTTCCTCGCCCGTCGCCGGCGCTTCCGGATTCGCTTCCGGCGGCGTTCCATCCTCACCCCCCGCAGGCGGCGCCCCTTCCTGAATGTCCTCACCCCACATCCCGGATTCGGTGCTATCCATCCAGGCTGGCGGATGGAAGACGCCACAGACCTGTCGCGGTTCGCTCTTCGGGACGAACGCGGCGCGCATGACACGCGGACACTCCGCCCCGGCGCGATAGCCGGTCTCCGCGTCGATCCAGACTTCCACCACGCCGGGAGGCGGCTCGAAGTCGGCCACGACCTTCCCGCGATGTGCCACGTCCATGAAGTGAGCCCAGATCGGTACGGCCGCCTGCGTGCCGGTCAGGCCGAGCCGGCGCCCCTTGTCGCAACCGACCCAAACGCCGCAGGCTAACTGCGGCGTGTAGCCGATGAACCAGGCATCGTTCTCGTCGCTGGTGGTGCCGGTCTTCCCCGCAGCGGGACGCATGAACCCGAACTGGCTCCGGATCCCCGCCGCGGTGCCGTAGATGACCGGCCCCTGGAGGAGCACCGTCCCCATGTAGGCAGTCTCGGCCCGGATCGCGCGCTTCTGCTCGCGCTTGGGCGACCATCGGACGTTGCCGCCGCGGTCGAGCACCGCGCGCACGGCGATCGGCTTCGACATCATTCCGCCGTTCGCGAGGGCGGCATAGGCGCGCGTCATCTCCAGCACGGAGACCTCGCAGGCCCCCAGCGCCAGCGACGGGACGTATTGGAGCCGGCTCTCCACGCCCAGGGTCTTCGCCATTTGAATCACCTTCGGAATCCCGACCTCCAGTTCCAGATGAACGGTCGCGACGTTGAGCGAGCGCGCCAGCGCGCGGGCCGCCGTGACTCGCCCCTCGTAGACCTCCTCGAAATTCCGAGGCGCCCAGGGTCCGACGTCCGTCGCGAAGGTGTCGGGGATATCCTCCAGAAGCGTCGCCGCGGTCAGCGCCGGCCGCCGCCCCTGAAACGGCGTATCGAGTGCCGCGAGATAGACGAACGGCTTGAACGCCGATCCGGGCTGTCGGCGGGAATCGACGGCCCGATTGTAGGAGCTCTCGGCGTAGTTACGCCCTCCCACCATCGCGCGCACGTAGCCGGTCGACGGCTCCATGGCGAAGAGCGACGCCTGAGCAGGATGGCGTTCCGAACCGCCGATGGGCGAGCGCCAGTCGGCTTCGCGGGCACCGTCCCGGACTTGCCGTTCGGCGGCGCTCTGCATCCGCGAGTCGAGCGTGGTGAAGATGGAGAAGCCGCGCGCGTTCAGATCGGATTCGGAAATATCGCGCGCCAGGGCTTCCCGAACGTAGTCGATGAAGTAGGGCGCCCTTGTCGTCGGCGGCGGGCTGGGTGCGAATCGCATCGGCTGCCGCCGGAACTTCTTCGCCTCGTCCTTCCCCAGCCAGCCACACTCGACCATGTCGGAGAGGACGTCATTTCGCCGCTGGATGGCGACCTCGGGATCACGGTAGGGAGAGAGGCGGTTCGGCGCCGGGATGATCCCCGCCAGGAGCGCGCCCTCCGGCACGTTCAACTCCCGCGCGTGCTTGTTGAAGTAGAAGAGCGCCGCCTCCTCCACGCCGCAAAGGCCCCACGAGCCGCGCTGCCCCAGGTAGATCTGATTCAGGTAGAACTCGAGAATCTCCTCCTTGGAGTAGCGGAGTTCGAGCATCACCGCGAGAAGCGCTTCGTGGAACTTCCGGAAGACGTTCCGCTCCCGCGACAGGAAGAGATTTTTCACGAGCTGCTGGGAAAGGGTGCTCCCACCTTCGACCACGCCGCCCGCGCGCACGTTTCGCATCGTGGCTCGCCCGAGGCCCAGGAGATCGATCCCGTAATGCCGGAAGAAGCGCCGATCCTCGCTGGCCACGACCGCCTGGACGACGTGCCGCGGAATCTCGTTCAGCGGGACGAACGAGCGGCGCTCTCGCTCCAGGTCGGAGAACTCGGCCAGCAGCTCGGGCTCGACCCGGAAGACTCCACGGGGGCGCGGGCTCTCGAACCCTTCCGTCAGGGTTGCGAGGGTCCCGCTTCCGATCGTCGCGGAAACTTCCCCTCCACGCTCGACGTGCTCGGGGAAGACGAAGGGGCGGAGCCGGAGTTCGTAGGTGGCGCCCTTGACCTGGTACTCGCCCGGCGCGGCCGGCTTCTTCCAGACGCGCCGGTATCGCGCGCGTTCGAGCGCGTCCTTCAGGTCGTCCTCGGCCATACGATCGCCGAGCTTCCACTCTCGCCAGTCGGCGTAGACGCGTGTCGGGAATTTCCAGCCCTTCCCCGCGTAGCGATTCGATCCGATGGCGGAGAGGCGGTACCAGTCGTAGCCGAGAAATCCCACGACCAGAAGGAGGAGGAAGAGAAACCAGCGGGCGCGCCCCGCGGGTAGCCACGAGGGCCGCCAGGCCCAGAACGGCGGCTTCGATCCGCCATCGCGGCGCGACAAGCCGCCGGAAGGGGGCGTGGTCGGTGGGGTCACGAGGGGAGCCTACGGAGGAGCCGTCGGCGCGTCAACGTCGCGCGTGGAGCAGCCGGGTCCGGTCGCCTAGCGCCGTTCGCTGAGCGCGTCTTCGAGTTCGCGAAGCCGCGCGGCGCTGCGGGGATCGGCGCCGCCGGCCGGGGCGCTCAGCAGATAGTCGCGGTAGGCCAGAAGCGTCTCGCGCTGCTCGACTTCTCGCCCGCTCAACTCTTGCAGGTACCAGAGACAGTCGGCGAGTTCGCGCTTCACGCGCGAGCGATCGGGACCAATGACCGTACGGAGCAGATTCTTCCACGTCGACTTCACCTGGCGAAGGGCGACGAGATCCTGATCCTTCGCGGCCTGTTCCGTCGCGGCGTGAAGTCGATCGATCGGTTTCATGTCGGCGCGCGGAGGTGCGGGAGCCGCCGGCGCGGGTGTCGGAACCGGTGCCTCGGGAGCGGCGACGGCGGCCTGCTTCGGCGGGGCGCTGATCTTGGGTACGACAAGGGGCGCCTGCACCACGTGCACGGGATCGTCGGTGGGCCACATCTCCTCATCATCCCGCCGAACGATGGGGACCGCTGCCGGCGACGCCGCCACGGGCGGAACGGATTTCGCCGCGGGCGCTGCCACCTTCACCGGCGGCAACGTCGATGCCGGCTTGGATGAGGGCGAGACCGCGACACGTCCGCTGCTCTTCGCGACAGGTGGTGGAATCGGTTTGGGGGCAGAGGCCTTCGTCTCCGCTGGGGCCATCGAAGGAGCCGGCGCCACGGACTTCAGCGCGAGGCCCGACTTGATCGGAGCCGGATCGGTCGCGGGTTGAGGGGTCGGCGATGGCGCTTCCACATCGGGAGTCGGTGCGGAAGGGGCCGAGCCACGCACCTCATGCACGACGGGTGGCGTCGGCGTCGCCGGTGCGCCAGCCGATGGCACGGGGCTCTTTACCCGGGCGGAGATCTCCCGGGACGGCGCCTGCTGCACCGCCATCGCCATCCAGAGCGAGACACCGAGAAGCCCCACGCCCACGACCGCGCTGCCGACCCAGAAAATCGCTCGGATCGCGGCTCCCTTGCGGCTGGGATCGTCGATCCGACGATTCAGGGCCTGCTCGGCGAAGAGCAGACTCTCCTCCGGCGGTGTCGCTTCCCGGGCGGCATCGGCAGGTTCGAAGTCCCACGACTCCGGTGAAGTCTTCGCCGCAGAACTCGCGGGAGGAGCTGTCGCCTCCTGCGCCGTTGGGGTCGGTGACTCTACCGGAAAGATCATGGAGGGCTGCGCGCTCGGCTCCATCGGAACCGAAAGGTCCGCGGAACCCGACATGACGTCGGCGGGCGGGGCGGTCTGGGCTACCCCGCCTTCCCCAAAAATCCGCTCGACGGTCCAGTCCGATGTCGGAGGGGCCAGTGGCGCCACGGCAAGCGGTGTGTCGGAGTCGGATTCAGCTTCAGGCGGCGTTGGAGGAGGCACACTCCTCCCCTGGAGGAGTTCCAGCTCGAGCGCGCATTCCACGCACGTCGCGACATGAGTCCGAAGCTCCGCCTCGTCGCTGGAGCCAATGCTCCCCAACGCCAGCGCGCTCAGGTTCGGTTTCGCTTCGCTGCATTCCATGAGAATCGATCTCCGGCGCCAGCGCCGGACGGCACGGGTAGGCCCCGTGTTCGCGATCCGCCGGCTGGTACTCCTATCGGCCGGGAGCCGGGATTTCTTGAGAGGCCTTGGCCATCGGCCGAATGGCCCTCAGCCAGAGGTATTCCGGAGCCTCTGGACCCGGCAGGGCGACGCTGCGGGGCGTGACCCGCATGCGGAGCAGCACGCACCGATCGACAACGATCGGGTCGCCGAAACGGTAGGGCTGTTCTTCGGGCGGGAGGGGGTCGGTACGATCCTCCGTGCTCTGATCGATTCCGATGTCGTATGTGAGCCCGGAGACCTGGACCCCTTCAAATCCAACCTCAACAATCGCCCGCAATGCCTTATAAGAATAGGGGGTTAGATGATGAGGATTGAGGCGGTTTTCATAGCGGTTGAAGGCATCGTTGGGCGTCTTCAGGAGGAGCAGGCCGCCGGGCTTCAGTGCTTGGGCCGCCGAACGCAGGAAAGCACCGCCGTCGGGGAGGTGTTCGATCACCTCGCTCGAGAAGACCACGTCCGCCGTGCCATCGGGGATCGGAAAGGGGCGCATGGCGTCATGGACGTGAAATTCCAGATTCGGCCTCACGTACCGGGCGCGGGCCGCCTCGATTCCCTCCTTGGAGACGTCGAATGCCACGACGCGCGCCGCGACCCGGGCGAAGAGCGCCGCTCCGGCCCCCTCGTTCGTCCCCGCATCCACGACGACCTTCTTCGCCACGTCGGGGAGCGCCAGGTGGTAGGCCGCCAGATTCACTCGCACGAGTCCAGCCGGCTGTTCCCCCAGCACGAATCGCTCGCATGCCTCGCCGCGGGGCACGCCGCCGAAGTCTTCGTACGGCTTCAGGCGAACGTAATGCGATCCCAGCGACCCCAGGACGAGGCCGAGATTTTCTCGCGACCGCCTCCAGAGGCGCCGTGCGTACGCCACGTCGCGGTAGAGGACGAGAGCGATGAGGAAACGGATCAGTCTCAGGGCCGGGCTCCGTGGAACGGCAGCGAGTGCCGGGCGCGGCCTAGTCGGGCAGGATGGCCCCTTCGATCGGGCAGGCCTCGAGACACGCGTTGCAGGAAACGCAATCCTCCGCGACGATGAAGTACCACAACATTCCCTTCGCGTTCTGGCCGTCGGC
>JANNMC010000123.1:0-1186 GCA_031397435.1 Candidatus Eiseniibacteriota bacterium
GGAAGCCGGCCGGGCGCAGAACAGGCGCGTCGAGGTCGAGGTCTGGTACGACGAACAGGAAGAGAAGCTCTCGCTCGAGGAGGTCGTCGTTCCCGAGGAGATCAAGCGCATCAAGGTCTGCCGCACGCAGACCGTCTGCAAGCTGCGCTACCGCGAAGGCCACGCGCGGCGGGCGCGCGTCCGGAACCTGATCGCGCCGCTCCGCTTCGACGACGAATCCGTCGCGCTGCCCGATTCGTTCATCCGCCTGGTCGAGCAGACGCTCCAGAATCTGAGCGACGAGCAGAACGTCACGCTGAAGCTGATCGGTTTCACGGACGACGCGCCTCTCACGGGCCGAGCCGAGCGCATCTACGGCACGCACCTCTCGCTCTCGAAGGCGCGCGCGCACCGCGTCGCGCTCGCGCTGAAGGACGCGCTCGACCTGCCGACCGCGGGCATCGCGAGCGATGGCCTCGGCGCGGCGCGGCCGCTCGCCTCGAACCAAACCGAGCGCGGTCGCGCGCTGAATCGCCGCATCGAGGTGGAGTTCTGGCACGACGACCCGCTGCAGGAGCTGCCCGATGAGCCGCAGCTCTGCCCGGACGCGGCGGACGCCGAGTGGGTCACGAAGATCCACGAACCGAGCGCGGGCCCGCTCGCGGAGCTTCCGATCGAAGGCGGCGAGCCTCAGATCCCGGCGGGCTACGCGAACGATCTGCGCCGTGGGCTGGCCGAGGTCGCGGCCAGGACGAACCCGCGGTTGCGCTTCCTCGGCTTCACGCGCAACGCGGGCCTCGATCGGCGCACGGCGCTGGTTTACGGCGACGACATCGGGCTGTCGGCTGCGCGCGCGCGGCGGACCCTGCAGAAGATTCAGGCGGAGCTTCAGCTTGCGGGCAACCAAGTCGAGCACGAGGGGCGCGGTTACGTACACAGCGACGACGTCGTGAACGCGGGCTTCGTTGCGGGCGAGACATCGCACGTCGTCGTGCAGGTGGTCTACGACGAGCTCGCAGAGAACGACGACCTCGACGGCATCGACATCACGCGATTCACACGCGAGCTGAGCCCGAAGAACCCGCTCGCGCTCAACCTGATGCGCATCAGCGTGGACGGCGAGCCGATCGACGACCCGGGCCGCAGCTTCGCCGACCTTCAGCGCTGCACCGATGTCGCGCTCGAGCGGGCCGACATTCAGTTCGGG
>JANNMC010000128.1:0-11883 GCA_031397435.1 Candidatus Eiseniibacteriota bacterium
GAATTCGACCATGTCGAGCCGGTGGCACGAGGTGGAAAGGCGACGGTGGAGGGGATGCGGCTCCGGTGTCGCACCCACAACCAATACGAGGCGGAGCAAGCGTTCGGGGCCGGGTTCATGAGGCGGAAGCGACAGGAGGCGCGGCTCGTGGCGGCGGGAGCGAGAGAGCGGGCAGCGGCCGAAGCACGAGCGCGGGCGGCGGCAAAGGAGCAGACTTTGTACGTGCTCGCGGGACTGCGCGGCCTCGGGTGCCGGATCGACCAGGCGCGCCGTGCCGCCGAGTCCTCGGAGTCCCTTCATGGCGCCTCGCTGGAGGAGCGGATGCGCGCCTCCCTGAAGTTTCTCCGCGGCGGGGCGATCCAGGGTCCCGTCCCGCAAGCGGGGCCATCTGAGTAACGAACGGCGGGGGCTCCTTCGGGCGTTCCGATCGACGCTATCGGCTCCAGCGACGCACGCCCCCCCCGGTGTTCTATGCGCCTGGCCGAGACCGCCGCAGTGTCAACACGCACCCCACTCAGAACACCCTAGTCGGGGTGCGGCGGCCCCGCCTCCGCGTCGAGCGCCTCGTTCGCCAGGGCGTCGGCGCGGGCATTGTCGGCGCGGCGGATGTGCTTGAAGGAGTGCTTCGGCACCGCGTTCAAGAGCATCGTGACGCGTGCATGAAGGCTCTGCATCCGCGGCTCCTTCACGCGATAGACGCCGTTCAACTGCTTCACGACCAACTCGCTGTCGAGGAAGAAGTCGGCCTCGAAGATCCTCGATTCCATCAGGTACTCGAGCGCCGCGATCAGGGCGAGGTACTCCGCCTCGTTGTTCGTCTTCGTCCCCAGCGACCGGCTCGCCTCGTAGATGATGTGCCCCGCGTCGTCCTGAACCACAATGCCGATCGCCGCGGGTCCGGGATTCCCGCGGGCGGCTCCGTCCGTGTGAACTCGATAGCGCATGGCCGCAGGGTACGCGGCCGCGCCGTGGTTTGACAACGCTTCATCCCCCGGCCACAATCGGCACCGAACCGACCACCACTCCACGGAGGGACCCGCCATGTCGAAACCATCCGCCGCCGACGCCGAACTCGTGCTCCGCCTCTACGAAACCCGCCGCGACCCCGAACTGCGGAAGGCGCGCCAGTGGCTCATCTCCGAGTTCAAGGCGACGACGTGGGAGGAGGTCGAGGCTCACTACCTGACCGGCAGCGAGCCGGACCGCTTCTTCCGCATGGTGACCTCGTACTGGGAGATGCTCGCGGCGATGGTGAATCGCGGCGTGCTGAACGAGGATCTCTACTTCGACACGACCGGCGAGCACGTGGTCGTCTGGAACAAGATCAAGGCGATCGTGCCCGGCGCCCGCGCGAAGATCCGGCCGACCTATCTCTGGAATCTGGAGCAGATGGTGCGCCGCCACCTGGCGTGGCGCGAGAGCACCTACCCGACCGCGGCCGAAGTGATCGAGGCGGGGTCGCAACTCTCGAAGAAGGGACCGAAACTCCCGAAGCCGTTGAAGATCAAGAAAGCGAAGAAGCGCTCCCGATGAGCAGCGTCTTCGGCAAGATTCTCACGCTCACGACCTTCGGCGAGAGCCACGGCCCCGCCGTTGGCGTCGTGGTGGACGGCTGCCCTCCCGGTCTGTCGCTCGATCAGGCAACGGTGCAGCGCGACCTCGACCGCCGTCGTCCGGGCCAGAGCGCGGTGACGTCGCAGCGGCGCGAACCCGACACGGTCGAGATCGTCTCCGGCCTCTTCGAAGGCGCCACCACGGGCGCCTCCATCGCGATGATCGTCCGGAGCGTCGACGCTCGATCGGCCGACTACTCCAACTTGAAGGACCTCTTCCGCCCCGGACACGCCGACTTCACGTACGTGGCGAAGTACGGCGTGCGCGACTATCGCGGCAGCGGCCGCTCCTCCGGTAGGGAGACGGTCGCACGCGTCGCGGCCGGCGCCGTGGCGCGCGCGTTGCTGGCGCGGTCGGGAGTCGTGGTCCGCGCGGGAACCGTGCAGGTCGGGGCCGCGATCGCGAACGAGCGCGACTGGGACATCGCGGAGTCGAACGCCGTCCGCTGCCCCGACGCGGCCGCGGCGGCCGAGATGGAGCGGGCGATCGTGGAGGCGCGTGACCGCGGCGACTCACTCGGCGGCGTCGTCGAGATCGTAGCGAACGGAGTCCCCGCGGGATGGGGCGACCCCGTCTTCGACAAGCTCGACGCAACGCTCGCCCACGGCCTCCTCTCGATCGGCGCCGTGAAGGGCTTCGAAGTCGGCGACGGCTTCGGGTCGGCCATGCTGAGCGGCTCCGAGATGAACGACCGGATGACGCCGCGAGGCTTCGAGTCGAACCACGCGGGCGGCATTCTGGGCGGCATCTCGACCGGCCAGCCGATCGTGGTGCGAATCGCGGTGAAGCCGCCATCGTCGATCGCCGTGCCGCAGAAGACGGTCGATCGCGAGGGCGCCGCGCGCGACTTCGCCATCACGGGACGCCACGATCCCTGCCTCTGCCCTCGCGTGGTGCCGGTGGCTGAGGCGATGACGTGCCTCGTGCTGGCGGACCATTGGCTCAGGCAGTGCGCGGTGGAGGTCACGCGTCCCGATCCAGGATTGAAGTGGCCGCCCGCCACCGGCCCCGGCGGCGCATCCGGCAAGGGTCGCGCGTGACACAAGTGGCGGGGACGATCCGCACGCGCGTCACCGACATCCTCAGAATCCGCTACCCCATCCTCCAGGCGGGAATGGTCTGGGCGTCGGGACACCGTCTGGCCGCCGCCTGCGCCAACGCCGGCATCCTCGGCTGCATCGGCTCCGGCTCCATGAAGCAGGAGATGCTCCGCGAGCAAATTCCCCAGGCGCGCGCCGCGACGAAAGGGCGGCTCGCCGTGAACATTCCCCTCCTTCGCGGCGATGCGAGCGAACTGCTCGAAATCACGCTCGGCGAAGGGATCGACGTCGTCATCACCAGCGCCGGGAATCCCGCGCTCGTCTCCGAGCGGATCAAACGTGCCGGCGCGACATGGATCCACGTCGTTCCCGGCGTGAAGCACGGCCTGAAAGCCGCCGGCTGCGGCGTCGACATCGTGATCGGCGAGGGCTTCGAGGCAGGCGGCCATAACAGTCCCGACGAGACCACGACGCTCGCCCTGATTCCCCAACTGGTCGACGCGCTCGAGGTGCCTGTCGTGGCCGCGGGCGGAATCGCCGACGGCCGTGGATTCCTGGCGGCGATGGCGCTTGGCGCCGAGGGGATTTCCGTCGGAACCCGCTTCGCCGCCACGCTGGAATCGAGCGCGCACGAAAACTACAAGCGCGCCGTGGTCGAAGCGGGCGATGCCGCGACGATCCTCTTCGCGAAGCCACTCGGCCCGGTGCGGGCAATCCGGAATCCGTGGGTCGAACGCGTGCGCGAGGCCGAGGCGCGTGGTGCGACGCGCGAGGAACTGGCGGCGGTCTACGGTCAGAAGCACGCTCGCCTCGGCATTCTGGAGGGCGACGTGGCCGAGGGCGAGCTGGAGGCGGGTCAGTCGAGCGGCCTCGTCCACGACGTGATCCCCGCCGCGGACGTGGTGCGGCGTTTCGTGGAGGAGTACGAAGCGCGGCTGCGACAGATTCCCACACGGGAAAAAACCTCCGCGCCCTAGACTCTCCATTTACCGCGTCGCGGTGCAGACCGCGTACGCGCTCGTTCACTTTGCCGCGCGTTGCATCTTCGAATTCGATTCGCGAACTGCGATACCCTCTCCCGCAAGCGATTACGCCGCCCCCTGCGCCGGATCGCCCACCCTTGCGTCACCCCCTGCCGGGCCCCGATCTTGCTCCCTCATCTCTCCTCGACCCCTCACCCAAGGAGTTAACACCATGCAAGGTGACAAAATCGAAGAGGTGCTGGCCCTTGCGCAGGAGGGCACGAAGGAGTGGGACGAGGCCATGACGCGGGGTCGCGTCCTGGTCGACGAGGCGACGCGAACGGAAGCACCCGATCTGTACGCGGAGAAGCTCCGCCTCGCCATTCCCCACTTCCAGTCGGCGATCCGAATCAACCCCGGCAGGGACGAAGGGTACGGTTGGCTGGCCCGCACGCTGCGACTGCTGGGCCAGGCGATTCGGCCGCGGTATCCCGAGAACTCATCCCAGTGCCTTCGCTACGCGTGCGCCGTGGTCTGGGAGGGCCGCTCCAAGACGCCCGCATCTGCGCTCTCGGTTTTCACGAAGCAGGAGTCGAAAGCGCTACTGGCGTGGGTGCGCCTCACGAGGCGACTCGACCCCGCCTCCGGCGAGTCTGAAATGGAGGCGCTACGCGCCGAGTTCTTGACGACGGCCCTCCGCCCCGACACCATGGCCTCCGTCACGGGGGGCTAGGCCCGGCAAGAGTGACCACGCGTCACGCTAGCCGCTTCCTCAGCTTTACCTGCCGCTTCTGCTCTTCGTAGCCGATCCGCTTATAAAAGGCGTGCGCCCGCTCGCGGATGACGTTGCTCCGGAGGACCATCTCCCGGAGCCCGCGCGCCCGCGCCCATGCCTCCCCGGCCCCCATCAACAAAGCGCCGACGCCGACGCTCCGGGCCCCCTCGGCAACGACCAGCCCCTTCACTTCCGCATGCGGGTTGAGTTCCATGGAGCAGATCTCGCACACGATGATCCAGCCCACGATCTCACCGCCGGCGCGCTCCGCCACGGTGACGATCGACATTCCCTGTCGATCGAGCACCGCCTTCCGAGCCAGGATCTGCGCAGCCGTGGAGGGATAGCCGAGTTCCCCCGCCAATTCCGCGACCCGCGGCGCGTCTGCCTCCCGCATCTCGCGGCAGGTCACCTCCGCGCTCACACCGAACCCACTGCCGCGCCGCCCGCGGCGCCCGCGTCAGGATGGATGCCGATCCCCTTCGCGGAATACCACTTCACCAACTCCGCACGCAAATCTCCGGAGGCGATCGCCGGATCGCTGTCGCACCAAGCCTGCGCTTCCTCGATGCTCTCGGTATCGAGCAGGAAGATACCCTCGAGGTCGCCGCCATTCTTGAACGGGCCGGCCAGGATCAACTTCCCCTCCTCGTGGAGCCGCCCCATGTTGGCCATATGGCCGGCCTGGAGCGTCTTCTTCTCCTGGGGATCGCTCGGGCGGTTTGTTCCTGTGCGGAGAAAGACCATCACGTAGTAACGCATGTCGGTCATCGAACGCCCCCTACGATTTGACGATATCGCTCGGAACTTCGGGAGCCGGCGGCACGATCTCGATCCCCTTCGCCGAATACCACGGCCGAATCTCGACCCGCAGGAATCCCTCGCGAAGCGCGGGGTCCGCGGCCGCCAACGCCTGCGCCGCTTCCAGCGACTCCGCCCGCATGACGATCAGTCCTCGCGGATCGAGGTCGTCGGCGAAGGGCCCCGTCAGAAGGTAGTGCCCGGCCTCCTTCTGCCGCCGCATGTAGGCGAGGTGCTCCCGCTGCACGCGGTCCCCCTCCGCCTCGGAAAGCCCTTGGTTCGGCCCCCGAAAGAGTTGGCCGACGAAGTAGACCATCATCTGATCGCGTGGCGGCGGATCGCCGTCCATCGACGGCACCCCCCAGTCCGCCGGAGGCCGGTCGTGGATCACCGCGAGCAGCTGGTCGTGGAGAGGACCGTTCGTGGCGACCAGCTCTTTCTTCTTCATCCAGCCGGAGCCTCCGTCGTAATCGGAGAGTCGCCCGCCCGCCTCCTCCACCAGGAGCGCGGCGGCTGCCATGTCCCACGGCTCGAGGGTTCGTTCCCAGAATCCGTCGGTCCGCCCCACGGCGACCTTGGAGATGGCCAACGCCGCCGAGCCCGCGCGCCTCACCGCTTGAGCGCGCATCAAGAAGCGCCCGAACGGGCCGAGATTGTTCCGCTCATGATCCTTGCTGAGATCATAGGAGAATCCGGTCGCCACCATCGCCTTATCGAGCCTGTCGCAGGTCGTGACGCGCCGCGGCTTCCCGTTCAGCGTCACGCCTCCGCCTCGGCGTCCGGCGTAGATCTCCTCGAGGAGCGGGTTGTAGACAACGCCCACCTCAAGTCGACCGGCCACCTGAAGCGCGATGGAGACCGACCAGACGGGGTACTCGTGCGCGTAGTTCACCGTTCCGTCGAGCGGATCGACGATCCAGACCCTCTCCGCGCCGCCGCTTCGGCCGTGCCCTTCCTCGGCCACGACGTCGTCGCCGGGATGCGCATCGTGGATCCGTCCCACGATCAGCCGCTCGGACTCGTGGTCCATCCGCGTGACGAGGTTGATGCGCCCCTTGTAGTCGATCTCCTGCGCCTCGCCAAAGCTCCGCTTCAGGAGCGCTCCCGCTTCGCGCGCGAGGGATATGGCGAGCGCGAGGTCCTTCTCGTTCGAGGCGGTCACGCTTCCTCCCCTTCGGCCGCGATGGCGGTCGGGAACTCGTGGGTGACCTCTTCGCGGTCCGGCGCCGGGCCCGTCGCCCCGCGCCCGTTCTTGTACTGGAGTTCGTAGAGACGCGCGTAGATCCCGCCCTTCGCCAGCAGTTCCTCGTGCGTTCCCTGCTCCCGCAACTCTCCCTTGTGCATGACCAGGATTCGATCCGCGTCGAGAATCGTGCTCAGGCGATGCGCGATGACGAGGGAGGTCCGCCCCTCCAGCAGGCGATGGAGCGCCTCCTGGATCACGCGCTCCGTCTCTACATCCACGCTCGAGGTCGCCTCGTCGAGGATGAGGATCGACGGGTCGTAGTGGAGCGCCCTCGCGAACGCGAGGATTTGCCGTTCTCCCATGGAGAAGTAGGCGCCGCGTTCCCCGACCTCCTCACCGAGCCCGTTCGGGAGCCGCGCCTTCAGCCGCTCACCCCCCACCTGGGCCAGCGCGATATCGGCGTCGCCCTCGGGCCGCTCGCGAGCGCCAAAGCGAATGTTCTCCCGCACGGTGCCGCTGAAGAGAAAGACGTCCTGGAGCACGAGGCCGATCTGGCGCCGGAGGGTGGCGCCCGCGATTCCCCGCACATCGCGGCCATCCACGCGGATCGTGCCGCGCTGAAACTCGTAGAATCGAGTCAGGAGATTGGAGATCGTGGTCTTCCCCGCCCCCGTCGCCCCAACGATCGCCACCTTCTCGCCCGGCGCGATCTTGAACGAGACGTCCCGAAGCACCCACTCCTCGTCCTTGTAGGCGAACCAGACGCGGTCGAACTCGACCTCGCCTCGGAGTCTCGCCGGCACCGCCGCCGCGCGATCTCCCGGAGGGTCCGCCACGGCTGGAACCGTGTCGAACGTCTCGAAGATCCGCTCGCTCGACACCATGGCCGCCTGGAAGACGTTGTACTTCTCGCTCAGGTCGCGCACCGGCTGGTAGAAGCGGTCGGCGTACTGGATGAACGCGACCACGATGCCGAACGTCACCGTCCCTTCCAGAATGCCGACGCCGCCGTACCAGATGATCAACGCGAGCGCGATGGCTCCGATGAACTCAACGGCCGGGAAGAAGACGGCGTAGTAGAAGAGGTTCTGAACGTGCGCGTCCAGGTGCGCCTTGTTCGCCTCGTCGAACTTCCGCGACTGCTTCTCCTCGACGTTGAAGAGCTTCAGGACATCGAGCCCCTGGAGGTGTTCCTGCAGGAAGGCATTGAGCCTCGCCAGCCGCGATCGGACGCGCCGGTAGGAAACGCGCACCTTGGAGCGGAAGATGGCCGTGGCGATGACCAGGAGGATGACCGTCGTCATCGTGACCAGCGCCAGCTTCCAGTTCAGATAGAACATGGCGGCCACGATCCCGCCGACCATGAAGAGGTCGCCGATGACGGCCACGACCCCTTGCGCGAAGAGTTCGTTCAGCACCGCGACGTCCTGCGTGACTCGCGTCAGGATGCGCCCCACGGGCCGTGTGTCGAAGTAGGAGGGCGTGAGTGTCTCGAGATGGCGGAAGATGCCGAGGCGGAGGTCCTGCATCGCCTTCTGGCCCACCATCCCCATGATGTAGGTCTGCCAGTAGCGAAGGACGAACGCGCCCGCCAGAACCCCCACGTAGGCGCCGGCCAGCAGCATCAGCCCGCGCATCGCCTCGGCTTGGGCCACGCTCACGCCGGCCGCCGGTTTCACGAACCGGTCGATCGCGACTTTGGTCAGGAAGGGGCCGGCCACCTCCAGGAGCGAGATCGCTCCGAGAAGGATGACCGAGATGATGACTTCTTTCCGGTAGGGCTTCAGGTACTGGAGAAGCCGGTGCGCTAGGCGACGGTCGTAGATCTTGCCATGCGCGTCGACGTCGTCGGCGGCCGATCCAAAGGGTCCGCTCATAGCGCCTCCAGCTCCTCGACGACTTCCTCGCGGTGGTAGAGCTCCGCGTAGAGGCCGCCGGCCCGGAGAAGTTCCTCATGCGAACCGGTGGCCACGATCCGCCCCTCGTCGAGCACCACGATCCGATCGACGCGCAGAAGTGCTGAGCGGCGATGCGTCGCGAGAAGAATCGCCGGTTTGGTCGGAAGATCGAAGAGCGATTCCAGAATCCGCTCCTCCGTCCCCGGATCGACGCTCGCGAAGCAATCGTCCAGGAGGAGCACCGGGCGCTCCAGGGCCAGCGATCGGGCCAGCGCCACGCGCTGCTTCTGGCCGCCGCTCAGCGTGATCCCGCGCTCCCCGATGGTGGTGTCGAGTCCTTGCGGAAACTGGGAGAGATCGCTCTCCAGCCCCGCCCGCCGCGCGACGATCAGGGCGTCAGGGGCCTCCTCCCCGTCGGAATAACCGAAACCAATGTTGGCGCGAATCGTGTCAGAGAAGAGGAATGTGTCCTGCGGCACGAATCCAAACCGCCTTCGGAGCGTGCTCCGCGCCCAGGAAGCGGCGGGAACACCACCGATCGCGATCAGTCCCGCGGTCGGCTCGTCGAGGCGCGCGATCAGCTGGAGGAGCGTCGTCTTTCCCGCGCCCGTTCTCCCCACAATCGCCACGCGATCGCCGGGCCGGATCGTGAGATTCACGTCGCGGAGCACGTCACGATCGGTGCCGGGATAGCGGTAGCCGACACCGCGCAACTCCACCGTCACGTCGCTCGTCGGCAACGGACCCAGCGAATCGACATCCTCCTCGGCCGGTTCTTCCAGAATGGCCTGGATACGGCCCATCGAGGCGGCGCCGCGCTGGAAGAGGTTCGTCACCCAGCCGAGCGCGATCATCGGCCAGAGGAGCATGGCGAGGTAGATCTGGAACGCGACCAGCGAGCCGAGCGAAATCCGTCCCGCCACGACCGCGGAGCCGCCCACCCAGAGGACGACCGCGGCCGCGATCCCTCCGACGAGCGACATGGTCGGCCACATGCCGGCCTGGAGCTTGATCATTTCCCGATTCCGCTCCAGGTAGACGTCATGGATTTTCTTGAAGGCCTGGTACTCGCCCTCCTCCTCCCCGTGCGCCTTCACGACGCGAATGCCGGAGAGCGTCTCCTGCGCCTTTGCCGTCAGGGAGGCGAACGACTCCTGAATTGCCTCGTAATGGTGGTGGAGTTTCGCGCCGAGGCGAGCCACCAGGAACGATAGAATAGGAAGCGGGATGAGGGCGATCAGCGTGAGGCGCCAGTCGATGCGGCACATGACAGTGACGGCCATGACGAACGTGATGCAGGTGTTCGCGAAGTACATGATGCCCGGTCCAAGGAAGTTCCGGACCGCGTCGAGATCGTTGGTGGCGCGGGAGAGGAGATCGCCCACCTTCCGCGTGCGGTAGGTCCGGGCCGGCAGGCGCGCGATGTGGCGGAAGATGTCGTTTCGGAGCTCGTACTCCATGATCCGCGACGCGCGGATGAGCGACCAGCGCATCGTGAAGAGAAACACTCCCTGCAGCGCGACCGCGAGGAGGATAAGCCCGGCGTCACCCAGAAGGCCCCGAGGCGT
The DNA here is from genome assembly GCA_031397435.1 of Candidatus Eiseniibacteriota bacterium. Classification (GTDB taxonomy): domain Bacteria; phylum Eisenbacteria; class RBG-16-71-46; order SZUA-252; family SZUA-252; genus SZUA-252. The sequence goes on from JANNMC010000128.1 coordinate 9,845, forward strand.
GGCGCCGCCTTCGAGGTGATCCACCGCGCCCCGAACCAGCCACGGCGACCAGACCTGAAAGAGATTCGTGAGCACGACCGAGATGGCGCCAAGAATCAGCGCTCCGCGGTGGCGCGCCAGGTAGGGCCAGAGGTGCTTCAGGGCTCCGATGACCGACTCCCCTCTCGCCTAACCGGCGGTGGGTTCGAGATAGATGAGGATGCGACCGCACCCTTCGCAGGAGCGAACGGCCTCGGCCTGCTTGGCCAACTGAAGCTCATGCGCCGAAAGCGCGCGATGGCAGGCGGCACAGGCGCCCTTCCGGACTTCCGCGATGGCGACTCCCTCCCGCCCGGCGTGGAGGCGGTCGTACTTCGCGAGCGTCTGCGCCCCGATCGGAGCGCGCCTCTCGTCGCGTACGAGCGTCCGCTCGGATACCTCGGCGTCGAGCGCCGCCGTCTCCACGTCGAGCGCCGCGTTTCCGTCCTTCAGCGCCCGTTCCGCTCCGGCGACGGCCGCTTCGCCCTTCGCCACGGCCGCGGTCAACGACTCTTCCCGCTCCATCAGGTCCAGGATCTCGGTCTCGCGATCGGAGCGCTTCGCCTTCACGTTCGCGATCTGGTGCTGCATCGCCGTGAATTCATCGTTCGTCTTCACGTCGAATAGTTGCTTCTCCAGGCGAGCCAGCTCCGTTTGGAACGACTCGACCTCCTTTTCCAGGACGCGGCGCGCGAGCCGTGCCGTCTCCCGGTCCTTTTGGATGCCAAGAAGTGTCGAACGGGCTCGGTCGAGCGCCAGCGCCAGAACCTGGCGGCGCTTCGGAATCTCGGCCTGGCGCCGCATGCTCTCGGCCAGGGCCGCGTCGCGGCGCTGAAGCTCCAGCAGGAGGGCGAGTTCAGGCAGGACGGTCACGAGACGGGCCTCGCAGGGATGAAAAAACGGGGAGCGCGACGGCACGCTCCCCGAAAGTGGTGGGCGGTGCAGGGATTGAACCTGCGACCTCTGGCTTGTGATACCAGCGCTCTCCCAACTGAGCTAACCGCCCGCTTCACCTGGTGTCGAAAGAATGGGCCCACTTGGACTCGAACCAAGGTCCGCCCGGTTATGAGCCGGGTGCTCTCACCAGCTGAGCTATGGGCCCGCAAAAGGTGCATGGTTCGAGTCCGGGACCGGAGCGGGCCAATCTAGCACCCTGCTCGGCGCAGGGTCAAGCCGCCGACGCCGCCCGAAGTCACATCGCCTCGATATATCCCTTGAGCCGCCGGCTCCGCGTCGGATGGCGGAGCTTCCGCAGCGCCTTCGCTTCGATCTGGCGGATCCGCTCGCGCGTCACGTTGAACGTCGCGCCCACTTCCTCCAGCGTCCGGGGGCAACCGTCCTCCGTGAGGCCGAAACGGAGGCGAATGACGCGCGCCTCGCGTTTGCTCAGCGTCTCCAGCACTTCGTTGACCTCGTCCTTCAGCATCGAGAAGGCCGCGGCCTGCGCGGGGGAGACGACCGACGTGTCCTCGATGAAGTCGCCAAGGCTGGAGTCGTCGTCCTCGCCGATCGGCCGGTCGAGGGAGATCGGCTCCTGCGCCGCCTTCAGCACGCTCTTGATCTTGTCGAGCGGCATGTCGAGACGCTTCGCGATTTCTTCCGGGAGCGGTTCGCGTCCGTACTCCTGAACGAGGCGCCGGCTCGTGCGAATCACCTTATTGATCGCCTCGATCATGTGAACAGGAACGCGAATCGTGCGCGCCTGGTCCGCGATCGCGCGCGTAATCGCCTGCCGGATCCACCACGTCGCGTACGTCGAGAACTTGTAGCCCTTCTTGTAGTCGAACTTATCGACCGCGCGCATGAGGCCCGAGTTTCCCTCTTGAATCAGATCGAGGAACTCGAGGCCGCGGTTCGTGTAGCGCTTGGCGATCGAGATCACGAGGCGCACGTTCGCCTCGATCATCTCGCGCTTCGCTACCTGCGTCATCCGTTCGCCGCGCTCGATGTCGTCGACGATCGCGATTAAATCCTCGCGCGGCGTACGGCATTCCTGCTCGATGCGGCGGAGCTTTTTGCGC
>JANNMC010000129.1:0-4648 GCA_031397435.1 Candidatus Eiseniibacteriota bacterium
TCCTCGCCTGCGTGGCTCCCGTGAAGGCGCCCCGCTCGTGCCCGAAGAGTTCTGACTCGATCAACTCGTCGGGGATGGCCGCGCAGTTCACGGCAATGAACGGTCTGTCGCGGCGAGGACTCGCGGCATGGAGGGCTCGCGCCACGAGTTCCTTTCCGGTTCCGTTCTCACCCTCGATCAGCACGCGCGCGCTTCGCTCTCCCGCGACCGCGATCTCACGCAGGAGCTGCCGCACGGCTGGAGAGTCGCCGATGATCGGATGTGACGCGTCGCGCCGCAGGCGCTGGAGCTCGGCGCGAAGCGTCAGTGACGTCGTCGCGTTTCGAAGCAGGATCAAGAGACGCTCCAGGGAAAGCGGCTTCTCCAAGAAGTCGAACGCCCCAAGCCGCGTCGCCCGCACGGCGGCGTCGATCGTGGCATGCCCCGACATCATGATCACGACGGTTTCCGGATGCCCGGCCAGGATCTCGGGGAGGAGGTCCAGACCGCTCCCGTCCGGGAGACGGACATCGAGGAGGACGATGTCGTACGCCTCGCGGAGCCTCGCCCTCGCGCCGGTCAGAGACTCCGCCACATCCGTCTGATACCCCTCCCGGCCCAGCGCGCCCTGAAGACTCGACCGGATGTTCGCTTCGTCGTCAACGAGGAGAAGGGTCGGCATGGTCAGGACCCCGGCACGAGGGGAAGGCGGATCTGAATCGTGGTTCCCTGGCCCGGGGTCGATTCGACCGTGATGGAACCTCCATGCTCGCTGACGATTCGTTCGACGATGGTCAACCCGAGGCCGCTTCCGTCGGCCTTGGTCGTGAATCCCGGGACGAAGAGCCGTGCCCGCTCCTCGGGAGCAAGCCCCCGGCCGTTGTCGTGAACCAGGAGGAGCGCCTCTTGCCCGGAGCGCGCCGACGACAGGGTGACGCTCCCCGCTCGCCCCGCGGCGTCGAGTCCGTTCAGAATCAGATTGAGAAGCGCCTGACGCAGCTGTCCGCGATCGGCCGAGAGGGCGAGTGCTTCGGCGGGCGGCTCGATGGCAAGGCGTCCCTCGGCGATCTCCCGCGCATGGAGCGCCGCGAGATCGGCGAAGACTTCGGAAATCGCGAACCGCTCCATTCGCGGGGCAGGGAAGCGCGCGAACTCCGAGAACTCCTGGAGCAGCCGCTTCAGCGTCTCCACCTCGTCCGCGATGGTGCGCGCCGCCTGATCGAGAATCTCCGGGAAGTCGGGGCGATTCTGCTCATAGCTCCGCTTCAGGTCGGCGATGGAGATGGCAATGGGGGTGAGTGGGTTCTTCACCTCGTGCGCGACGGCACGCGCCATCTGGCTCCACGCCGCGTGGCGCTCACTCACGACCAGTTTGTCGCGATACGTGCTCAGGTCGCGGCGCATCCGGTCGAGCGCTTCCACCAGCGTTTCCAGCTCCCGCATGCTCCGGATCTGGAGCGGCTCGTCCCACGCGCCCTCCGCGACCCGGCCGGCGAACGCGGCCAGCCGTTCCACCGGCTTCGAGACCTGAGAAGACCAGAAAGCGCCGAGGATCACGGCGAGGGCGATGCATAGCGCTGCCAGGACAAGGGTGGCCATTCGAAGCGCGCTGACCGCGCGATCGGCCGGCTCGGTGGAGGCGAGACCACTGAGGGTGGCGCGTCGCTCAGTGCCGATCTCGAGAGCGATCTCGCTCCTCCAGTACGAGCGATCCCCGATGGCGATGCGAGCGTTCGCTGAAGCCTTCGCGGGTCGTGGCTCGAGGCGCGGGTCGAGCGTATGGGCGACGGTGCCCCCGGTCGCGTCGAAGAGGACCAGCTCAATCCCTCCCGTCTGACCGAGTCGTTCAAGAAAGGGACGATCGAACAGGATTCCACCGTGGACGATCGCCACGACGTCACCCTGATAACGAATGGCCGCCTCCGCCTCCTGGGTCATGCCTCTGCTCGGCCTCTCGCCGGCGACCACCGTGGCGGAGGGGTCGGTGAGGTAGAGAAAATCGAGGGCGAGTAGGAAGCGCCGCTCGGCGACATACTCCGACAGTTCCCGCTCGCTGCCGGGTCGCAGGAGATAGAGACGCTTCAATTGCGGATCGCGGCCAAGGATGGCTAGCCGCTCGTCGAGCCGCTTTCCCTCGGTCTCCACCTGCTGCTGGAGCGTGCCGAGGGGTGGAGCCTAGCCTCGCGCGCGCTTCCTCCTTCACCATCGACTCGATTCGTGACCCCAGGAGCGTCATCGCGATGGCGAGCGGCACCAGCGCGACTACCGAGAAGGCGACAATGAGCCTGGCGCGAAGCGAGTTCACGGCCGCTCGCCTCCCGCCCCGCAATCGACCATGTCGCGGAACGCCGAAACGCCGAGGGCGCGGATGGTGGGACCGAGCGCCGCCGGCGTCAGGACGAGAATGCCGGCGCGGTCGTCCACGAGATGAATCTTCCAGCGTGGCGATTCCCGCATCCGCGTGGAGAGTTCGTCCGATCCGATGAGGGCCACGTCGAGGTCGCCTCGCTCGAGCGCGATCTCTTCCTCGGCCGCGTCGTCGAAGAGACTGACGACAATCGTGTCGGGCCAAGAGGCGGCCGGCGTTCGTGACCCGGCGTCCGAAGAAGATCCCTCAGAGTACGTGTCGATGGAATCTCGCGTCAGCCGGTAGCCGTTTCGTCGTCCCGTCGGTTCCATTCGATAGGCGATGCCCGGCGGCGGCCGGAGCGTCCAGGGGTCGCAGCCGAATCGAAGCGCCGCACGCCTCCCCGAGGGGAACCCCACGCGGATCGTGGAGGGGAAGGGGAGCGGCAGACGCGCCACCACGACGCGCAGGCGGTCGAGCTTCCGCTGCTTCGCGAGCGTGCCCGAGGCGAGACGAGCAACCACCAGCCCACCCTCGGCGATGCTCACGACCGGCGCCGCCGCGACCTGCTTCTTCCCGGATCGGATGAGCAGCATGTCTCCAGCCGCCACAGAGCCCGAATCGCCGACGACGACGTAGACGAAGTCCCCACGATGCCAGATGACGCGCGCGTCGATCGGCTCGGGAGATCGTGTCGCCGCAGCGGCCAGGGCGGGGGGCAGCAGGAGTACCGCGTTCATCGCGGCCGCGATCGCAATCGCGATCGCGATCACGATGGCGCTGCTCGGCCCAAATCGACGCCGGAGTCGGCGAGTGAACGCCAGGGGACGGCGCGTGTCCAAATTGCCACATGAGCCCAATCCGTTGCCAACACGTGTGATCGCCATGGTCGGAAGCCTGCCCCCAAAGCAACTCCGTGTCAAGGTTGACACGAATCGGCCCTACCGCACTTTTCGATATTCATCTAAGCCATTGCAAAACAATCAAATAGCCACTCGGCATGGCGATTGAATAGGGATGGGGTCACCGGTCGCGTCAAAGCGGCGCTGCCGGAATCCGGGAGACGGGATCACGAACCCGCTCCGGACGACCAGGGGCCGCCCTCCGGCGGCATCCCTCTGGTTGAACCCCGAGATCGCCGGATGGGAGCAGGGTCATGATTCGCCAGGAGAAGAGATCGAACGTGCTGGGCATCACGGTTCAGGACGCCGCCGTCGCCGCTTCGTTTCTGCTGCTGCTGGTGGCGCTGGGTTGCGGCAAGGAAGGGAAAAAGGCCTCGGCGTCGAACAGCGACGCGCTCGGCGCGGCCGTGGCTGTCACGCCGGTCTCGACCGCCTCCCAGGAGGGCGGCGTGTCCGAGGCGGCGGCCACGTCGGGTGTCATGGAGACCGGGGACGGCACACTTCAAGGCGAGGCTCCGGACGCAGCCCCGGTGGCTGGTGCGGACGGGGCGCTCCCTCCGGAAGTCATCGCGAGCGTTCCCGACGCCCTTGTCGTGCCGGGAAGCATCGTGGAAGTCACGGCGGAAGGTTCGTCAGACGTGACCTCCATCATCCTATCGGATGGACGAGGTCAGACGAGGCCCTTCACCTATGACGCCACAGCAAGCGTCTGGCGCGCCTCCTACCGCGTGCCGCTCCGGAGCGCGACCGAACGACTCGGGCTCTCGGCGACGGCGACGAACGGCGGGAATCGCTGGAAGCGAGTCTGGATCTTCTTGGACGTATTGCCGAAGCAGACGACGGCGGCGGCCGATTCGAGTGAAGGGTGCTGAGTGACGGCGGCTTCGTCCAAAGCGTAATCCGGAGCCCTCGGGGTGACGACCCCGGGGGCTCACCCCTTTGGGCCACCGAGTCCCAGGCGGAACTGATCGGGGGACATTAGTATATCGGGGTCTTGTTCGCGTGGCTGGAGCCCCGCCGTCCGTTACTCAGGTGGCCCCGCCGGCGGGGCGGGACCCCGGATCGCACTTCCGCGAAGAAACTTCAGGGACGCGCGTATCCGCTCCTCGAGCGTCGCGCCGCGGAGTGTCTCCGAGAACTTCGCAGCACGATGTGCTTGGTCTGCTCGGCATCCGAGGCCGCGTAGGCCGGCGAGCACGTCCAGAGTCTGCTCCTTGGCCGCCGCCCGCCCTCGTGCTTCCGCTGCAGCCCGCGCTCGCGCTTCGACCGCCACGAGCATCGCCTCCTGTCGCTTCCGCCTCATGAACCCGGCCCCGAACGCTTGCTCCGCCTCGTATTGGTTGTGGGTGCGACACCGGAGCCGCATCCCCTCCACCGTCGCCTTTCCACCTCGTGCCACCGGCTCGACATGGTCGAATTC
>JANNMC010000148.1:0-15543 GCA_031397435.1 Candidatus Eiseniibacteriota bacterium
CCACCAGAATACCGCCGGCGGGGGCGGCATCCTTCAAGCGGCCCGCCAGCGTGATCGGCGCACCGCTCGCGGTGTAGGTTCCTGAGTCCGATTCCCGCTCCAGCAGAACCGGCCCGGTTGTGATGCCGGCCATGAACGGCAGCGGATTCTCCTCAGTCGGCTCCCAGCCCTTCCCCAGTACGGCCCGAGCGTCGGCCAGGGCGCGATCGCGCATCAGGAGCGCGCCGCGGATGGCGTTCTCCGAGTCGTCCTCGCGCGCGCGGTCGCGGCCCCAGAGCACCAGGCCCGCCTCATCGGTCCGGCTGTGGATCACGCCGCCCGCTTCCGCCGCGATCTTCGCGAAGCCGCTCCAGAGCGATTCCATGGTCGAGCGGACGCGCTCCGCGTCGGCGCCCGATTCGTAGAGGATCTCCGCGAATTCCTTCACGTCCACCGAGACCGCCGTGATCTGCCGCTGCTGATCCGAGGGCGTGGACGAACTCGGCGTATCGGACACCTCCTTGCCGGCATGAATCGCGGCAAGCTGATCGACCGAGATCGTCTGCGTCATCGATTGAAGTGCCGCCGGCGTGTTGCTCGGCTTGATCTTGAGCGCACGCGCCAGCTCCTCCACAAATGCCGCAGCGGTCGGGTGGCGCTCCGCCTTGTCCTTGGCGAGGGCGCGGGCCAAGACCGCGTCCACGGCCTTCGGGATATCGGCCAGACGCTCGCTGGCGCGCGGGACGGGGCTGTTCATGTGCGCCAGGATGATGTCGAACGCGCTCTCGCTCTCAAACGGCTGGCGGCCGGTGAGGATCTCGAACGCCATCACGCCAAGTGAGTAGATGTCCGCCGACTTGTCCACCTGGCCATCGCCGCGGGCCTGCTCGGGCGCCATGTAGGCGGGGGTCCCGATCATCAGCCCGGTTCCCGTGAGGTCTTTGTCCCCCCCGGTGGCGCGCGCGATTCCGAAGTCCGTCAGGAAGGCGTTTCCCTCCTTGTCGATCATGACGTTGGAGGGTTTGAGATCGCGGTGCACCACGCCCTGGCGGTGCGCGTAGTCGAGCGCCCCGGCGAGTTGCTGCAGGATGTAGAGAAGTTCGTCGCGCGGCACGCCGCCCCGCTGCTGCACCTGCTTCAGGGTTCCTCCCTCCAGGTAGCGCATGACAATGTAGGGCGGCTCGTGATCGCTGTCGAAGTCGTAGACCGGCAGAAGATGAGGGTGCTCCAGGCGAGCGATGAGACGCGCCTCGCGCTGGAAGCGCTCACGCAGCGCCGGATCGTGAAGAATGGAAGAGCGGATGACCTTCACCGCGACGTGGCGGTCCATACTCGGCTGGTAGGCGCGGTAGACCGTCGCCATGCCGCCAGAGCCGATCTCTTCGGTGATTTCGTAAGCGCGGAGCTTCTTCCCGATCATCTCGATGTGGTCCTCGGAGGTGTTTGACGTTCGTCGCGACTTTCAGAGCGCGGAATCAGAAGGATAGAGGAAATGGGAGTTCGGCGCGACTGCCGTCGGCGGCGAACCAGCAGACCGGCGACACCATCGGGCGAGGAGCGGTCCCGGCTATGTGATTTCACAATAGACGTTTAACGTCAGATAGCCAGGCTCCGCTGTTTTCGCTCCTTGCGGCGGATCGGTCAAACGCACTAGGATGATCTCGATCCTTCGACCCCACGCTAGTGCCCGCTGGAGCCTGGATCTCTTCACCCTTCGGCAAGACGTTCGACTCTCAGATCGATTCGCTTGCCCACCACCCTCCAAACCTGGAAACGCAACCGTGCCCACGACAGTATCCGGCATTCTGGAAGTCCTTCATCGGGGCGGCGGGTATCTCCGCGACTCAGCCCGCTCCTTCGCCCCCGCGCCCGGAGATCCATTCGTCCCCGAGCAACTGATCACACGCTTCGGGCTGGTCACCGGTGCGCTGGTCTGCGGAACCGCGCAGCCGGGAAAGCAGGGCCCGCGGCTGGAGAACGTCGAGTCGATCTGCGGACTGACACCCGACGTCTACCGCGCACGAACGCCGTTCGCGAAACTGACGGCCACGAATCCAACCCGGCGCTTCCGACTCGGCGCGGGCGGCAACGCCTCCATGCGGATCGTCGACCTGGTCGCTCCGATCGGGCGTGGGACCCGCGGGCTGATCGTCTCACCGCCCAAGGCCGGCAAGACGCAACTGCTGGAAGACCTCACGGTAGCGATCCACGCGGACGCGCCGGAGACGCGCGTGGTGGTGCTTCTGATCGACGAAAGGCCCGAGGAAGTGACGCACTTCCGGAGGAAGGTGCCGGCGGAGGTTCTGGCCAGCAGCAGCGATCAGTCGCTGGACGAGCACGTCCACATCGCGAACATGTGCATGGCACAGGTCCGCTGCGAGCTGGAGTGCGGTCACCACGTGGTGGTGCTGGTCGACAGCATCACGCGCATGGGGCGCGCCTTCAACGCGTACGGCTCCGACTCGGGCCGGACGATGAGCGGCGGGCTGGATTCACGAGCGCTGGAGATCCCACGCAAGTTCTTCGGAATGGCACGGAACGTGGAGGACGGCGGATCGATCACGGTGATCGCGACCGCACTCATCGACACCGGGTCGCGCATGGACGACATGATCTTCGAGGAGTTCAAGGGCACGGGAAACAGCGAAATCGTGCTCGATCGCGGACTGGCCGATCAGCGGGTCTTTCCCGCGATCAATCTTTCGAAGACGGGCACGCGCCGTGACGAACTGCTCTACTCCGCCGTCGAGATCGAGAAGATCAACCGCATGCGGCGCCGACTGCTCGATTCACCCCCGAAGCAGGCGATCCTCGACTTGCGGAAGGTGCTGGAACAGTTCCCCACCAACGAGGCGTTGCTGAAGCAGATGGCGTGAGCCCGGAGCTACTTCAAGAGCACCATGCTCCGCGTCTGCGCCTCGTCCCCGCTCCGCAGTTCGTAGAAGTAGACACCGGTCGCGACCTGCCGGCTCTGGTTGTCCAACCCTCGCCAGGTGACGCTGTGCTCCCCTGCCGGTAGATCGCGGTCCAGGAGCGTCGTCACCAGGCGGCCGGCGACGTCGAAGATTCGAAGCAGCGTTCGCCCGCCGCGCTCGATCGAGAAGTTGATCCTCGTCACCGGATTGAACGGGTTCGGCGCGTTTTGCTTCAGGATCGTCGTGCGAATCGATGATGCGCCTTCCACTCCCGTGACGGTCGTGCTGCAGCCCTGGCCGCGCGCGCCGATCGTCTGGCCGCAGGCCGTGACCGGCCCGAGCACCGGAGATGAACCGACGACGCGGTAACTTCCGCCCGTGGTCGGCGCCTGAGCACCGGGCGACGGAACGCAGAAGAGAGGATCGCTGATGATGTTGTCCGCGCCGAACACCTCGTTCCCTCCCCCACCGACGGCCGTGCTCCGGACATCCGAGCAGGTGAACTCCACCGTGCTCGCGGCATCGGCCGTCCACGCCTCGCTACCGTTCGTGGTCGCGCTGTTGCCCCAGAGAATGGTCCGGTCGAAGGTGATCAGCCCGCCGTTCGCCGCGTAGGCGCCACCGCCGTACGTGTCGGTGAAGTTTCCGCTCACGGTGCACCCGACGAACGAGGGGTGGGAGCCGGCATCGGCGTAGATGGCACCGCCGCCGCTGTCCGAGTGATTCCCCGAGATGACGCAGCCGTCGAAGGTCGGGCTCGAGGTCCCCGTGAACCCCAGCGCCCCCCCGGCTCCGGTATTCATGTTTCCCTCGATATAGCAGTTTCGAATGGTGAGCGTGCTGTTGCTAAAGGCCATGGCGCCACCCGCGCCGGAGGTATTCATGCCGCGGGAGATCGTGAACCCCTCGATGACCGCACCGGTCTGGGAGTGGTTCGTGAAGTTGAAGAGGCGTCCGGAACTCTGCGCGTCGAGCACGGTCAGCGCCGGCCCGCCCCCGCTCCGGAGCGTGAGATTCTTGCCGCCGAGGTCGAGATTCTTGTTCCCGGTGCCGGTGTAGGTGCCGGCGGCCACCCAGACCATGGAGTTGGCCGGTGCGGCGGCGATGGCGGCGCCGATCGTGGCGTAATTCGTCGGCACGTGGTAGGTCGGCAGATGACTCCACCACGTCGACGGCACGACTTGCTTCGTCAGCGAACTGCTCCAGACTTGGACGATGAGCGCGCAACCACCGTCTTTCGCGAAGTAGTCGAGCCGGAACTTGTGCGCCCCCGCCCGCAGCGCGCGGCCGCCCGTCAGGGCGACGCGGTTGTGATAGCCGTCGTTGTCGATCACCACCTCGTCGCCGATGGTGAACCGGGAGCCATCCTCCGACGTGACCTCGAAGTAATAGATGTTGTCGCTCGGTACCGTGAGGAATCCCTCATAGACGGCGGCCACGTTCAGGGCGCGGCCGCTACCCGCGAAGTTGCCCCACGTGAACGGGTAGTTGATGGTGGTGATCGCCTGCGTGATTTCGGGTACGAGGGCCGCCAGCGGCGGCAGGATCGAGGAGTCGAGCTGGTAGTACGCGATCTGAACCCCAGGCGATGCCCACATGGAGGGAGGGATTTCGACACGACTGAGTCCGCCGCCCGCGATCTCGAGCTTCAGTCCGGCCGTGCCTGTCTCCTCGTAGTAGTCGACGCGCACGTCATGCGCCCCGGCCGTCAGCGAGACGCCGGCCGAGCGTTCCTGAATGCCGTGAAGTCCATCGTTGTCGACACGAAGCGTGTTGTCGATGTAGAGCTTCGCGCCGTCGCTGGCGGTGAGATAGAACGTGTAGCTGGCGGCACTCGGCAGCGTGATGCTGCCCGTGCAGCGTGCGGCCACCCGATCTTTGAGTCCGCTCTCGCCCACGGCACCGTCGGTCGTCGGGATAGAGAGGCTCGGGACGGTTTCAATCCTGAACGGATTGGAGAGCGCCGGCATGGAGCCCAGGCTCCCATCGAGGGGCGGAACGTAGTAGTAACGGACCTGCAGACCCGCGGCCGCGCCCGTCGCGACGTCCGCCGTCTTGTGGTCCTGCACGCTGACGGTGACCGTCGCCGTGCTCTGCGCGCCGCCGGCGTCCCGGACGGTGTATGCGAAAGTGTCGGTTCCGATAAAGTTCGCGGCCGGCGTGTAGACCACGTTGTCGCCCGACGCCGTGACGGTGCCACCGTTCGCCGTGGGCGAGACATAGCTCCCTACCGTGATCGTCTGGCAGTTGGGATCGAAGTCGTTGGCGAGCACGTCGATCGTGGCCGCCGTGCCGCGCAGCGCGACCGCGCGATCGTCGCGCGCCGTGGGATTCAGCGCGATCGCAGTGCCGTTCCCCGCCGCGAGGCAGGCGCCGCTCTGGCTGCGATAGGTTTCGATCTCGCGAATCGTGCCAAGGCTCAAGCGCGTCGGGTCCCCGCCACAACCGCCGATGTTGGCGCACATCACGTAGCAGTCGGCCTGTCCGTTGCAATGAGTCCCGCCCCAGTTGTGCCCGATTTCGTGGGTAACGACGCCGACCCGGTTCGCCCATGTCCCGCTCCAGGTCGAGTTCGAGGCCCCGTACGCCTGGCTCGTGGTGCAGAGCACCGAGTAGTACGCGACACCGAGTCCGCCGGTGATCGTCCCCGTCATCAAGTGAGCCAGATCTCGCGGGACCGACCCTTGGTTCGCGTTCCACCAGTCCTGGAACTGCGTCATCTTGGTCCACGCATCGGATGAGGGGTACTTCCCGCTGGTCGTCTGGATCAGGTAGTTCGTGATCTTGTAGCCGATCTTCACGTCGCGTGCGTAGATCAACTCCACCGCGTTCATGATCGCGTCGATGTCGGTGACCGTCTGCGTGGAGGAATTGCCGTTCCACACGTAGTAGGCGTAGTCCGCCTCGATGGCGATGTCGGCATCCACGCAACCGCTCGACTGTGCCTGCGGCGCCGCCATCGGTTCACGCGTTGCCGCGGGGGCGTCGTCGGAGGCGCAACTTCCACCCGATTCCGCGACGTCCGCTCCGCGATAGATGGCATGAGCGCCGGAGCCATCGCCAGGCAGCGGCTGCACGTACCAGTTGCTGCCGTCTTCCAGGATGATTCGCGCACGGAGCGCGCCGCCCTCCAAGGTCGCCGCAACGACACCTGTCGCGGCGCCGCGAACCGTGCCGCGATAGGTCTTGCTGGGAGGAGGTTCGGTCATCGTGCGTGTCCCGTCGGGCCCTTCGATGACAACCCGAGCGCTGGGACGCCGGAGCGAGTAGGGCTCCAGGAGCAATTCAACGCTGGCGCCGTCGAGCGTCAGGGAGATGCTGGCGCCACCGTTCGTGCCCGCGACGATTCGCGGAGCCTCTTGCGACATTCGCGCCAGACCCAGGGCAGCCGCGGTGGATGCGTTTTCCGCCTCCAGTGATGCGGAGGCGGTCTGGGCCATCGGCAAGAGGCCGACGGCGATGGTGAGGCAATGAAGAATTCCCAAGCGGCGTAAAGACATCGCCACTCTCCTTCCGGTTGTCTTTCGAAGTGCGTAGCTGAAGAGATGGGTGTACTCGCCCCCGCGAGCACGGTCGGATCTTTAGGTTGTACTAGGGTGTAGTAGCAGAAGGCATGCCTGAGGGTAAGTTGTTGCGGATATTGCACTTGGTTGCTATCGAGCTGTATCGGTTGGGTACACAAATTCGCGGATTCGTCCGCGATCACTCGTTTCACACGGGGCTCTGCGTAAGGCTCTGGAGCGGCTACGGACCCGTGACGGTGGGGTGTCCCTCCGCTTTCCACGCCAGGAGGCCGCCCGCCATGCTGGTCACCTCCGCGTATCCGGCCGCGATCAGGATGTCGCGACCCGCCTTGCTCCTGTTGCCGGAGCGACAGACAACCACGATCTCCCGATCGCGCGGGACCTCGGCCACTCTCTTCTCGAGTTCACCCAGCGGGATGAGCGTGGAGCCGGAAAGGTGCGACACGGCCCACTCGTCGGGTTCGCGCACGTCGAGCAGGAAACTTCCCTTCTCCTGCCTTGCCGCGGCTTGCGCCACCGAGATCTCGAGCGCAGGTGTACGCTTCACCGCGGGCCGCGGCAAGAAGAGGACCACGAGAATTCCAAGGGTCAAGAGGCTGATCGCCGCCAGCCAGATCCGACTCGGTTTCCGTCTCGGGGGTGATGCGGTTCCCTTGCTCATGGTCCACCTCCTCCGCGTGCGCGAGATAACTCCTTGTCGCTGGGGCTAAGAGGCCGTGCCGGGTTTGGTCTGAACCGAAACGGATGCGTCGAGCGTGATCTTCATCTTCTGGCCCGCCGGGAGGACAATCTGATCTCCCTTCGTGGCAACCGCGACGCCCGTCCCGATGATGGCGCCGGCCGCGGCGCCTTTCGCGATGTCGTCCTTGCCGCCCAGCACACCACCAACGATCCCTCCCGCGACGGCGCCACCGCCGATCTCGAGAACGCTCTCCTTGGTGTCTCCCTTGCCCTGGAGCCGAAACGGAGTCGCGGAAATCGCGTAGCTCTTCCCGTCCGTCATGACCAGCTCCGTGAATCGAAGCGTGAGCGACGCGCCGCCTCCGATGCGTCCGGCCCCGTCGATGTGGGTGACTTCGCCGTTGATCGTGGCGCCCGAGGGGACCACGGTCATTTCATTGACGCGAACATCCTCCATCGTGCGAAGGGTCACCTTGTCGCCGACCTTGTTCTCTCCGGTGTCGATCGTGTTCTGAAGCGCGGCCACGAACGTGGTGCCGGAGAGGAGCGTCTCGCTCTTCTCGCGGTCCGCGACGGCACTCCCTTGTCCGCATCCCGCGCCCCAGAGGACGACGGCCGCAAGCGCCGCGAAGGCTCCCGTGCGCTGAATCTGATTTCCTGATGTCGAGGTCTTCATGTATTTCTCCTCTCCCTAGGATCTGTCGCTTCTTCAATCACCGCCCGACTACCCCACAACTCGAAGCGCGAGTAGCCCGCATGGCAGGGTATCACGGCTCCCGTAGGGGGCTACTGGAGGCGTGGCGCGTATGGCATTGATCGTGCCATAGTAGAGTCTTGGAATTCCGCAGCAGAATTCCATAACGGCGGCAACTCTAAGGGGCGCTTGCATCTAGTAGGCGTCACGTTGCAGTAGGGGACCTGACAGCCTGGCAGGGCGAAGTTGCGTCTGTCAGGAAAGGACTGCCATGACGACGAACCTCGAAGCATCCAAGGGCGCCAAGACCGCCACCATCTCGATCGACGGGAAATCCGCGCAATTCCCTCTCGTGACCGGCACCGAGCAGGAGACCGCGATCGACATCGAGAAACTCCGCGCCGCCACGAACTGCATCACGCTAGACCCCGGCTTCGGCAATACGGGGTCATGCAAGAGCGCGATCACGTTCATCGATGGTGAAAAGGGAATCTTGCGATATCGCGGCTATCCGATCGAAGAACTGGCGGCGAAGAGCACGTTCCTCGAGGTCGCGTGGCTCCTCATCCATGGCGAACTCCCCACCCATGCCGAGCTGGAGGGATTCACCAGCGAGGTGAGGATGCACACGATGCTCCACCAGGACTTCGGGCGCTTCTTCGACGCGCTCCCGAAGGACGCGCACCCCATGCCGGTCTGCGCCGCCGCCGTTGGCGCGCTCGCCACGTTCTATCAGCAGCCTGAAAGCGAACAACAGATCCACGACACCATCATCCGGTTGATCGCGAAGATGCCGACCATGGCGGCGTCCTCCTACAAGCACTCGATCGGCCAGCCGTTCAACTATCCGCTGAACCGGCTCGACTACGCCTCGAACTTCCTGAGGATGATGTTCGCGGTGCCGTGCGAGGACTACGAGGTCGACCCGGTCCTTGCCCGCGCGCTCGACCTGCTTCTCATTCTGCACGCGGATCACGAGCAGAACTGCTCCACGAGTACGGTTCGCATGGTCGGCAGTTCGATGGCGAACCTCCCCGCCAGCATCGCCGCCGGCATCAGCGCGCTCTGGGGGCCGCTCCACGGCGGAGCGAATCAGCAGGTCATCGAGATGCTCGAGCGGATTGAGGCCGAGGAAGGCACCGCCGACAAGTTCCTGGCGAAGGCCAAGGACAAGAACGATACAACCCGGCTCATGGGCTTCGGCCACCGCGTCTACAAGAGCTATGACCCGCGCGCGGCCATTCTCAAGAAGGCGTGCGGCGACGTGCTCCAGAGGATGGGCGGACCGAGCCGGCTCCTGGAAATCGCGATGCGCCTGGAAGAGGTAGCCCTCAAGGACGAGTACTTCGTCAGCCGGAAGCTCTATCCGAACGTCGACTTCTACTCCGGCGTCATATACAAGGCGCTCGGAATTCCCGTGAACATGTTCACGGTGATGTTCACGATCGGGCGGCTCCCGGGGTGGATTGCGCAGTGGCAGGAGATGCGCCGCGACAAGGACTTCCGCATCGCCCGCCCGCGCCAGGTCTACATCGGATCGCCGAAGCGGATGTACGTGCCCCTTGCGGACCGGGGGTAGTTTCGCGAGGCGATCAAGTCTGTTGCCCGTCGGAGGTGGGGAGCGTTATCTTAACCCGATGACGCTCGCCGCCCGCCATCTCCTCTCCGCGCTTCTTTTCGCTGCCACGTGTTCCCTTGCGCCCACGCCGGGAGCGGCCCAGCGCTTCGTCGCCACCACGGACAGCCTTTACCCGCGAATCAAGTACGCGGACTCCCTGGTCTCGTCCAACGAACGCTGCATGGTGGCGCAGCAGAAATTGAACCTGCGCGTCCGCCCCATCTACGTGAACGGGCTGCCGATGGGATTCTGCTGAGGCGGCTGCCCCAGGATCTTCGTGCAAGGTCCGGAGCCGTTCATGAAGGCGCTCAAGATTGGCGTGCCCTGTCTGGTCCGGAACGGAAGTCCGGCCATCGTCGACTCGACCATGCGGACCTTCGTCGGCCACGACGTCTTCTACTTCTCGGGAGGCAAGGAACGCCAGAGTTTCCGGAAGGACCCGCTGCGTTACTGCCAACATCTCACCGACCCTGTCACGCTGAAACGATTCGTCCCTTCCGGGAAGTCGCCACGCCTGGAATGGATGGGGCGGCCGTACTACTTCGCCAGCGACTCCACGCGCAGCACCTTCGCCGCCATGCCCGACAGCTTCGCCATTCGAAAGGGAATGTAGCCGGTCGCTGGGCAGATCCCTGTTGAAGCCTCAAGCCTCGCTGCGGCCCGTCAGCGCTTCCAGTTCTGCCCATCGCGCGTACGCCTGGTGAATCTCGGTTTCGATCGCGGCCAGCCGCTCATTCATGCTGCGAATCTCATCGCCCGGCGTCGCATGGAAGCCTGGTGACGACATGAGCGCGAACAGGTTCTGCTTCTCCGCCTCCAGGACCTCGATGGCTCGTGGCAGCTCCTCCAACTCCCGCTTCTCCTTGAAACCGGCACGCCGCCGCGGTGCTGTGGCGCGCTCCTGCTTCGGCTTCACCTGTTTGGAAGTGGGCACGGGCGCTGCCGCCATTCTCTGGCGCAGCCAATCGGCATACCCGCCGACATATTCCCGCCACTGGCCGTCGCCCTCGAAGACCAGGGTCGACGTGACGACGTTGTCGAGAAACGCGCGATCGTGCGAGACAATCAGCAGCGTGCCTTGAAAGTCCAGGAGTAGCGATTCCAGCAGTTCCAGCGTCTCGAGATCGAGATCGTTGGTCGGCTCGTCCAGGACGAGGACGTTGCAGGGCCGAGAGAGGATCATCGCCAGTTGTAGCCGCTTTCGTTCGCCGCCGGAGAGCCTCACGATCGACCCCTGGATCTGCTCCGGGGTGAAGAGAAAGTCCCGCAGGTAGCCAACGACATGGCGGTCGACGCCGCCCACGGCCACGGTCTCCCGGCCTTCGGCGATGTTCTCGATCACGCTCTTCGATTCATCGAGCGAATCGTGGAGTTGCTCGAAGTGCGCGATCTCCAGCCGGCTCCCCGCCGTCACGGTGCCCTCCTGCGGCGCCAGTTCCCCCAGGAGGAGCCGGATCATCGTGGTCTTGCCGCAGCCGTTGGGCCCGAGAATGCCGATGCGATCGCCGCGCAGAATGCTCCCCGTGTACCCCCGGACGATCGGCGCGCCGCCATACCCGTAGCCGAGATTTTCGCAACGGAGCACAACTCGGCCCGATCGCTCCGCTTCTTGGAGCGCACCCTTCACGCGTGCGACTTCCTCGCGGCGAGCGCCGCGCTCGCGCCGCAGCGACTCGAGCGCGCGGACGCGGCCTTCGTTCCGCGTCCGCCGCGCCTTGATGCCGCGCCGCACCCATGCTTCCTCCTGCGCCAGCTTCTTGTCGAAGAGCGCATCCTGGCCGGCCTCCGCCCGGAGTTCCTCTTCCCGCCGCTCGAGGTATTGATCGTACGTCGTGCGATAGCTTCGGAGCATTCCGCGGTCCAGGTCGAGGATACGAGTGGCAAGGTCGCGGAGGAAGCTGCGATCGTGGGTGACAAAGAGGATCGCGCCCCTCCGTCGTTGCAGGGCTTCCTCCAGGTGCTCGATCGCCTCGATGTCGAGATGATTCGTCGGCTCGTCCAGGATCAGGACGTCCGGATCGCGCACCAGAGCCGCGGTCAGGAGGACGCGGCGTTTGGAGCCGGCGGAAAGCGTCTCGAGGAAATCGTCCAGATCCAACGTCAGGTCGCGCGCCGCCTGGTCGATTCGTGTTTCGATCTTCCAGGCGGTATCGCTACGGGTCGCGCCGCACACTTCGTGGAGGTAGTCCCGCACGGTGCCGGCGAGATCGAGCGGCACTTCTTGGGGAAGGCTGGCCGCCGTGAGACCCGGCTGGCGAATCACGTCGCCGGAGTCTGGAACGAGCGTCCCTTCGAGGATCTTGAGGAGCGTCGATTTCCCGGCGCCATTCCGGCCCAGGAGACCGAGGCGCTCGCCTTCCTCCACCTGAAGACTTACGGAGTCCAGAAGAACGGGTCCGGCGAATGTGAGGCTCACGTTGTTCAGGCTGATCAACGCCATGGGCCTGCTACTCTCCGGTCACGGGATGGGCGACAAGGGGGCGGGATGGATGACCATGCCAGAATGTCGCTCCGCACACTCTAACCGAACTCGAGGTCATTTGTGGCACTTGGCGCCGTGGTTCACGTCTTCAGCGTGCAGCTCTCCCACGTCGACCGAGGCGTTTATGAGACGCTGGAACTCCGCGTCGCGCGCCACCCGTCCGAGAACGAGGAGTTCCTGTGCGCTCGCGTGCTTGCCTACTGTCTCGAGTACCGGGAGGGGCTGGCGTTCTCCAGGGGAATGGCCGATCCGGATCAGCCAGCCCTCGAAGTGAGGGACCTGACGGGCGCGTTGGTCGCGTGGATCGAGGTGGGATCGCCCGACGCCGCGCGGCTCCATCGGGCGAGCAAGGCGGCACGGCGCGTGGCGGTCTACACGCACCACGATTTCGCGCGCTACTGGCCGTCGCTTGCGGGTGCGCGCATCCACAACGGGGAGTCGCTAGAACTCTACGGCCTGGACCGCGCGCTCATCGCGTCGCTGGTCGCGCGCCTGGAGCGGAGGATGGCCTTCGATCTAGCCGTGACGGATGGGACGCTCTATCTCACGCTCGGCCAGGAACTGCTCTCCGGCCCCGTGACCGCCCATCGCCTGATCGCTTAGGGGGAAGCGTCGCGGCGCCCTATCGCGCCTGCAGACCCGCTGGAGGGCTGGGAGGCACGGCATCTCCCGGAGCACCGCTGCTGCGCGGCCGGACGCCCCATACCGGGAGGTCGTTCATCGTGGCCGCCCCGGTGGCGTAGTTGGAGGCGCCCGTCAGTCGCGCATAGGCGGCGGCCGCGCCGGTGGCTCCATGATCGACGGCGTAGGAGAGCGCCGGGCGCAGGTTGCCCCAATACCCGTCAAAACTCGCCGGGCTTGAGCCCGACGTTCCCCTCAGCGTGCTACCCGTACCGCAGTCGTTCGCGTGCCCCAGCGTCGCCGCGTAGATGTCTCCCCACGTGGCGTACCAGGAGCCCGGCGGGTCGGTACCGTCGAAGTTCGTGCCGTCCAGAGGTGACACCGCGATCGTGTACTGTGCGGCATCGCGGTAGCAGAACTCGTTCGCCCCTCCTCCACCCAAGCGGCCCACAATGCTCTGATACTTCCAGGCCAGGAAGGCGTCGAGCTTGGTCGCGCCAGTCGGCGAGAGCGTCGCCAGGTCCTTCCCGTACCCGAAGGCGAACGTCAGGAAGTCCTCCATCCAGCTCGAATGTTGGAAGGGCGGAGCGGTCGGCGTGTAGTCCGAATACGGCGCGCTGATTCCCTGCGGATTGTTGTTCGCCGTGGCGATGAAGAGCCCGTGATAGTAGTTCACGTTTTCCTCGAAACTGGCTGCGTACTCCGCCTGCAACGGATCGCCGTCTGCCGTGATAGTCGCAGCTTGAAGGAGGGTTCGGAGCGACCAGGCGGCGCCGCGTGTCGTGTTCGTGCCCGAATCGGTCCGCAGAATCCCCTTCGTGCCCTCTCGGCTCCCGTACGGTCCGCCGTTGTTCTGCTTGAGGAAGTTCACCGTGCTGGCGAATTCGATCTCTTCCACGAAGTAGAAGTAACCGCTCAGTAGATAAGCCACGAAACCGAGCGACGGATGGTGCGACGTCTTGTACCCGGGAGGGGTCGTACCTGTCGCCACCGGAGTGTAGGAATTCGTCGTGCTCGCTCCGATATCCGCGACCCCAGAGCTCGCATTCATAACCAGGTTCGGATAGGAAGAGAAGCGGGGGGGGCGATTGGTCGTCTCGTCCCGGTAATGGATGCCGTAACGGCCCGCGCTGGCGGCGTTGATGATGACTCCTCGATAAGCCCTCGGATCTCCCTGGCTCGTCAGGTAGGCCACGTCCCACTCGGGGATGGGACCGATCGAGCCGTGATAACCCGTGGCTCCCATGGAACTCGGAAAGTCGGCCTGGCCGAGCGGCGTGTACGTTTGCGTGATGCGCGTCCAGAGCGAACTCGAGCCGCTGGTCACGCCGGCGTAGGCGGGTACCAGCTTGGTCGCCTGGAGGTAGGCCACATCGTGCCGGGGAATGATCTGGGGATTAGAACCGAGCCAGTGCGAAATTGTCGAGCCCGTGGCCAGCACCATTCTCTGGTGATTCAGAAGATCGAGGGTTTGCGAAAAGCGCTGCGTCCCCCCGAGCGTGAACGCGTAGGTCGCGCTCTTGTTCGTGGGGCCCGGGACGAGCAGATATCCATTTTCAACCCACGGCAAGACCTCGACCGCGCCGCCCGCATAGAGCCGGACTTCCAACCACCCGACGAGATGAGGATCGCTTCCGATCGGTTTGCGATAGATCCACGAACTCATCTCCGGGCCGCTCACCCACGGCATGAAGGGCGTATCGAAATCCACTCCCGACCAGGAGACAGTGCCGAAGCTCCCGGCGCTGATCGATGCCACGACATTGGTAGCTCGGAGATCCGCTGTCGTGAGAGCCGTGGCCGCTCCCGGCGTTCCCACGCTTAGCGAGATCGTGGCCGGGGAGTTCGCCGCGAGGGTCATTCGCCCCGAGATAATCGCGTAGCGGAGCGAACCGTCCGGCCATCGATTCTTCGGAATGACCTGCAGCGCGCTGATGCTGCCGACGACGCTGCTTCCCGAAGAAACGTCTCCCCGCTGAAACGCTTGCCCCACGGTGAACGGTAGGTTGGTTCCGCCCGTGGATGACGTCAGCTCGAAGGAGGGCGGGAGAGCATTCGCCGTTCCGACGGACCCTCCCCACGTCCCGCTGAGCATGATGAGTCCGAGGAGCGTGCCGAGATAGTTACGCATGCTGTTATGTGCCCCCTTTTCGATTCGCGAGGCCCTGCAGTCGAGAGAAATCGGAAGTCGACCGGTTCGTGCTTCGAATCGTCAAGCGATGGATGCTGCCACAATTGTTCGCGCAGCACCACACATGCCCACACGGATGGCGCGGAGTAGGGGTGCCCCGTCGTGAGGCATGCAAATGACATGCCACCGAAGGTCTCGGAAGCGTTCTCCAGCGCCATCGCAGGGATAGACGTTGGAGCCAAAGTAGTTCTGGATAGACGGTCGCCCCTCCCGCATCGCGGACTGCCGCTCGAAGACCCTCACGGGGCGGGCATTCGGCACGAACGTCTGGACATTAACTCTCATTAATACATGGAGTTAATGCCAACGTTCCGAACGGTGCACAAGCACGCGCCAGATTTGATGAATGGGAGAAGAATGAGGTATAATGTGGGGTGCTTTTTACCCGTGGAATACTCACGTGAAGTATGGCGCTTGGAGGTGCTCGATGTCCCATCGCTGGACCAAATTTCAGTCGAGTCTGGCGACGTCGCCGTCTTCGAATTTTCGGCAAATTCTGCTCGCCGGCTTTCTCCTCCTGGCCATCACGCCCGCGGTCCCGTCCTTTGCGGTTGGTCTGAATGCCACCTACGCGTTCGACGAGGGGTCTGGAATCACGACGGCGGACGGCTCCGGCAACGGCCGCACGGGGACGCTGACGAACGCTCCTACGTGGGTTGCCGGGAAGTACGGCACCGCCCTCTCGTTCAACGCCACTGACGACGGCAACGATAACAACGATCCGCGCGTGGTTCTGGGCCGCACGTTCCCCATCCCGAATCTTCCGCTGACCTTCTCGGCCTGGGTGAATCCAGCGGGCTTTGCCGACTGGCGCGCCATCATCAGCAAGCGCGACTCC
>JANNMC010000205.1:0-1503 GCA_031397435.1 Candidatus Eiseniibacteriota bacterium
CCTGCGAGCGAGGCCTCAAGGTGGCACTCGATACCGGTGACCGGTACGAGGAGTGCGCGACTCAGCGGGTCTTGGCAATGGCGCACCGGGCTGCGGGAAATCCGACAAAAGCGTTTCGCATCGCCCAAGAGGGCGTTGAACTCGGTCGGCGTTATGAGATCCCATACGAACTCGCACGTGCGCTTTATTGGATAGGAGAAACGAGGCTCCAGGGCAATTCCGAGGATGAGCGCGCTCAGGGACGCCAGTCCCTCTGGGATGCTCGGGCGGTGTTCGAAGCCCTGGGCCTGAAACAGTGGCTGAAGCAAATCGACTCCCTTCTCGGCTTCGAGGAATCCCCGGAGGCTTCACCCACCGAGGAACGCGGTCTCGCCGCCATCAGCGGCCTGGAGGCGCTCGATCGTGGTGCACTCCGCTTCGGCGTGGTCACGGTGAGTCCCGAAGTCAGTGAAGCGGTGGCGACGATCCTGAGCATCGCCCCCTCACGGATTCCGGTTCTCATCACCGGCCCTAGCGGAACGGGGAAAGAACTCCTCGCTCGCGCGCTCCACCAGATGAGCGATCGGCGGAAGCAACCCTTCGTCCCTGTGAATTGCGCCGCGCTGGCGCCCGGGCTGCTCGATAGCGAGCTCTTTGGGCACGAGCGCGGCGCCTTCACCGGCGCGGTCGCCACTCGCGATGGACTCTTGGCGAGCGCGGACAGCGGCACGCTCTTCCTCGACGAGGTGGGAGAACTTTCGCCGGCGGCCCAGGCCACGCTTCTCCGCGTGCTCGAATCGGGAGAGCTTCGCCGCGTTGGAACCGACGAGATCAGAAACATCAACGTGCGCATCGTGGCCGCGACAAACGCGAGCCTGGAAGAAATGGTGGAGCGGGGCACGTTTCGGCGGGATCTCTACTACCGTCTCGCGGGGACCTCGGTATCACTCCCCGCGCTGGCCGAGCGGGAGGAGGATATCGTTGTTCTCTTCCGTTACTTCTTCGCGGAGGCCACCGCCGCTGCGAAGAAGCGCCTCACGGTAGCCCCGGAAGTCGAGACGCTGTTCCGCGCCTATAACTGGCCCGGGAACGTGCGCGAACTGAAGAATGAAGTGGCGCGCGCCGTGGCGATGGCGGAGAACGGTTCGCTGCTCGGCCGCGAGGCGTTTCTACCGCGGGTTCGCGCCAAATCCGAAGGTGCCCTTCGCCGAGAACGCGACATCGCCGGCCAGGACGCCGCCGAGCGGACCTCGATCCTGCACGCCCTCCGAGCGCATCGTGGCAACAAGGCCGATGCGGCCCGCTCGCTCGGCGGGATGAAGCGGACTACGCTCCTCTACAAGATCGATCGCCTCAACATTCGGCCAGAGGAGTATCTGGTCGAAGAGGGACGTTAGCCGCCACCAGCCCGCTCTACCTCCCCCGCCCCATACGCGCCCCGATCCAATCCGAGATCTTCCCTAGCGCCACCGGCGCGAAGGTCTCCCGTATCGTCGAGTACTCCGAAAGCGCCCCACTCTCCGC
>JANNMC010000224.1:0-2102 GCA_031397435.1 Candidatus Eiseniibacteriota bacterium
GCGGAGACGGAGAACGTCTGGAGCGAGCAGTTCCGCGCTGACGGGAAGGAGTATGCGGCACCGACGCTTGTCCTCTTCACGGATCGCGTGGAGTCGGCATGCGGCATGGCGGGCGCGGCCGTGGGTCCCTTCTACTGCCCCGGGGACTCCAAGATCTACATCGACCTCTCGTTCTACGGCCTGCTGCACGACCGCCTCGGCGCGCCTGGCGATTTCGCCCAGGCCTACGTCATCGCGCACGAGGTGATCGTGCAGGAGGCTGTAGAACGAGAGGTCGATGTAGATCTTGGAGTCCCCGGGACAGTAGAAGGGACCCATCGCCGCGCCCGCCATGCCGCATGCCGACTCCACGCGATCCGTGAAGAGGACGAGCGTCGGGGCCGCGTACTCCTTCCCGTCGGCGCGGAACTGCTCGCTCCAGACGTTCTCCGTCTCCGCCAGGACGACTGAGACGAAATCGGCGAGTTCGTTCTCCTCCGCCGTGCGCGCCTCGGTCGCAACGGGGGAGTCGGTGGTGGCCTGAAGCTGCTCCAGCAGCTGCCGCGGGTCGGCGCCCATGAGAAGCGCGATCACCAGGACGATGACCCCCGCGCCGCCGCCTAGGGCGAGCCCACCGCCGGGAACGCGGCCGCGGCGGTCCTCTACGTTCGTGCTCCGTTTCTGATCTCTCCAGCGCATGGAACCTCCAAGGGGGACCCCGACCGTACCCCCGCGGGAGAGTCGGCGCAAGGGTCGCCGGCACTCGTTACTTCGCCGGCACCGCTCCCGCCGCCGGCCAGTCCGTATCCCCCACGCGATGTAGCGTCATCTCGAAGAAGCGCACCGGATCCTTCCCCGGCATCACGCGGTCGCCCACCTCGTGCAGCACGCCGTCCTTGATCGTCGCGGCGTACTTGATGGTCATCGGTCCCGCCGGAATCTCCCACGCGTAGCCGTCGGCCGTCGGCGTGAAGGTGAAATCTCCCGCCTGCCCCATGGCGTAGGAGTGCATGGAGTAACCCTTCGTCGCCGGATTGAAGGAGACGATGCCGAACGCATTGAACGAGACCTTTCCGTCGGCCTCGTAGCCACGCCCCTCAATGACGCGGATGGAGCCGTCGAGGAACGCTCCGATTCGTTCGGTCTGAGTGATCTCGTGTTTCTCCCCATTCGGCAGAATCGTCCACGCGTTTCCGCGCCAGACACCGTCCATCTTGGCCAGCGCGGTCATCGCCTCTCGCTGCGCCGCGATCGTGGCGGCGGGATCGGGACGGCCCTGCGCGCGCGCCGGGGTGGAGGTGGACGCCAGGAGAAGCGTAAGGAGTAGCAAGTGACGAAGCGTGGTACGTACCATGGCAGGTGCCCCCTCGATAGACGTGATCGCTACAGGCGCGGCCGAGACGTGAAGCTACTCGATTACGCCGCCAAGAGAGACATGGTTCCGTCCGTGCCGCTCCCCCGGTATGATCATCCCGCCCATGGAACTCCCCGGAGGAGGTCAGGGGACTCCGTCCCCCTCAGAGGTCACTCAGACGTTTCTTCGCTGGAGGCAAGGGGATGCGCGCGCGCTCGACGCGCTCCTTCCGCTCGTCTACGAGGAGATGCGACGGCTGGCCGCCGGCTACATCCGCCAGGAACGACCGGGGCATACGCTCCAGCCGACCGCCCTGGCGCACGAGGCCTATTTGCGCCTCCTGGACCAGCGTCAGGTCTCGTGGCAGAACCGCGCCCACTTCATGGGTCTCGCGGCGCAGTCGATGCGGCGCATCCTCACCGATCATGCGCGAAAGCGCGGAGCCATCAAGCGTGGCGGGGGCGCCGTCCACGTGGAGCTTCAGGATTTGGACGTGCCGGTCGAAAGCGCCGACCCGCTCGGAGTCTCCGCGGAGGATCTCGACGCCGCGCTCGATCGCCTTGGCGCGCTTGACGAGAGACAGGTGAAGGTTGTCGAACTCCGCTTCTTCACCGGACTCTCGATCGAGGAGGCCGCGGAGGTGCTGGACGTCTCCCCCGCCACGGTGAAGCGCGACTGGACGCTGGCTCGCGCCTGGCTCCACCGCGAGTTGAAAGGGAGTCCCGCGTGAGCGGCGGCTGGACTCGTGTGGGGGAAATCTTCGACGCGG
>JANNMC010000235.1:0-27828 GCA_031397435.1 Candidatus Eiseniibacteriota bacterium
GCGGAGAATCGCCTCCACGCGCAGAAGGCGGTTCTGTGGGAGCTGCTTGGTGCGGGGAAAGGCGTGGCGACTCCGAGGCGGAAGAAGCCCACGGCGCGGAAGAAGGCACCGGTGAAGAAGGCAGCGAAGGCGAAGGCTCCAGCGAGAAAGCCGGCAGGGAAGCGAGGCGGCGGCGCCCGTCGCCGGTGAACACGCGCGTACTCCTTCTTCTCCTCGCGCTCGCCGGCTGCGCCCGTTCGATCGCTCCCCCTGGGGGGCCGCGCGATACGACGCCACCCCAGGTGATCGCCACGTCGCCCGCCGATAGCGCCGTGAACGTCTCCGCTCGAACCGCCATCGAAATCCTCTTCTCGGAGCCGATGGAGCGGGGGAGTGTTCGCGATAATCTGCGTCTCTATCCGCCACCGGGGCGGCTTTCGTACCACTGGAGCGGCCACCGTTTCCGGATCGAGTGGGGTGATTCGCTCGATCCGGGGACGACCTATCAGCTCTTCCTGAGCGGGCGCGCGCGCGATCTGAGGGGAGTGCCGCTGGGGACGCGGCTCCAGCTCCGCTTCTCCACCGGGGCGACCCTCGCGCCCGGGCGGATCAACGGCAAGCTCCGAGCGAAGACGCTCCCGGTTGCGGGGATCCCCATTCTCTTGTTTCCTGATTCTCTCGGTCTCCGTCCCGACACGACGAGTGCCTTCGAGCCGACCTACCAGACAGAGACGGACACCGCCGGCGTCTATCAGTTCACCGGGCTCTCGATCGACCGCGGCTACACGGTGCATGCCTTCTTCGACCGAAACGGCGACTCTTACCTCGACCCCGAGCTGGAGGTGGTCGCGGGACATGGCGCCGTCGTGCGGTTGACACCCGAGCGGACGGTCGCGGATAGTGTCAACATCGTCGCGGTCGATCCGAAAGCTCCGGGTATCCTGAACGGGGCGATCGCCTCGCCTGATTCCACGGCGCGCTTCGTCGTCGAGGCGCGGGCTTCAGCCGACTCGAGCCTGGTCGCACGGACCGAGCGAATCGGGCCGGGCACGTTCGCGGTCCGCGTGCCCGCCGGGAGCTATCGGCTCTCGGCTCGGCGACTGGGCACGGCCGCTCGAGCCGCTCGCGGCCAGCTGCCGGCCGCGCGTGCGATTTCGGAAGCGGCCACGTCGCTCGAGGAGACGATCACCGTGGGCCCCGAGGACAATCGGGGACCCCTCGTTCTCACATTCCCGCCCGCCCCGGCGGAGACACCGACGGAGCCGGCGCCGCAGGAGGAACCCCGATGAGCGATCCCCGTTCGATCTTCCAGGGAGTCGGCGTGGCCGTGGTCACGCCCTACCGGAATGGAGCCGTCGACACCGAAGCGCTGGGCCGGCTGGCCGAACACCTCGTCTCGCGCGGTGTTCACGCGCTCTATCCCTGTGGTTGCACGGGGGAGGCGACGTCGCTGACTCGGGAGGAGCGCGCCCTCGTGATCCGGACGGTGGTCGCGGCGGCGAACGGGAAGGCCCGCATCGTCGCCGGGACGGGGACCGCGAACACGGCGGAGACGATCGAGCTTTCGCGGGAGGCGATCTCGCTCGGCGCCGACGCGCTCATGGTCATCACACCCTATTCGTGCAAGCCGACGCCGGAGGGGCAGATCGCGCACTACCGCGCTGTCGCCGACGCCGTCGACCGGCCGATCGTGCTCTACAACGTGCCCTCCCGCACGGGCGTGCTGATGTCGCCGGAGACCGTGGCGCGCCTGGCGGAACATCCCCGCATCGCCGCCATCAAGGAAGCGAGCGGCTCGGTGGACCACGCAAGCGCGATTCGCGCGCGTTGCGACATCGCCGTGCTGGCGGGGGACGACTCGCTCTTCCTGCCGCTCCTGGCGATCGGAGCGAGCGGGGTCGTGTCGGTCGCCGCCCACCTGGCGCCGGCCGAACTGGTGGAGATGGAGCGTCACTTCCGGGCCGGCCGGCTGGCCGAAGCGGAAGCGATCCACCGGCGCCTCCACCCGATCTTCCGTGCGCTCTTCCTGGAATCGAACCCGGGTCCCCTGAAGCACGCGCTCGCGCTCCTCGGCTTCACAACGGGAGAACTCCGGCTTCCGCTCGTGCCGGTTCGGCCGGAGACGGCGCGCGCGGTGGAGGAGGCGCTCGACCAATCGGGTCTTCGCCATGGCGCGACCGCGCGGGCAGGCGCGTGAGCACGACGCCGCTACTTCTATTCGGCGCCACGGGCCGCATGGGGAACGAGATCCGGAAGCTGCTGGCGGCGCCTGAAGATTCAGAACGCTTTACCCTGGCTGCCTGTGTCGCCTCCGGGGGTGCGGAGGGGGATTGCCCTCCTGCCTGCCGCTGGATTGAGGCCTCGGCGTTCCGCCCCGAGCATCTCGAGGCGCTGCCGCCGGACGCCGTGATCCTCGATGTCAGTCTGGCCGCCGGGACGGAGAGTCTGGTCGCGGCGCTCGAGCGTGTCCCTCGTTCAGCGGTCCTTGCGACCACGGGGCTCGCCGCCACGGTCGAGCAGCGCATCGAAGCGCTCGGACGGAGTACGGCGATCGTCCGGGCGAGAAATCTCAGCCTGGGCGTGGCCGTGGCGCGAAGGTGGCTGGCGCTCCTTCCTCCGGCGGCCCGTGCCGCCTACGTCGCCGACATCGTGGAGCATCACCACGCGGGGAAGAAGGACGCACCGAGCGGCACCGCGCTCGACCTCGCGGCGGCGCTCGGCCCGATCGGCGGCACGCGCCGCCAAGGAGGCGCCGTCGGCACCCACGCGATCCGCGCCGGGACGGTCCCGGGGACGCATCGCGTGATCCTGAGCGGTGACGGCGAGACGTTGGAACTGGTTCACACCGTCACCGATCGGAGCGTCTTCGCGCGCGGAGCGCTTCGCGCCGCGCGGTTCGTTCATGGCCGCGCCCCGGGGCTCTACACGGTGGACGATCTCATTCACGACTCCAGGAACCCCTGAGAGGAACCATCCCGCGATGCGTCTGTCCCAGGCATTTCTCCCGACGTTGAAGGAAGACCCGGCCGACGCGGAACTGGTGAGCCACAAGCTCATGGTCCGCGCCGGCATGCTTCGCAAGCACGCCGCCGGCATCTACAGCCTTCTGCCGATCGGCTGGCGCGTCACGCGGAAGGTCGCGCAAATCGTGCGCGAGGAGATGGACCGGACGGGCGCGCAAGAGGTGCTCCTTCCGATCATGATGCCGTCGGAGCTCTGGAAGGAAACCGGACGCTGGGAGAAGTACGGTAAGGAACTCTTCCGTCAGCGCGACCGCCACGACCGCGACTACGTGCTCGGGCCGACACATGAAGAGGCGATCACCGATCTGGTCCGGAATCACGTTCGCTCCTACCGCGACCTGCCGCAAAACCTCTATCAGATCGGCGTGAAGTTCCGCGACGAGATCCGGCCGCGCTTCGGCCTGATGCGCGCGCGGGAGTTCCTGATGAAGGACGCGTACTCCTTCCACGTGGACGACGCGCAACTGCACGAGACGTACGAGCGGATGCATGCCGCCTACACGACGATCTTCCGCCGCTGCGGGCTCACGTTTGTCGTCGTGGAGGCCGACTCGGGGGCCATCGGCGGCGATGTAAACCATGAGTTCATGGTCACCGCGGACTCGGGCGAGGCGGAGATCTTCGCCTCGGGCTGCGGCTACGCCGCCTCGGCGGAGAGCGCCAAATTCGCCTGGACGCCCCAGGCCGAAGAGCCGGCCGCCCCGATGGCCGAACGGGAGACGCCGGAGAAACGGACGGTCGAGGAGGTGGCCGCGTTCTTGGACGTGAGCGCCGACCGACTCTTGAAGAGTCTCGTCTTCTACGCCGAGGAGGAGCCGATACTGGCGATTGTTCCGGGGAACCGGGAGCTGAACGAGGCGAAGCTGGCCCGGCACCTCGGCGGCGCTCCGCTCCGGCTCGCGACCGCGCCGGAAATTGAACGCCTCACCGGTGGCCCGCTTGGATTCACGGGGCCGGTAGGATTGGCGGGGAAGATCCGCACAATCGTCGACGCCACGATTCAGGAAGGCCGGAACTACGTCGCGGGGGGGAACCGGAAGGATCTCCACCTGCAAAACGTCCGGCTTGGCCGGGACGTGGTGGTGTCCGAGCGCGCCGATCTCACGACGGCGAAGGCGGGGGATCGCTGCCCCCGCTGCGGCGAGGTGATGGTGGTCAGCCGGGGCATTGAAGTGGGGCACGTCTTCAAGCTCGGCACCAAGTACTCGGAGTCGATGGCGGCGCGATTCCTCGACGCGGAGGGGACCGAGCGGACGATCGTCATGGGCTGTTACGGAATCGGCGTGACGCGCATCGTGGCCGCGGCCATCGAGCAGTCGAACGACGAGAATGGAATCATCTGGCCAATGCCGATCGCGCCGTACCACGTCCACGTCGTTCCGGTGAACTTCAAGGAGTCGCGGACGCGGGACACGGCGGAGGATCTCTACAAGGCCCTGATGTCGGCGGGGATCGAGGTGCTCCTCGACGATCGCGACGAGCGGCCTGGCGCGAAGTTCAAGGACGCCGATCTGCTCGGAATTCCCCTTCGGGTGACGATCGGGGAGAAGGGGCTGGCCGATGGGATCGTGGAGCTACGGGACCGGAAGACGTCGGCCGTGGCGCGCGTCCCGGTGGGAGACGCGGCCACGGCCGTGATCGCGCGGGTGCGCGAAGCGCTGACGACGGCTACTTCTTAGCGGCCCGGTTCGCCGCCTTCGCGAGGCGGGACTTGCGGCGGTTCGCGGTGGCCTTCGGTACGACGCCCTTCCGGACCGCGCGATCGACCAGGGAGACGGCGCTACGGGCAAGTTCCTTGTCCGTAGGCGCTTCCGCAACCTTCTTTAGAATCGACTTGAGACCAGTCTTGACGGCGATGTTGCGCGTGCGGTCGCGCTTCGTCGTCCGCATGCGTTTTTCCGCTGATTTGTGATGCGGCATTCCAAACCTCCACGAGTCCGAATCCTTCTCCAACGCGAGCAAGCAACCCTACCGGACAGGTGCCTTTCTGTCAATCGCATGGTAGCGCGTGATATACTCTGCCCGATGGCTCCGCGCAGCCCGGGCCGGCGCGATGCCGGCAGCCCCACCGACCCAGAACACCCCTTCGCGAGCCCCCCCGCGTCCGGTTCGAGTCACGCCCTTTCCGAGAAGCTGGCCGCCTTACCCCCCCAGCCCGGTGTCTACGTGTTCCGCGACCGGAAGGGCGAGGTGCTCTACGTGGGGAAAGCGAAGCGGCTCGACCAGCGGGTGCGGTCGCACTTCCAGGATCCCGGAGCCGTGGGGCCGAAGCAGGTCGCCCTCATCCGGAAGGTCCACGACGTCGAGTTCATCGCCGTCGAGTCCGAGATCGACGCCTTGATGCTCGAGGCGACGCTCGTCCGCGAGAAGCAGCCTCCCTACAACATCCGGCTGAAGGACGACAAGCGATACCCCTACGTCCGCGTTTCCTGGCAGGACGCCTATCCGCGCCTGACGCTGGTGCGGCGCCAGGCTCGTGACGGCGCGCGTTACTTCGGTCCGTACACCGAAGTGAAGGGGCTCCGCCAGCTCCTTCACCTCACGCGCTCGATCTTTCCGATGCGCTCCTGCCGCGACATCGAGAGCCACATCGCGGCGAAGCGCGAGTGCCTCGACTTCCACATCGGGCGCTGCACCGGCCCCTGCATCGGAGCGCAGTCGCGGGAGGAGTATCGGGCCATGGTCGAGCAGTTCTGCGATTTCCTTTCGGGACGGCGCGAGGAAGTCGTCGCGCGCTTCCGGACGCTCTTGGAGGAGGCCGCCGCCCGCCGTGAATACGAGAGAGCGGGAAAGCTCCGCGATCAAATCCGAAAGCTGGAGTCGGTCCTGGCACGGCAGCGGATGGTCGACGTCGGCGGCGCTTCGGTCGACATCGTTGGCGTCGCGCGCGGCGATGGAGAGGCATGCGCGGTCGTGTTGAAAATTCGCGACCGCCGCGTCGTGGCCAGGGACGTCCGCTGGCTGCGAGGGGCGGGATCGGTCTCGGATGGAGCCGTGGCGGGCGCTTTCGTGGGTCTCTATTACGCCCCGGACGACGCCATCCCGGAAACGCTCGTGGTCGAGATCGATCCGGGCGACCTTCCGGAAGAGCGCGCGCTACTCGAATCGTTCCTCTCGCGGAGCGCCGCCTCTCCCGTCCGGATCCGCGCGCCGCGCGATTCCGCCGAACGGGCCCTGGCGCGCACCGCGCGGCGAAACGCGGCAATGCTCCTCGCGCGGGCGCGAGGCGACGCACCCGACGGCCTCTCGGGGGTCGTGGGGGAAGAGTCGCTCGCGCTGCAACGCGCCCTTTCACTTTCACGCCCACCTCGCCGCCTTCGCTGCTTCGACGTCTCCAATCTCCAGGGAACCTATGTCGTGGCGTCGATGGTCACGTTTCTCGACGGGCGTCCGGCCAAGTCGGAGTATCGCCGCCTCCGGATGAAGTCGGTGGCGGGGCAGGACGATTTCGCATCGATCGCCGAAGCCGTTCGCCGCCATGCCGTGCGCGTGGCCGACGGCACGCTTCCCGCGGCCGACCTCTACGTCATCGACGGCGGAGTGGGGCAGCTCGGCGCCGCGCGGGCGGCGGCCGCGGGGACGCCGCTCGAAGCGGTCCCCTTCATCGGATTGGCAAAGCGGCTCGAAGAGATCGTCCGGCCTTCGGGGGCGCCGCTACTCCTGTCGCGGCGCGCTCCGGAGCTTCGCCTCCTGCAGCGGCTGAGAGACGAGGCACATCGCTTCGCCATCACCTACCACCGGATGCTCCGCGGTCAGGGGGCGAAGGAGTCGGCGCTCGACAGCGTGCCGGGTCTCGGACCCCGGCGCCTCGCGCTTCTCCTGGCGCGCTTCGGCTCGGTGGCAAGGATCCGGCGGGAGCCGGTTGAATCGCTGGCGGAGGTGCCCGGGATCGGGCGTGCCATGGCGATTCGGATTCAAGGGGCGCTCGCCGTCCCCGCGGGAGGAGAACGATGAAGGGGAACACGCCTCGCGTCGAGGTGGCGACCGCTTCGATCACGACGCCGGTCGGTACGATCTGGATCCTCTGCACGAAGGAGGGGATTCGCGAGCTGAGGCTCGGCGGGGCGAGTGCGCCGACGGGCAAGGAGGGAAAAGAGCGGGGCGTCTCGTACGTTCGCCGGCCCTCCTGGACCGGCGCCGTCGAACTGGCGCTCGCTCGCTACCTCTCGGCGCGCGCCCCACTCGATGATGTCCTTCTCGACGTCGAGGCGGGCACCGAGTTTCAGCGGCGCGTCTGGGAGGGTGCTCGGAAGATCCCGGTCGGCAGCGTCTGGTCGTACGGCGAACTCGCGCGGCGAATCGGCGCACCGGGCGCGAGCCGGGCGGTGGGGAACGCGTTGGGGGCGAATCCCGTTCCACTCGTGATCCCCTGTCACCGGGTCATCCAATCGGACCGAGGAATCGGCGGCTTCTCCGGCGGCCTTCGCTGGAAACGATTCCTCCTCGAGCACGAGCGCGGACAGCTCGAACTCTCCATGCAGCCATCGCGGCGCCGGGGACGCGCGTGACGGCTCCGGGCCCCTGGGCTGCCCTGGTGGGGCGATTCCGAGACCACCTGGCTCTCGAACGGCGCTTGAGCGAACATACGGTCCGGGCCTACGCGGAGGACATCGCGCAGTACAGCCGCTACCTCGCGGGCCAGCGCGTGACGGAGCCGGAGCGCGTCGCGCCGGCCGACGTGGAACGATTTCTCTCGACCGGAGGCTGGGCGGCGTCGACCGCGGCGCGAAAGATCGCCGCGATACGCGCCTTCCACGAGTTCTTGCGCCGGCGCGGCGCGACGGGGGACAATCCAGCGCGCTCGGTCCGCTCGCCGAGGCGGTCACGCCCCCTTCCGGACGTACTCACGGTGGAGCAGGTGGAATCGCTGCTCGGCGCGCCGCGCGGCGAAGAGCCGCAGCCGGTTCGGGACCGCGCGCTCCTGGAGCTCGCGTACGCGACGGGGCTTCGTGCCAGCGAGCTCACAGGGCTTCGCCTCGAGGAGATCGATCTCGAGGAGGGGCTGGTCCGCTGCCGCGGAAAGCGCCAGCGGGAACGAATCGTGCCCTTTGGGACGAAGGCGCGGGACGCGGTCGCCCGCTACCTGGAAGGGGCTCGAGGGACTTTCTTGCGCAAGGACCGGGGTGAACGCGCCATCTTCCTGACTCGTTTCGGCCGGCCGTTCACTCGGATGGGGTACTGGAAACTCCTGCAGGCGCACGCGCGGGGCGCCGGGATCGAGCAGGCGATTTCGCCGCACACCTTGCGGCACTCGTGCGCGACACATCTGCTCGAGGGCGGCTGCGACCTGCGGGTCGTGCAGGAGTTCCTCGGGCATCGTTCCATCGAAACGACGCAGATCTACACGCACCTCGACCGGAACTATCTCCGGGAGGTGCACACGAAGTTCCACCCTCGGGCTTCGTGAGGCCGCCGGCTTGGGAGGTTTGATGATTCGGATGGGGTTCGGAGTGAAGGCGGGCGCCCTGGCAATCATGGCGGCGGCGTGCCTGGCGGCGCCTCGGATGGGGCACGCTCAGTCGTGGACTCCCGCGGCCTGGTCGAGCGCCGCCTCGGGCGACGTGCTGGCGGATGCGCGCAGCGAGGATAGCTTTCTTCGTCTGTCGGACTCGCGGCGCCAGCCGGCGCCGGTGCCGGCGACGCGAGGGCCGGTCCCGCGGCGACTGCGACCCAACACGATCAGTCTTGGAGTCCAGGGGCAGTATGGCGTCATCCGCGGAAGCTCTCGCCTGGCGGACGGTTTCGATCACGGGCCGGGGTACGCGCTCCGATTTCGCTACTTGCTGAGCCGCGCCGTGGCGCTCGGATTCTCCTTCGAGCATCAGCGTTTCGGGAGCATCCAGCCGCCCCTCAACGTGCCGGGCGACTTCGCCGACAGCCACGTCGTCATCACGACATTCTCCACGGAGGCGGTCTTCTACCGTCATCGCGAAAAGGATCTCCACCCCTACTTCCTCGTCGGTTTCGGATACGCGAGTCCCGACGAGGTCTACACGAACGAGATCGCGTCACGCGTGAACGAAGGGGCGTTTCTCACGACGGGCATCGGATTCGAGCGCTTCGTCCGGCCGCGCGTCTCGATCGACGGGTCGGTCCGCGCCTACGGCCAGATCGCGAACTCCGAATTCACTTCGATCGGCGAGGTGAGTCTCGGAATCCATCTCTACCCCGGGGACTAGCGCTCGTGCGCGTCATGTTCTGGGGAGCGGCCCGAACCGTAACGGGCTCCAAGCATCTGCTCATCGGCCGGACGGGGACGCTCCTCCTCGACTGCGGGCTCTACCAGGGCCGGCGCGCCGAATCGGAGGCGCGGAATCGCGCGCTGCCGTTCGCGGCGATGTCGGTCGACGCGATGATTCTCTCTCACGCGCACATCGATCACAGCGGCGCCATTCCGCTCCTCGTGAAGTCGGGGTTCGACGGTCCGATCCACGCGACGGCGGCCACGGCCGATCTTTGCCGTGCCATGCTCCTCGACGCCGCGCACATCCAGATGAAGGACGCGGAGTACCTGAATCGCCATCGCGGCGATCGCCGGGGCGATCCGAACGGCCGCACGAACCGGGGCGAGCGCCGCGGCCCCGTTGAGCCGCTCTACGATACGGCCGACGCGGAACGCGCGCTGTCGCGGTTCGTGACGCACGACTACGTGACGGAATTCGAGCCGCTCCCGGGCGTCGCCGCTTCGTTCCACGAGGCAGGGCACATCCTGGGTTCTGCCTCGGTCTACCTTCGCTGGAACGAGGGAGCCGGTTCGCGGAGTCTCGTCTTCACGGGCGATTTGGGACGACCGGGGCGCGCGATCTTGAAGGACCCCGCGCCGCTCCCCGCGGCCGACTACCTCATCACCGAGGGAACCTACGGCGGCAAGGAGCACCCCACGGAGGACTCCCTGCTCACGGCGCTGGAGCGGGTCGTGACCGACGCGCTGGAGCGGAAGGGGCGCATCGTGGTGCCGGCGTTCGCGGTCGGCCGGACGCAGGAGGTGGTCCACGCGCTCGACCGGCTCATCACGGCGCGTCGCATCCCGGAGATCCCCATCGTCATCGACAGTCCTCTGGCGGCCGACGTGCAGCAGATCGTCCAGAGGCACCCCGAACTCTACGACGCCGAAACGGCGGGAGCGCTCCGGCGAGGGGGCGACCCGCTCGGCATGCGGCGCGTGAAGCTCGTCCGCGATGCGGAGGAGTCGAAGCGCCTGAACGACAGGCCCGGGACGTTCGTCACCATCTCGGCCTCGGGCATGTGCGAGGCCGGACGGGTGCTCCATCACCTCCGTCACACGGTTGAGGATCCACGGCACACGATCGTGATCGTCGGCTATCAGGCCGAAGGGACGCTCGGGAAACGGCTGGTGGAACACCGCGAGGAGGTTCGGATCCTGGGAGACCTCTTCACGGTTCGCGCGCGCGTCGAAGTGCTGAACGGCTTCAGCGCGCACGCCGACCATCCCGCGCTGGTCGCGCAGGCACGGGCGTGCGGCGCCTCGTCGGGTACCGCCATCGTCCATGCCGATCTGGAGCGGGCCGAGGCGCTCCGCGCCGGCCTACCGCATCCGGACAAGGTCCGCATTCCGGTGGAAGGGGAGACGTGGGAACTCCGGTAGGACGCGAGCCGCGCCGCGCCGCGGGCACGTATCGGGGCTTCCGCGTCGGCGACCGCGTCATCCACAAGACTTTCGGCGAAGGGCTCATCGTGGAGGTGCGCGATCGCGACGGGTTCGAGGTGCTGGAGATCGCCTTCCCGGATGGGATTCGCCGGCTGACGTCGCTCTATCCGCTCGAGCCGCTGGGGAGCGCGGCGCGCGGAGGCGGACCCGTGCCTCGCGGCGGTGGCGCCACGACGGCGCCGACTCCCGTCGGTCCGCGCCCCGGCGGCGTGGAGCTGACCCCCCGCGGCCAGTTCCGCATTGCGTCCGGGGCCGAGGAGTTGCTGCAGCGGCTCCTGGTCGGGCCGTTCGATCCACTGCGCGAACACGACGTCCGCCTTCGCGCGGAGCGCTACTCGCTTCATCGCGGATTCGATCGGCTTCTCTGTCTCGAGCACCTCCACGACGTGCAGAAGTACGATCACCAGGTGCAGGCCTGCATGACGGCGGTGCGGCGCATGCGCGGAAGGGCGCTCCTCGCCGACGAGGTGGGGCTGGGGAAGACGATCGAGGCGGGGCTGGTGTTGAAGGAGTATCTCCTTCGCGGCCTGGTGCAGCGGGCGCTCGTGCTCGTGCCGGCGTCCCTGGTGGAGCAGTGGGACCAGGAGCTACGGCGGAAGTTCGATCTGGAATTCGCGGTCCTCAAGCATGGCACGGCCTGGTGGGAGGAGCCGCTCCTCCTGGCTTCGATGGACACGGCGAAGCTGCTCCGCCATCGCGACAAGGTCGCGGCCGCCGCCTTCGATCTCGTCATCGTGGACGAGGCGCACCGCCTGAAGAATCAGAAGACGCTCGCCTGGAAATTTCTCGATCGCCTGGCGCCTCGCTACCTGCTGCTCCTGACGGCGACTCCCGTGCAGAACGATCTCCACGAGCTCTACAACCTGGTGCAACTCCTCCGGCCTGGACTCCTCGGGACCTATCGCACGTTCGGGAGGGAATTCATGCGGCGGGGGGACCGGCGCATGCCGCAGAACACCGGGCGGCTGGCGACGCTCCTGGGCGAGACGATGATCCGCACGACGAGGGCGAGCACGTCGATCCGCTTTCCGAAGCGGAAGGTGACGAACGTCCACTTCGACCTGAGCGAGCCCGAGCGGACGCTCTACGACGAGGTGACCAAGCTGGTCCGCCGGCTGGTGCAAGGCCAGCGCGAGTCGCGGCGCGGCGCCATCAAGCTGACGCTGTTGACGCTGCAGAAGGAGATCGGCTCATCCTCCTTCGCGGCCGCGCCGACCCTGGCGAAGCTTCTTCAGCGCGACGGCATGGCGGCCTTCCGCCCCGAGGTGGAGGCGCTCTGGCGCGCCGCGCGCGGCATCGAGACGAACGCGAAGTTCGAGGGGATCGTGAAGCTCCTCCAGGCGTCGCGGGACAAGATCGTCATCTTCACCCAGTTTCGGGCCACCCTGGAATTCATCACGCGGTCGATCCGCGCCCGCGGCGTGAAGGTGGCGACGTTCCACGGCGCCATGTCGCTCCGAGAGAAGGAAGCGGCCATCGCGCAATTTCGGGACCGCGCCCGGGTCCTGGTGAGCACGGAGGCGGGCGGCGAAGGGCGCAACCTCCAGTTCTGCCATCTCCTCGTCAACTACGACCTCCCCTGGAATCCGATGCGCATCGAACAACGCATCGGCCGCCTCCACCGCCTCGGGCAGGAACACGACGTCCATGTCTTCAACTTCACGGCGAGAAATACCGTGGAGGCGTACGTGCTCGAGATCGTCCACGAGAAGATCAACCTCTTCCGGAGCGTGATCGGCGACCTCGACATGGTGCTGGGTCCGTTCGCCGAAGCGGGGTCGTTCGAGGACGCCGTCTTCCGCATCTGGGCCCAGGCCCGCGGCGATCGCGACCTGGATCGGGAGTTCTCGAAACTTGGCGCCGCGCTCCTCGTGGGACGCAAACGCTACGACGCGGTCGAGGAACTCGACCGGCAGCTACTCGACGGGCTTGCTTCCGGTGAAGACGCGCCGTAACCGCCGCGGGCCGGAACGCTCCGAGCTCCCCGATCTCCTCGCGGCGATTCTCGAATCGCAGCAGGCGACCGTCCACCGGCGCGGAACGGCCTGGGAGTCCGAACTTCCCCCCACGCTGGCGAAAGAACTCGGCGTCGAACGGGTCCGTATTCTCGCGTCGCCCGCGGGACGAGCCGCGCGAGGCGCCGAGAACGACGCCACCCTGACGGAGCGGATCCTCCTCCTCGGCCGCTCTCGCGGCGCTGTCGCGCGGCTGGTGGCTCACGTTCCGGCGAGCCGGGGGACGCCACGGGACGCGCGGTACTGGGTCCGGCTTCACTGGCGGATCCGTTACGGAAGCGATGACGTCTCCGAGGAACTGCTGACCCAGACGCTTCCGCTCGGCACGCGAGCGGCGGGGGCACGCCCTGTCGATTCCGCCTTCCGCGAAGCGACCGCGGAGGAACGGGCCCGGCTGTCGCCGCCCGATCCGGAGGCCCTCGCCACCGCGTGGATCCGCGGCCTCCGCCTTCTCGAGTCGCGAATCCGGCAGCGGATGAAGCCGTACGAGGACAAGATGCGCCGCGAATTGCATCGAGAGATGCGACAGCTCTCCGTGCACTTCCGGTCGCTGATCGCCGAAGAGCGATCGGGACGACGACGACGGGCCGAGGATCGGGAAGCCGGACGGATGTTGCAGCTGAAAGAGGATTGGGAGCGGAAGCTGGCGGCGGCCATTCGCCAGCGCGCGCTCGACACGGAGGCGAGACTGGTGGCCGCGGCACTCCTCACGGCGGTGTTCGAGGGGAAGGCGGGGAAGTCCGTTTGACAGCACCCCCTGGCCCGGGTAGACTTGAGGGCTCAACCCCAAGGGAGAAACGAACATGTCGACCCATTTGGTGAAGCATCAGAAGATGACCAAGCGACAGATCAAAGAGGACGCCCTCGTCACGGCCGCTTTCCGGGCGACCGAAGTGTGGGAGCGTCATGGGCGCGCCATTCTCATCGGCCTCGGCGCGCTGGTGTTGGTAGCGGTCCTCGCGGTATTCGTCATGCGCACGCGTGCCCAGTCCGAGGAACGGGCTCAGGGCGAGCTCTTCCGGGCCGTCCTCTCGATGGCGCAGAGCGACTACGTCACCGCGGGTCCGATGCTGAAGGAGCTGATCGACAATTCGGCGGGCACGAACGCGGCCCGCGACGCCATGCGCTACCTCGGCGACGTCTCCCTGGCGCAGAACAAGCCTGGCGAGGCGGCGACGTGGTACCAGAAGTTCATCGATAAGTCGGGCGGCGACAAGGCGGCGGCGCTTGCCGGTGTCTGGGGGCTCGCTTCGGCACACGAGAATAACAAGGCCTTCGCCGAAGCCGCTGCGGCGTACGGCGACGCGGCGAAGCGATCGGGGAGCGACAACGAACGCGGTCGCGCCATGTTGGCGCAGGCTCGTTGCTACCTGCGCGCCGGACAGAACGCGAAGGCGATCGAGGTTTACAAGGCCGTCGTCGCGCTTCCGCTCGCGGAGCAACCGATTCACGACGCCGCCAACGCACGCCTCGGAGAGTTCCAGGGCGCCGCGGCCAAGTAGGCGACGGCCCGTGGCGGCGCCGGTACAGCTGGCGCTGGTGTGGCACCTGCACCAGCCGAGCTACCGCGATCCCGCGACGGGCCGTTTTATTTTGCCCTGGACCCGCCTCCACGCTACGAAGGACTACGGCGACATGGTGGCCGCGCTCGAGGCGCACCCTGCCGTCCACGTCACCTTCTCGCTGACTCCGATCCTGCTCGACCAGCTCGACGAGATTGCCGCCGGCACGCCGGCGGGCGAGGATCCGCATCTCGCCGTCGCCAGAGCCGCGCCCGAGCAGCTCGATCGGGGCCAGCGCGAGTTCCTGCTCCGCGAGTTCTTCCACGTGCAACGGGCGCGCATGCTCGATCCACACCCGCGCTACCGCGAACTGGCGCGCCGCGCCGACGCCGAGCGAAGGGGCGAGTCGCCGCTCACCGCGCAGGAAGTGCGAGACCTCCAGACCTGGTTTCACCTCGCCTGGGTCGACCCGACGTATCGCGCCATGGAGCCGATCCGCTCCCTCTGGGAGCAGGGGAGGGGATATCGCGAGGAACAGAAGCACGCCCTCCTCGACTGGGGGATAGCCCTGGCGGGGCTGATCGCTCCCGCCTATCGAGCCGCCCGGGAACGGGGACAGGTGGAACTCGCCACCGTTCCCTACCATCACCCGATCCTTCCGCTCCTTTGCGACACCGACGCGCCGCGGGAGGTTTCGTCGACGATTCCGCTGCCGTCGCCTCGCGCCTGCGCGGCCGAGGATGCCCGCGCCCAGGTGCGCATGGCTCGGATCGCGCACGAGGGTCGCTTCGGAGCGGCTCCGGCGGGCGTATGGCCCGCGGAAGGCGCGGTGAGCCAGGAAGCGCTGGAGATTCTGGCAAGCGAAGGATTCCGCTGGGCCGCCTCCGACGAGGAGACGCTTCGTCGCGCCCTTGCTGCCTCGGGCGATCCGAGGGCGAACGATCCAGCCGCTCGGCTCCGAGCCTGGTCGGTGGCGACCGGCTCCGGAAGCGTCAAACCGATCTCCATGATCTTCCGCGACCGCCGGCTCTCCGACCTGATCGGCTTCAGCTACATGCACGCCGAGCCACGCGCCGCCGCGGCGGACTTCGTGGCGCGCGTGCGCGAGACGGCCGCCGCGTGGAGCGGGGAGGGCCCGCCGATCGTGGCGGTGATCCTGGATGGGGAAAATTGCTGGGAGTCGTACGAGGAGGACGGAGGACCTTTCCTGGAATCGCTCTACGAGGCGCTGGGGAAGGCCGAGGGAATCGCGGCCGTGACGGTTTCGGAAGCTCTGGCCGCGGCACCGCCGCGCGAAACACTCACGCATGTTCCGGTCGGATCGTGGATCCGCGCCGACTTGGGGATCTGGGTCGGCCACGCGGAAAAGAATCGTGGCTGGGCGGAACTTCATCACGCGCGGGAGGCGCTGCGGAGTGCCGAGGCACGGGGGATGGCCGCATCGCGACTGGCCGCCGCACGGGCGTCGCTCTACGCGGCGGAAGCGAGCGACTGGTTCTGGTGGTACGGCGACGACCACCCCACCGCGCACGCGGCCGACTTCGATCGTCTCTTCCGGGGGCACGTGTCGCGGGTCTATGCGGAGCTGGGGCTCGACCCGCCCGCACGGCTCCGGAGCAGTCTGCGCGACGAGGCCAGGGGCGCCGCGGCGCCGGTTCCCTACATCCGACCTCGCCTCGACGGCCGCGATTCCGATTTCTACGAATGGCGTGACGCGGTCCGGATCGATCCCGCCGCTTCCTCCGGCAGCATGCACCAGACGGCCGGTCAGGTGCGGGAGATACGCTACGGCATCGACGAGCGGTCGCTCTTCATTCGCGTGACGCTCGATCCCGCGGCACTCGATGGATCGGCCGTGCTCGTGATCGAGTCGGCGGGGAGCGAACGCGTCGCCGCGCGGGTCCCTCTCGGCGGGCCGCCGCTCGGCTCGCCGCTCTGGGAAGGAGCTGGGGCCTCGAGCGAGGGGGATGGCGCCTATGCCTGCGACCAGTACGTGGAGGCCCGTCTCCCGTTCGGACGGTTCGGGGTGGAGCCGGGGTATTCGCTGGAGTGGAGGCTCGCGGTGGAGAGCGCGGGCCGGCGGGTGGAGGCTGTGCCGCGCGATGGGTCGTTCCGGGTGGAACGGCCACGGTCCGACCGGCGTCTCACGCATTGGTCCGCGACTTGACCCCCGCGCTGGGCGGGTGCGATCATCTCCATGTGCCGACGAATTCCGACGCGCCCCGATTCGAGGACGCCACGCGCGAGGAGATCGAAGACGGCCGCATCCTTGCCGCCGTGGCCTATCTGCCGGCGCTTTGCTTTGTCGGCTTCGCCGCCGCGCCCACGAACCGGTACGTCCAGTTTCACGCCCGTCAGGGACTGATCCTCTTCGCCCTCGAGATGGCGGCGTGGGTCGGGCTCTGGATCATCGATGTCTCGATCGGGGCGATTCCGTTCCTGGGGCTTCTGGTGACGGCGGCGGCCCGCTTGGCGGTCGGTTTCCTGTTCCTCGCGGTGACGATCTACGGCGTCGCGAAAGGCGCGAGCGGTACGTTCGCGCGAATCCCGTTCCTAGGAGACGGCATTGAAAAGGTGCCGTTCTAATCACGCATGAATTGGCTACCTGAACGCCGCTTCTGGCTCCTCCGTCGCCTCTG
The DNA here is from genome assembly GCA_031397435.1 of Candidatus Eiseniibacteriota bacterium. GTDB lineage: Bacteria > Eisenbacteria > RBG-16-71-46 > SZUA-252 > SZUA-252 > SZUA-252. The sequence goes on from JANNMC010000235.1 coordinate 16,828, forward strand.
CAAGACGCTGTCGGTCGTCGGCTGGGTGGCGCTCGGTTTGACGGTGCTGATCACGCCGGTTGGGATCGCCCGAGCCATCCTGGGCGGGTCGAGCGAGGAGATCTGGGACTGGGTGAAGTACGGCGCCTCGGGCGGGCTCTTTTTCCTCTATGTGGTCTTCGTGGCGCAATCGATCGAGGTCATCCTGGCGATCGAGGAAAACTCGAAGCACGCCGGATTCGTGTTGGAGAAGCTGACCACGTTGACGCAGCAGGTACGAGACCGGCTGAGCGATCTGGCGGAGCGGCGGACTGCCGAGGTTGAGGAGGAGCGGGAGGAGCGGTTGGAGGAGCCGGCGCCAAAGGGCTGAGGGCTGCCGGAGCCCCGGCGGAATGTCGTATAATGAGTATTATGTAAACATCGTTCCGGGGCGGGACTACTCGAGGACGATGTTCACCAGTCTGCCCGGAACCACGATCACCTGGGCCACCTTCTTCCCCTCGGTCATCATGGCGATCTTCTCGTCGGCCAGGGCGGTGCGCCGGATTGTCTCTTGGTCGGCCCCAGCGGGCACCAGAACGTGGGCGCGGAGTTTGCCGTTCACCTGGACCACGAGGCTCTTCGTGGCGCTCTCCAGGGCCTCGGCGGCTGGCGACGGCCAACTTGCCAGGGCTACCGACTTCGTATGTCCCAGGACCTCCCAGGCGCCCTCGGCCGTGTGTGGGGCCAACGGAGCCAGGAGCCGGGTCGCGATTTCCGCCGCTTCGCGCACTTCCACCGCCGCCGGATCTCCTCCTGCCGCCAGGTAATCCTGAACCGAGTTCACGAGCTGCATGAGCCCGCTGACCGCCGTGTTCAGATGAAACCGATCCATGTCGTCGCAAATCTGCTGCGTTAGCTGGTGAACGCGCCGGCGGAGGTCGCGTGCAGGGCCGGTGGCTGCGAAGCCGATTGAAAAAGGCCCTGAGCCCGGGGCGGCAGCCACCTGGCTAACCGGCTGCGTTACAGGTACATCCTCGATCATCTTCCAGTAACGGGTCAGGAATCGATAGGCGCCCTCGACGCCTCGGTCGTTCCATTCGGCGTCCTTCTCCGGCGGACCGATGAAGAGCGTGTAGAGTCGGACGGTGTCGGCTCCGTAGCGCTGAATCAAGGTGTCGGGCGCCACCACGTTCCCCTTCGACTTCGACATCTTGTTCCCGTCCTTCGTAATCATCCCCTGCGTGAAGAGGCGCTCGAAGGGTTCCCCGAACGAGATGAATCCGAGGTCGCGCAGCACCTTCACGATGAAGCGAGAGTAAAGAAGGTGCAGGATGGCGTGCTCCACGCCCCCGATGTACTGATTGACGGGGAGCCAGCGATTTACCGCATCGCTATCAAATGGAGCGGTTTCCAGCCTCGGGCTCAAAAAGCGCATGAAGTACCACGACGAGTCGACGAAGGTATCGATCGTGTCGGTCTCGCGCCGGGCGCTGCCGCTGCACTTCGGGCAGGGCACGTTCAGGAATGCCTTGTTGGTCACCAGCGGAGACTCGCCCGTCGGTTTGAACGCCACCTGATCGGGGAGCACGACCGGAAGGTCCTTCTCGGGGACCGGGACCACTCCACACGTTTCGCAGTGGATCATGGGAATGGGAGCGCCCCAGTAACGCTGCCGGGAAATGAGCCAGTCGCGAAGCCGGAAGTTGACGCGGCTCTCCCCCGCGCCCTTCGCCGTCAACGCGTCCGTGACGGCGCGCTTCCCTTCCTCAGTGGCGAGACCATCGAAGGAGCCGGAATTCACCATCCGCCCCTCGCCTTCAAAAGCGGCGCTGCCGGCGAAGCCATCTCCCGAGCCCGGGCGAACGACCTCGACGATGGGAATGCCGTATTTCGTCGCGAACTCGAAGTCGCGCTGGTCGTGCGCGGGAACGGCCATGATGGCGCCGGTGCCGTAGCCCATCAGAACATAGTTCGAGATCCAGACCGGCAGCGGAGATCCCGTGAGGGGGTGAGTCACCCTGACGCCGGTATCGTATCCTTCCTTCTCCGTTTCGATGGCGAACCGATTCTCGACGCGCGCGCGCTTCAGGCGATCGAGGAATGCCTCGGCGTCCGCCTGAAGCTTCCCCTGTTCGCGAAGCCGCACGACGAGCGGATGCTCCGCGGCCACCGCCAGGTACGTCGCGCCCAGGAGCGTGTCGGGGCGGGTCGTGAAGACCTCGATCGGCGCTGCCTCGCCCGCGACGGCGAAACGGATCGAGGCTCCCTCGCTTCGTCCGATCCAGTTCGCCTGCATGACGCGCACCTTCTCCGGCCATTCACGCAGGAGCGACAGGTCGTCGAGAAGCGAATCCGCGTACGCCGTGATCTTGAAATACCACTGCTCCAGGTCGCGCATCACGACGGCGGTGCCGCAGCGCTCGCAGGCGCCGGCTTCCACTTGTTCGTTCGCGAGGACCGTCTGGCAGGAGGAGCACCAATTCACCGCGCCCTTCGCCCGGTAGGCGAGGCCCTTCTCGTAGAACTTCAGAAAGAGCCACTGGGTCCAGCGGTAATACTCCGGATCGCAACTCGAGATCTCGCGCGTCCAATCGAATCCGACGCCCCACGCGTGAAACTGCTCCTTCATGCGCGCGATGTTCCGCTTCGTCCAGATGGCCGGATGGATCTGATTCAGGATGGCGGCGTTCTCGGCCGGCAGGCCGAAGGCGTCCCATCCCATCGGCGAAAGGACCGTGTACCCCTGCATCCGCTTCAGCCGCGCGATCGCGTCCCCGAGGATGTAATTCCGTCCGTGGCCGACGTGGAGGTCGCCCGACGGATAGGGGAACATGTTCAGGCAGTAGAAGCGCTTCTCGGCGGCCATCGGATCGCCGAGCTCGAAGAGATGGGCCTCGCTCCAGCGGCGCTGCGCGCATTCCTCCAGCGCGCGGAAGGGATATCCGGCGCGGCTCCCCTCCTCCGTTTCGCCGGCACGGCCGTGATTCACGCTGGTCGCGTCATGTGTCTCGGACACTTGTTCCTCCCATGAGCCCTCGTTCCAGCACATCGAGCACTTCTTCGTCCCGGATCTCGCCACGCTTCATCGCGCGGTCGGCGCGGTAGACGGCGTGGAGCGCCGCTCGCGCGGCCGCGGGGCGGAGCGCGGGAACGGCCGGGCCGCGGCGGAATCCGTAGGCCTGCGGTTCCAGGGCGCCGAGCGCGATCGACGCGATCGCCCAGAGCGCCGAACCGCTCGCGGACCCTTCGGCGCTGAGTGCGGAGGCCTCGGCACGTGCGCTTGCCGCGTCCCGCTGGAGCGCGGCAACGGCCCAGCGCTCCACCGAGGCGGCGGTCCGCCCGCCGGCAACCGCGTCGAGCGCCGAAGGGGCGATGGCCCCCGATCCATCGGCCAGAACTGCGAGTTTCGAAAGTTCCTGCCGGAGTGCGAGCAGCGTCCCGGCGCGCGCCGCGATCGCCTCCAAGAGCCCCGAGGGAAGGCGAAGTCCCGCCGCGGCGGCCAGGCGGACCGCCTCCTTCGCGGCGTCGCCCGGACGTTCCTCGCACGGCACGACCGTCGTCCGGGCCGCGAGCGAACCGAGGAACTTCAACTCCGACGGGTCGCGGGCGGTCGTCAGCAAAATCGTCAGGCCGGAAACGGGAGCGCCGGCGTGAGTGAGGAGTCGCTCCTCGCAGGCCTTCTCGATCTTCGCCCCTTCGCGGATCCAGAGCCGGCGCGAGGAGGCGAAGAGCGAGAGGGACTCGAGGGCGCCGGCCAGCGTCTCGGCGTCGAGGGCGTCCCCCTCCAGTCGCAGGAACTCGGCACCCGCCCCGGCGGCGCTTTCGCGGAACGCCTCCACGAGGTGCTCTCGCCAGTAGTCGCTCGGTCCCGCCGCGAGAATAAACGGAGGCGGCTCGGTGCCGTCGCGCCAGGCCTGGCCCATGGCGTGCGGCGTGGCGGCGCCGACGGCGCGGGGGCGCGGCGTCACCAACCCTGCACCGTCCGGCTCACGATCTGATCGGCCATCTTCTGAATCACCTCGCGGCGTCCGTCCGTTTCGGTCTTGGCGGCTTCCCCGCCGACCGGGACCACATTGTACGTGGTCCGCACGGAAAGCTGGTCCTCCTTCCAGAGGATCCGGTTCTTCACCTGATCGCGGAACGCGATCTGAACGACGAGGACGATCTCGTACTGCGTGGCGCGCTCCTGGGCGGTATAGCCGTAGACTTGATTGCGGTAGGCCACGACGGTGCCGCGGAGAACCGCGTCGGCGTCGCGTTCCCGGGCGATTCGAAGCCGCTGATTGGCGAGGAACGCGTCGGTGATCGCGAGGGTGACGTCGTCCGCGAGACGAAATTCCACGGTGTTGTTCCCGAAGACCGGAACGGCGAGGGTCTTCAGGTGTCCCGGGAGAACCCCGGAGACCGTGTAGGCGCAGCCGCCGGCCGCACACGCCGCGACGAGGAGCGCCGCGGCGACAGTTCTACCCCACATCACTCGTGGACGTGGTGGAGTCGTGGAATCCGTAGAGTTTCATTCTGTAGCGGAGTTTATCACGCTTCATCTGAAGAAGCTGCGCCGCTCGGCTCTGATTCCCGCGGGTCCAGTCGAACGCACGCTGGATGATTTCCTTCTCCACCGAGCCGAGCGACCCTTCGAGATCGATCCCCTCGTCCGGGAACTGGCCCGAGTCGAGCACCTCCTCCAGTGCCTGGAGCGGTGCGCCGGCCTTCCCCGCGGTGGGCGCCGGGGCAATCGCCGCGTTCAGATGCTGCGCCTGGAGCGACGTGGCCTGGTTCAGGAGGACGATCCGCTCGAAGAGATTGCGAAGCTCGCGGATGTTCCCCGGCCAGGGGTAGGTCATGAGAACCCGCTCGGCCTCCGGATCGATCGATGCGAACGACTTGCCGAAGGCGCGGTTGAACTGATCGAGGAAGTGGCGCGCCAGCGGCAGGATGTCCTCGCGGCGTTCGCGAAGCGGGGGTACGCGGATCGGCACGACCTTCAGCCGGTAGAAGAGATCCTCCCGGAACGCCCCCTCGCGCACCATCGACTCGAGATTCTGGTTCGTGGCGGAGATGACCCGGACGCTGACGGTGATGTCCTTCGTGCCGCCGACGCGCTTGAAGGTCATGCGCTCGAGCACGCGGAGGAGCTTCACCTGGATCTGGAGGCTCATCTCGCCCACTTCGTCGAGGAAGAGCGTTCCTCCGTTGGCCAGCTCCAGGAGCCCTTGCTTCTGCTGCCGCGCGTCGGTGAAGGCTCCCTTTTCGTGGCCGAAAAGTTCCGATTCGAGGAGTTCCCGGGGGATGGCGGCGCAGTTGAGCTCCAGCATCGCCTTGTCATGCCGCGCCGAGAGTTCGTGGATGAGATGCGCGATCAGCTCCTTCCCCGACCCGCTCTCCCCTTCGATCAGGACGCTCGTCGACTCGCTCGTCGCGACCTGTTCGACCACGTTGAAGACGCGCTGCATGGCCGGGCTCTCACCGCGGATGAAATCGCTCCGGACGCGCGCGCTCTTCTGCTGCCGGTGGTGCTGGACTTCCCTCCCCATCCGCTGCGACGCGAGCTCGCGGTCGAGCACGAGGAGGAGTTCCTCGCGAATCGGCTTCCCTTTCGTCAGGTAGTCGCGGGCGCCCAGGCGCATCGCGCGGACGGCCGTCTCATGATCGGGTTCTCCGGTCAGCATGACGACGATCTGGTCGGGCCACTGCTCCTTGATCTTCTGGAGCACGTCGACGCCGCTCTTGTCGGGGAGCCGGATGTCGAGGAGGACCAGGTCCACCGCCTCGCGCTCCAGCACCTTGAGTCCCGCTCCGCCGGACTCGGCCGTGAGGACGTGGTAACCCTCGGCCTCCAGGTCGCGCGGGAGGAAATAGCGAATCGTGTCGTCATCGTCGATGAGGAGAATGGATGCTTTCGGCATGGGGACCGCCTCTTACTCCTGGACACCGGGAAGCGCCACGCGAAATCGCGTACCGTGGCCCGGCTCGCTCTCGACCTCGATGGTCCCGCCATGCCGCTGCACGATGCCGTGCGCCACGAAGAGCCCGAGGCCCGTGCCCTTCGCCTTCGTCGTGTAGAACGGTTCGAAGATGCGCGCCTGCAGCTCGGGCGCCATTCCCGACCCCGTGTCCTCCACCGTCACCATGACCTCCGGTAGCGTCGATCGCCGGACGGAGCAAATCGTGATCCGGCCTCCGGCGGCGGTGGCGTGAATCGCATTCTCGACCAGGTTCAGGAATACCTGCTGGATCTGGTCGGCGTCGATCATGGCATTGGGCCACCTATCGGCATCTTCGAGGACGATCGTAACCCCCGATGAATCGGCTGCCGCGGAAAGGCTCCGGACCACACGGTCCACGATTTCCCGGACGGGGGTGCGCGCCAGGGAGAGTTCCCGGGGGCGCGCCGCCGTGAAGAGATCCTGGATGATCGTGTTGAGTCGGACCACTTCCCTCAGGATGAACGTCACGCTCTCGTGCCGCTCGTCGCCCTCCGGGAATCCCCGGCTCAGGTACTGGACGCCGGTGGCGATCCCCGTGAGCGGATTCCGGAGTTCGTGGGCCACGCTCGAGACGAAGCGCCCCACGGCGGCCAGGCGGTCGAGCTGTCGGATCCGCTCCTCCATCCCCTTGAGGCTGGAGAGATCGACAAGGGTCCCCACCGCGCCACGGACTCGCCCCTCGCCGTCGCGAAGCGGCGAGGTTCGCACCTCGACTGGCACCGACGTTCCATCGGAGCGGACGACGTCGTGTTCCGTTCGATCGGTGTCGATCCCCAGCTCGAGGCTTCGAACGAGTGACTGGTGCCAGCTCCGATCGGGGAGGAGTCGCGGGAGCGGCGTCGCACGGACCTGCTCCTTGGAGAGTCCCACGATCGATTCGGCCTCGCGATTCCAGGTGAGAACGCGTCCCCGCTCGTCGATGGCGACGATCCCCAGCGGAAGTTCCTCGATGACGCCATCGCGGAAGCGCGCCTCGAGATCGAGCGCTTCCCGGAGCGCCAGACTGACAAGGATTGGGCCGAGGGAGGGCGCGACCGCTTCGAGGCTGGCGCGCCGTTCGGGGGGGAAGGTTCCTTCGATACCCACGAGGCCGGCGACGCGCCTGAAGTGGCACTGGCCGCAGGCGCGATGTCCGCCGGCCATCTCTTCGAGCGGTGCGCGGGAGAGGACGCAACTGGCTCCCGAGGCGAGCGAGCCGGGGCAGACAGGGACTTCTCCGGTGAAGCGGTCGGAGGGGATCTCTCCCCGGATTGGTACGGCATACCAGGGGCCGCCCTTGCGCGAGCCTGTCGGACCCGACCAGAGCGCCGGCTCCCCCTCTCCGAGCGCGATCCATTGGATCCAGTCGGGGTGGAGCCACTGTAGATGCACCCGCTCAGGGCGAACATCCCGGAGCGAGGGATCGCCGGCGCGGAACAGTGTGAAGGCCGGTGGCTGACCGTCCACCACACCGATCCAGAGGCGCGGTTCGTCGAGCGCGCGCGCCAGGTAGTTCACGAGGAGTCCGTAACCCTGCCCCGGCTCCGCCCCGTCCGCCGTGTAGGCCATCAACTCGGCCAGCCCCTCGAGTTGGACGCGCGTGGCCAGCTCGCGACGGAAGTTTCCTTCCAGATCGTGGAGGAGGTAATCGACGAGGAATTCGAGCGACGCCGCGTCCGGCCCGTCGGGAGAACCCGGGACCTCGGGCGGCAAGGGAGGTAGGCCGCAAAGAGAGCGGATTTCTTCGGCGCGACGCCATAGCCGCTCGACCGTGGCTCGCTGCGTGGTTCGTGTCGGTGGTCTCAAGGTGGAATCACGGAAGGGGACGTTCGTTCCATGAACGCATCATCCGCGTCTCGGGCGCACGCTAGCATCGGGGCGCGACGGGGGTCAAGCAAAAGGCCCCCAACGAACAAGGCCGGCTCGTGGCCGGCCTTGGAAAGCGTCGAGACAGTGGATGGATATCTAGTGAGCGCCGTCTCCGCGGGCCATCACCTTCACGGTAGCGGCCATGATCTTCAAGTCGAGCAGAAGGCGACGGTGTCGCACGTAATAAAGATCGTATTCGAGCTTCCGATTCACGGTCTCGATGGAGGTGTCGTACTGCCATTTCACCTGCGCCAATCCCGTGATTCCGGGAAGCGTGTCGCAGCGCTTCGGATAGTCGGGAAGCGACTGCGTCAGTTCCACGACGAATGTCGGCCGTTCGGGACGCGGTCCCACGATGCTCATATCGCCGCGGAGGACATTCCAGAGCTGCGGCGTCTCGTCGAGACGCGTCTTCCGGAGGAAGGCGCCGACCCGCGTGATGCGCGAATCGCTCTTCGCGGCCCAGACGGGGCCCGTGTTCTTCTCCGCGTCGGTGACCATGCTGCGGAACTTGTAGATCTTGAAGGGCTGGCCGTACCCCGCCCGCTCGCGGCGATCGGTGGAAGGGGCGTGACCGTTTCCCGTGCCGTTTCCGTTCGCTCCGCGACGGCGATTCATCCCGACGCGAATCTGAGCGTAAAGAGTAGGACCAGGACTATCGAGCCGGATCGCGAGGGCGACGATGGCAAAGACAGGAAGGAGTACCAGAAGGCCAACCGAAGCGAGCGTGACGTCGAGGGCGCGCTTCACGGCGGCGTGGCGCCGTTCGCTCGCGGAGAGGCCGGTCTTGGGGCCAAGATATTCCGAAGGGAGAATCATCATGCTCACCGTCGCTGTCCCAAGAACTGCGCCGGGCGGAACGATGCTAGCGCGCCTGGATCCGCGGCGGGATCGGCGTGCTGCGCCTCGAGGGCGCGCTCTTCCGTGGGCACCGGCACCACAAAAGAACGACGCGGGAGCGGCGGACGGATCGGGCAAACGTCTGCGACGTCACCGAATCCTGCCCCCCACGCAATCCAGATTATACGCCCCCTCGGGCGGTGGGCACAAGCGTCACATCAAGCGACTGTACGGCAATGACTTATCGCCGCGCGGAGCGGATACTCCCTATCGCTGAACCGTCTGCACCACGGCGCGGAACGACATGCGCGCGAGCGAAGAGGCCATCTCATCCGCGCTAGCCTTCGACTTCATCTGCGCCAGGCGGATCGAGTAGCTTCCGCTTTCGTTCGTAACGATCGTCGCGTCCTTCACTCTGAATCCAAGGAGCTGAAGCGCCTTCAGCTCGGACTGAGCACCGTCCATCGACTGGTAGCCTGGAAGTACGATGGCGAATTCGGTCACCGGCTTCACCGGCTTCGCGGGCTTCACTTCCTTGGCTCTCGGCTCTTCCTTGGCTCTCGGCTCTTCCTTGACCGGGCTCTTCGTGGGGGCGAGGACGACGGCGACCGCGACGGGCTCGCTCTTTGGTGCCTCGGCGATCGGCGCCACGACCGGCTTGGTGACGGCCAGCTCAGGCGTGTCGGCCAGAACGCGGACCGGCTGCGCCGGTTTCGGATCGCGCTTGGGCTTGCTGGTGGAAGCGATCGAGGTCGGCCCGGTCGGAGGCGGAGGCGGGAGCGGCTTCTCCTTCTTCGGAGGCGCCGGCTTGACTTCCGACTCCTCGGCGCCACTTCCGAAACTGTAGCCAAGCGCGAACCGATGGACGTTGTCGAAACCATCGCTAGGCGTCATCGCGTAATCGACGCTCATCTGCTTCACATGCAGGCCAAGACCGTACGAGAGCCCCGTGGCGGGGTCCCCGGAGCTCCCCAGGACCTTCCGGTAGCCAAGGCGGAGCGAGACCAGCGGGTGGGCCCGATACTCCGCACCAAGCCGGGCGTCTTTGAAGTAGTCACGAGGGATGTTGTAGTCGGCCGCCAGGAGGAGTTTCTCCTGGAGGAGGCGATGACTCGCGCCAAGGCGGATCTGGCGCGGCAGCGGATACGAAGAGCCATCGTAGGAAAGGCCGGGCCCCAGATTCTGAACGACGGCCGCGACGTTTGTCGCTCCGAACGTGCCCGTGGCGCCGAAGTCGAGAGCCACGCCGGTCGCGGAGACCGTCGCGAGATTCTGTCGGATCAGGCGCGCGTTCACGCCGAGGGATAGATTCCGGGTCATCGGCCGAGCCAGCCCGGCCGTCACGGCGAGGTCGTAGACACGAAACGTCTGCGTGGGATTGTCGAACTCGTCCACGCCCTGGATACCCGGCATGTGGAAATAGGCGACGCTCAGCGAGCCGACACCCAGGCCGGAACCGATCGGCTTCGCGTACCCGACCCACTCGTAGGAGAGGTTGTCGAGCCACGTCGCGTGCATCGCCCCTACCTGCGCCTGATCGGTGGTGGCGAGGCCGGCGGGATTCCAGAACTGTGCCGTGACGCCCGTCGCGGTCGACACTTGCGCGCCGCCCATGCCTGCCGACCGGCCTCCAACTTCGAAGTTGAGGAATCCCCCACCGCTCGTACCAACCGACACGGCAGCCGACGCGGGACGTACCTCACCGTACACGAGCAATGCGAGGAGCCCGGCGGCTACGGCGATTGTCGCGCCCAGGCGCCGAGGGCACCGATTCGCGGCAACTGGCTTCAGCATGAGAGTTCCCCTTTCGATCCCGACTGGATTCGAGGGCTTGAGCCACAGTGGGAGCGACCCTGCAACCACGTGTGGATTCCGATTGAGAGGGGGTCATGCAGCTACTATGCCAGGAATGGAAAGGCGCGAATTCGATGGCGATAGGCGGATCTGTCGCGGGGCGAACGGGTTTGCGGTGGCTCGATGGAGCCTGGGATGGCATGGCACGTGGAGGGACGGATCGGGATGCAATTTGCGAGGAAGATCGGGACCGCTGCCGTGGGAAGGAACTAGTTAGAAACGGTATCGAATCGCTACCGCGGGGCCCTCTGGCGAGATCGGAAACGAGGTCTGCAGACGGGCAGGTGGAGCGCCGGGCACAGGCGACACGGTCATCACAGCGGCATCGATGATGTTCGCGACCCAGATTCCGACGAGCGCCAGCCCCAACCCGCGGCGCGCATCCTTGCTCTCTTGAAGCTGATTCTGGATCACCTCCAAATCGCGTAGGCGGACCACTCGCTCGGAAGGCCCCGCGCTATCGACGAGTAGTGCGGCCCAATCGGTCTTCGTCTGATTCTGATCGACGGCG
>JANNMC010000262.1:0-1062 GCA_031397435.1 Candidatus Eiseniibacteriota bacterium
CTCGCACAGGACGAGATCCTGACCGAGGTGCGACTCCCCGGAACTCCGGCCCACACCGGCTGGGGATTCGAGGAGCTCTCGCGCCGGCCGGGCGACTTCGCGATCGCCGCGGTTGCGGCGCTCGTGACGCTCGAGAAAGGCGTCTGCAAAGAGGCGCGGATCTGCCTCGGTGGTGTTGCCCCGATGGCGGTACGCGCGACTTCGGCGGAGGGGGCGCTGCGCGGCCAACGTCTTGACGCCGCAGCCATTCAAGCGGCCGCCGATCGCGCGCGCGACGCCGCGGATCCGTCCAGCGATGTCCACGGCTCTGCGGACTTCCGCCGCCACCTAGTTTCGGTGCTGGCACGCAGAGCGATCACGAAGGCCGCCGAACGCGCGGCGCAAGCCTGAGGAGAACGACATGAGCGATCGACACAAGATCACGGTGACCATCAACGGAACTCGCTACGAACGCGAAGTCGAGGCCCGGCTTCTGCTCGGCGATTTCCTGCGCGACGAGCTCAATCTGCTTGGCGCTCACTTCGGCTGCGAGCAGGGCGTGTGCGGCGCATGCACGGTGCTGGTGAACGGCGAGAGCGCGCGTTCCTGCCTCATGTTCGCCGTGCAGGCCGACGGCGCGGAGATCAAGACCGTCGAAGGCCTCGGCGACGCGCAGAATCTCCATCCGCTGCAGCAGTCGTTCTGGGACAACCACGCCCTGCAATGCGGCTTCTGCACGCCGGGCATGTTGATGACGTCGCTCGACTTGATCGCGAAGTACCCGCTGAACAGCGACGACGAGATCCGGCAGGGGCTCTCCGGGAATCTGTGCCGCTGTACCGGTTATCAGAACATCGTGACTGCGGTGCGCGAAGGCGCAAAGCAGATGCGATCCCGCTAGGCCGGGACGGGAGCCGCCAGCTTGTCGCAGCGAGAACAGCGCGGAGTGGTCTCTGTGACCCGCATCGAGGACGTCGAGACATTCCTCGCCCGCCAAGGCTATGTCGCAGATCGCGAGATCGCGACCGCGCTGTTCCTCGCCATCCGCCTGCGCCGCCCGCTGCTGGTCGAGGGCCATGCGGG
>JANNMC010000298.1:0-1821 GCA_031397435.1 Candidatus Eiseniibacteriota bacterium
GATTACTAGAATGATGCGAAAGTACCCGGTGCCCCTCCTGCAGATGGTGGCGCTTCTTATAGGGCAGCCTAAGAAGGATCTGGCGGAGACGTATCTGGCGGGCACGGGGCAGGCGGGCACGGCAGCGGTGCGATGAAAGAAAAAGGCCATCCAATCGAACACGCCTTTACGCGTGCGATCCCAACCGCGCAGTGCATGAACTGTCACATGCACCAGCCAAATATCTTCCTGAATAGCTATCTTGGCTACACAATGTGGGATTATGAATCGGATGCGCCGCGGATGTGGCCAGGCCCCGACAACCAGACCCCGCGGCCCGAAGGCATGAGCGACGCGGAGCTTGCGGTGGGTCTCGCAGAGGGCTCGCTGTGTAGCGTCCGGCCGAACAGCTTGACGCTTGGCATCCAGCCCAACGCGCGGATTGCGCTCTCCTTCGGAGTGAAGGAGCCCGGCACCGCGATGCGGATGGCGCCCGCGGCGCTCACGTTCGACTACGCGCAGCACTTTGGAGCCGCACCGCCGGATGCCTACGAACGGCTGTTGCTCGACGCGCTGCAAGGGGACCAGACGCTCTTCCTGCGTGCGGACGAGGTCGAGGCCGCGTGGGAGTGGACGGACACGCTGCGCGCGAGCTGGGACCACCCCGAAGCCGCTCCGCTTCTCGAGTACCCGGCGGGGAGTTGGGGGCCCGCCGAAGTGGATCAGCTTTTTCCTAACACTTGTGAGGCGCGTTGGTCACGTGGCTGAGCGGGCGAGGCTCGTGTGCGCGAGCGACGCGATCGCTCGAGCGGGCGCGCTGCTCGCCGAGTCCGTGCGAAGCGTGGACTCAGAGCGCGGTCGCGCGCGGCTCGCAATCCCGGGTGGGTCTGCCCTGGCCGCCCTCGCGCCAGCGCGCGGGCAGCTCGGTGTGGTGTGGCGCCGGATCCTGCTGACTTGGGTGGACGAACGCTGCGTCTCGTTCGGGGACGCACGTTCGAATCGGGGCGCCGCTTATCGATCGGCTGCGCTCGACTCCCGGGATCCGCCCGCGGAGCTGCTGCCCTTGTTCGAGGATCGGGAGCGCGTGAGCGATGCCATCGAGCGGGTCGAGGCGGCGCTCGCAGCTCGCTTTGCTGGCGAAATCGATGTCGCGCTGCTCGGCATGGGCGCGGACGGCCACGTGGGCTCCTTGTTTCCCGGAGTGCTCGAGCGGACGAATGCGCGCGTCGCCTTCGTTCGTTCGAGCCCGCAAGCGCCAGCCGCGCGGATCACCTTGACGCGGCGCATGCTCGCAACTGCGAAGAGTGTCGTCCTGCTAGCGCTGGGTGAGGCAAAACGAGGCGCGATCGAGCGCCTGCGGGATGGCGACGCGGCGCTTCCCGCTAGCGGTCTCTCGGGTCTCGTCATCGTCACGGACCTCGAGCTCGAGGGGAGTAACTCCTAGTGATTGGCACGACGTGCGATGTCGGCGTGATCGGTCTCGGCGTCATGGGCGGAGGCCTGGCGCGAAACCTCGCGAGCCGCGGCTATCGCGTGGCGGTGCACAGCCGCTCCGTCGAGACCGCACAGCGCCTGGTCGCGCAGCATCTCGACGCCCAGTTCGTGGCGTACGCGAGCCTCGAGGCGTTCGTGCGGGCGCTCGTTCGCCCGCGACTGGTTCTGATGCTGATTCCCGCGGGCCAACCCGTCGACGTAGTGATCGCGAGGCTCGGCCCGCTCCTCGATCGAGACGACGTGTTGGTCGACGCCGGCAACAGTCACTTCAGCGACACCGAGCGCCGGGGCGCGAGTAGCGCGAGCGAGCCGTGGCGCTTCGTGGGTATGGGCGTCTCGGGTGGCTCC
>JANNMC010000342.1:0-3636 GCA_031397435.1 Candidatus Eiseniibacteriota bacterium
AGGATGCGGCATACAAGCGCATCCAGGCGGCACGGGCAGCACGGCAGTATCCGGCCTTGTTCGCCGCGCTGGCCGATGGCCGGCTCCACCTGGCTGCGGTCTGCCTGCTGGCACCCCATCTCACGGCGGAAAACGCCGGCGCCCTGATCGAGGCGGCAACCCACAGGCGCAAGTCGGAGATCGAGGGGTTTCTTGCCCACCGCTTCCCGCCGCCGGAAGTGCCGGCCTTGGTGCGGTCCCATGCGGTCACGCGCCCCGGGCTTCTGCAACTTGCCCCGGGGCAAGTTGGAAGTGACTCTTCGGAATGGACCCGTACAACAGACGACGAACTTGCCCCGGGGCAAGTTGAAGGAGGACGAGCGAAGCCGGCGCTCCCTTCACCCGAGCGTTTCCTCCTTGAGGTCACGATCGGCAAGAGCACGCGGGAGAAGCTGCGGTACGCTCAGTCCCTTCTGAGCCACGCCGTTCCCACGGGAGATGTGGCTCAGCTCCTCGACCGGGCGCTCGATGCTCTCATCCGACTTCACGAGAAGCGGAAGCTTGGTGCGATCACCCGGCGGCCGAGCAGCCCAGGAACCATCAGTCGGCCGAGCCCGCTGGGTACGGTCCGGCAAGGCACGCCCATCCGGAGTCGTTACGTTCCGGCACAGGTACGGCGCGCCGTGTGGGAAAGGGACCAGGGCCAGTGCACCTTTATCGGCAATGCGGGGCACCGCTGCGAGGCGCGCCGCTTTCTCGAATTTGACCATGTCGAGCCGGTGGCGCGAGGTGGAAAGGCGACGGTGGAGGGGATGCGGCTCCGGTGTCGCACCCACAACCAATACGAGGCGGAGCAAGCGTTCGGGGCCGGGTTCATGAGGCGGAAGCGACAGGAGGCGCGGCTCGCCGCTGCGGGAGAGCGGGCTGCGGCCAAGGAGAAGACTCTGGACGTGCTCGCCGGCCTACGCGGCCTCGGATGCCGAATCGACCAGGCACGTCGTGCGGCCGAGTTCTCGGAGACCCTCCACAATGCGACGCTCGAGGAGCGGATGCGGGCGTCCCTGAAATTCTTGTGCGGACGAGCGGTCAATGGTCCCGCGCCGCCGGCGGGGGTGCCACACTCGATCTTGGACTGCCATTCCGCTCCCGTAGCCCGCCGGGTGCGCCTTCCAAACGGGTGAGGGTCAGCTCTCGCCTATGCAGCCTTCGCGAGAACCAGGTATCGCGTGACGCTGTAGAAGTACGTCCCAGCCCCGTCCTGGGCTTTGAGGTCCCGCAGGAAGCGACGAGCCTCCTCGACCCGAACGCCCTGCTTTGCCCGAGCGAGTGTTACGAGATCTTGCGCGCGCGCATAGCCGTACGTGCCAGGCTTGTATCGGTCGTTCGTCAGAACGTAGGTGTTGACCTCGATACTCTTGAACAACTTCGACTTCCCGAACAGTCCGGGGAGCTTCCGCCCCATCCAGCCGTCCGAGACCTCCATCCAACCTTGCGTCCAGTCGCAGAACGAGTGCACAAGTTTGCGTTCCAGTCTTCGGTCCTTCGCGTTCCAGACCTGCGTGTCCCAATCGGTGTGCTCGATGAGAATGCGCCCACTCGGCTTGAGCACGCGGCGGATCTCCCTCACGAGTCGCGCCCGCTTCACCGGAGGCAAGCACTCCATCAGCTCCGCCGATAACACCGCATCGAAACTCCTGGATGGAAAGGGAAGGGGTTTGCCGGCGTCCCCCACCACAAGCTCTGCCGACCCACGCTTGATGTAGCTGGATAGCCTGCGGCGGGCGCCACGGAGCATCCGTTCCGTGCGGTCCATTCCAACAACACGGACTCCGCGGCGAAGTCTCAGGATGTACTCAAGATCCTCGCCGGAGCCACAACCGAGGTCGAGGATCGATTCCCCACGTTTCGGAGCGAGGCGAGCGACCAGATACGACCGTTGGAGCTCCAGCTCAGGCATCACTTGCTCGATACCTCAACGGCGACTCGATCCGTTCCGCCTCACCCTACCCCTCCTGATCCTCGTACATCGTCTTCAGCCGCGCGATCACCCCGGGATCGGAGAGCGTGGTGGTATCCCCTACCGCCTTCCCGCTCGCGATGTCGCGCAGCAGCCTTCTCATGATCTTTCCCGAGCGTGTCTTCGGGAGATCGGCCGTCAGGATGATCTCGTCCGGCCGCGCGATCTTCCCGATCTTCTTCACGACGTGCTCTTTCAAGTCGTCGATCGTCGCCAGTCCGCGATCCGCTCCTTCCCGGATCGTGACGAACGCCACGATCGCGGTCCCCTTGATCTCGTGCGCGCGGCCGACCACGGCGGCCTCCGCCACGGAGGGATGGTCGACCAGCGCGCTCTCGACCTCCATCGTCGAGAGCCGGTGCCCGGCCACGTTCATGACGTCATCCACGCGTCCCAGGAGCCAGAAATAGCCGTGCTTGTCCCGCTTGGCCCCGTCGCCCGTGAAATAGACGCCTGGGAAGCGTGACCAGTAGTTCTGGCGGTAGCGCTCCGGATCGCCATAGATGCCGCGCAGCATCGCGGGCCACGGCCGCCGGAGAATCAGGTAGCCGCCCCCTTCCTTCACCGACACGCCCTTCTCGTCGACGATGTCGGCGTCGATGCCGGGAAGCGGGCGCGTCGCCGATCCGGGCCGCGTCGTGGTCACGCCGGGGAGCGGGGAGATGAGGATCATTCCGGTCTCGGTCTGCCACCAGGTATCGACGATAGGACAACTCTCGCCGCCGATGTGCTTGTGGTACCACATCCAGGCCTCGGGATTGATCGACTCCCCCACGGAGCCAAGCAGCCGCAGCGACGTCAGCCGATGCTTGGCGGGCCATTCCGGGCCCCACTTCATGAAGGCGCGAATGGCGGTCGGCGCCGTGTAGAAGATGGTGACGCCGAGTTCCTCGATCAGTTGCCAGAATCGATCCTTGTCGGGCCAGTCGGGAGAGCCCTCGTAGATCACCACCGTCGCGCCGTTCGCCAGCGGACCGTAGACGACGTACGAGTGTCCCGTGACCCAGCCGCAGTCGGCCGTGCACCAGAAGACGTCCTCTTCCTTGAGATCGAACACCCACTTCGTCGTTGCCTGCGTCCCAGTCAGATAGCCGCCCGTGGTGTGGACGATCCCCTTCGGCTTGCCGGTCGTCCCCGAGGTGTAGAGGGTGTAGAGCAGGTCCTCGCTATCCATCGGCTCCGGCGGGCAATCGTCGGAAAGTCCGTCGACGAGGCGGTGCCACCAATGGTCGCGTCCTTCCTTCATGTGGATCTGGAACTCCCCCCGCTTGAAGACGACGACGTGCTCGATCGTGGGACAGCCCTCGATCGCCTCGTCGGCGTCGTGCTTGAGTGGGAGAATGGCGCCCCGGCGATAACCGCCGTCGGCGGTGACGAGGACCTTGGCCGTGGCATCGTTGATTCGGTCGCGGAGCGCTTCGGCGGAGAATCCCCCGAACACGACGCTATGCACCGCGCCGATCCGCGCGCAGGCGAGCATTGCGATCGGAAGCTCGGGAACCATCGGCATGTAGATCGCGACGCGATCGCCTTTATGGACGCCGAGCTTCTTCAGCCCGTTCGCGAAGCGGTTCACCTCGCGGTAGAGATCCCAGTAGGTGAGCGTGCGGCGGTCGCCCGGTTCGCCCACCCAGACGAGC
>JANNMC010000361.1:0-29770 GCA_031397435.1 Candidatus Eiseniibacteriota bacterium
CCGGACCTTTTTCATGAATACCGGGGCCGGCTCCACGCCCCTGGCGCGCGAGAGCGTGAAAAGGCGCTCGAAGGTGAAGGCGACGGACATGATGGAGAGCATGATGAGGCCGGCGACGAGATACCCGCCATCCTTGATGAACTGGGGAAGAAACTGGAAAATCACAATCGAAATGACGAGCGCGACCGCTCCGAGGATGGTGACGAAGAGACCCTGTCTCACTGCTGAATCCTCCTAGTGATTGTGTGGGGGGTTCGACCGGCCGCTCAGGATACGCCACCCTGGCGTGACCGGCAACCCTTGCTTCCAGCTACTTGAAACTGGCGAGCGCCTCGGCCTCCTCGTCGAACACTTCAAACACGAGGGAGAGCTTCGTCACTACGAAAATGCTCTGGATCTTCTTGTCCACGGCGCAGAGTTTCAGCTTGGCGTCGCGCTTCGAATAGTTCGCGTGTCCCGCGATGAGCACGCCCAGCGACACGCTGTTCATGAACGTCGTATTTCCCAGATTGATGAGGAGCTTGCGGCTGCCGGCCTCCGCGAGTTCCTTAATCTTCGACTGGAGTTCGTCCGTCTCCTTCCCACCCAGGAGCATCCCCTTCGGGGTCAGAATCGTCACGTCTCCCACGGTCCGAACGTCCAAACTCATCGTGCCTCCTTGACGTGGTCGGCGGGGGTCCGCCGCTTGCGGCTACTGCCCTTCCGCTCCCGCGGCCCGGGCCTGCTGTTTCGCTTCGAAATTCCGGATGATCTGGAGCCCCTGCGACGCCGGCCCATTGGTCGGGTCGATCTCCAGCGCCTTGTTGAACTCCTCCTTCGAGCGCGCGAGATCCTTGCACTTCGAGTACGTTTGCGCCAGCCAAACGTGCCCCTGCACGTTGTCGGGATCCATCGTGGTCGACTGGATGAAGTAGGGCACGGCGTCCCCGCAACGATCCATCAGCAGGAGCGCCAGGCCCGCCCCGCGCTGCGCATCGGCGCTCGCGGAGTCGGCAAGAATGGCCGCTTCGTAGGTCTCGAACGCCACCGGGAGGGAGTCGGGCTCCATGGTGAGGAGCGTCTGTCCCACCCAGATGAGCGTCCTCGCGTCGTCCGGCTTCAGGGCCAGTGACCGGCGGAAGGTCTCGATCGCGCCCGACTTCTCGCCCCCTTGTAGCTGGCAAAGGCCGAGATTGAGAAGGGCGGGGACGAAGGTCGAGTCGTACGCCAGCGTCGCGCGGAAGTACGGCACCGCCGCACCCCAATCACGCGAGGTGAAAAGAAGGAGTCCAATCTGGAAGTTCGCATCCTTCGCCAGCGTCGAATCCTCCGCGACCGCCGCGCGCAAGAGCGGAAGCGCCTTGCCGGAGTCCGGCACCGTCGCGAAGAGTCCGCCGATCTTCAGTTTCTCGGCGGGCTCGATCGAATCGGCGGCCGCCACGTACTTGTCGCACGCCGCGATCGCCTGTTCCCGTGAGTCGGCACCCTGCTCCGTGTAGAGCTTGCAGAGCACGCCCAGCACTTCCGGCTCGTCCGCCTTGATCTCGTTGGCCTTTTCCAGAATTCCAACCGCGGTGCTCCGGTCGGCCCGGTCGCGGCTGCCGCTGAGGGCCTTACCCAGCTCGAAGTAGCCGGTGAACTCCTCCGGGCGAAGCTCCGTGTACTTTTGAAATTTCTCCGCCGCGTCGGTCGGCCGCTTCGCGCGGGCGAAGAGCCTCCCCGCTTCGAGATAGGCCGGCGCGTAGGTCGAGTCGACCGACTCCGCTTTCTGGAACGCCGCAAGCCCGGCATTGAATTCGTTCATCCCCACCAGCGCACGCCCGTAGAGGAAGTGGGTCTCGGGATTCGTCGGATCGAGTTCGGCGGCGCGGCCGTACTCCGGCGCGGCAAGCACGGGGATTTTCTTTCGATCGTAGAATCCACCAAAGTCCATCCGCACGCGCAGGTTGTTCGGGTCCGTCTCGCGAGCGCGGATGAAGAGCTCTTCGGCGGGCTTGAGTTCGCCCTTCCCCTCGAGCGCCAGGGCCGTTCCCGCCAGAAAACGCGCCCGCTCCTGCTTGAGGAGCGTTCCCTTCCGGAAAACCTTCTCCGCATCTTCGTAGCGCTTGTCCTTCAGGTAGGCCTGTCCCAGCGAGTAGAGCGCGAAGGGGTCCTTCGGGCCGTACTTCACCGCCTCCTCGAGCTTCGCCGTCCCCTCGGGGATCTGACCTTGCTTGCGGAGGAGATTGCCAAGGCCGGCCAGCGCCTCCGGATACTTCGGCTGGGTCTTGAGCGCGATCTGGTACTGAACCTTGGCGCTGTCTGGATTCCCGAGACGCTCCAAGGCCGTCGCGATGCAGTAGTGCGGGCGCGGACTCTGTGGATCGAGCTTCTCGGCCTGCGTGAAGAGATCGAGTGCCTTCTGCGCCTTCCCGTCCCTCAGCGCTTGCACCCCCTGCTTGATCAGATCGCCGGAGGTAAGCGCAAACGAGCGGGGCGCCGTCAGCGTCAGGGCCGCCAGGGACAACGCGATAACCAGCCGGGCACGAAGCAGATTCACTCTCCCTCCTCTACAGTCCGGACGATCCGGATGGGAACAGTCGCAGGGGCGTAACCGTGGCGGGCGACGATCCGTTGTCCTTCCGCGCTGGACACGAAGGTGATGAAATCGGCCGCGCTGGTTCGCGGCTTCAGGGGCGTCGCCACGGCAAGGCTCCGGAGCAGCGGATAGCGCCGCTCCAAGATCGCGCCGCGTTCGAACGGAACATACGGGAATCCGATGGCCGCCGAGACGCGAAGCGGCCGGACTCGATCGGTGACGAAAGGCCTGGAGAGAAGGGCGACGGCGTTCGGCCGTTCGGAGACGACCTTCGCGATCTCCTCCTCGGATTTGAGCGCGTAGACTGACTTGGCGTAGCCAGAATCCGCCAGAAGCGCCTGCTCCCCGAAGCCGTAGAGCCCCAGGTGCGGCCCGCCGGTGATCGCCATGATTTCTCCTCCACGGCTCCAGCCCAGCGCCGACCAGTTGGTGAGGGCCCCGGAATAGATCTGGGTGAGTTCGGAGCGGGAGAGTTGCTGGATGGGCGAAGAGGGATGCACGACCACGGCCACGGCATCCCAGGCGATCGGGAACGAGCGAAGCCCGTTCTTGGTGACGGCCGCCTCGACTTCAGGCTCGGTCAGATCGCGCAACATCAGGGCCATGTCCACCTCTCCGTTGACAAGTTGCTCCATCCCTTCCGCCGAACCGTTCGGCAGAAGGACAATGGAATCGGCCTGCGGGTAGAGCTCGCGGAACGTCAGAATCTGTGCCCGGAGCATCGGTGCCGCGTACTCGGTTCCGGCCAATACAATCGGAGCGGGGGGGACATCTTGACGTGAGGGTGCCGGCGATGCGCACGACCCGATTCCGGCCAGGACGACCACCAGCGCCGCCACCTGCGGCCCGATCGACCCGGCCCGGATCCTACGGCTCACGTTCGCGAGCCTATCCATCACGCTGCCGCCTGTCAAGTTACTGCGGGATGACATCGCTGTTTCGACGCCACTACCGCACCCCCTATCCTCGACACCTACATCTACCCCGATGGAGCCCGGCGAATTCCATCTCAATGACGACGCAAATCGAAGGGAGGAAATGGAATCGGCAGGGTACGGTCGAGGCGGCGGCGGTGTCAATCCAGAAAGCCCCGGCGAAACGCTACCGAAGGAGTGTGATCTTCCGTTCCAGGGAGCCGCGAACCGTTTGCAGGCGGAGGAGATAGACACCGCTCGCCAGTTCCCGCCCCGAGGCGTCCCGGGCGCTCCAGTCGATGCTTCGCGCTCCCCCGGCCCCGCCATCGCGTCCGACCTCTACGGCGGCGACCAGACGACCTGAAATATCGAAGACGTCGAGGCGGTAGGGTCCGGCCGCGCCTGCCGCGAGGAAGTAGCGGAAGCGAGTCCTCGGGTTGAACGGATTTGGCGCGTTCGGCAGCAGGAGGTCTCGCTTGAGACGGAAGTCGCCAAGACCGGCCGCCGTGATGCCGGGCTGATAGAGGGCACGGTCGCCCCAGCGACCAGACTGTTCTTCGCCATCGACGGCGCGGACCTGATACTGCCCCACCGTCGTCGGTGCCGGCTGGAACAGGAATTGGGGGGTTGGACTTCCGGTATCGGTGACCGTCGCGCCCAGGTAACGGGATGTCGGCGTTACGTCATCCACGTAGAGCCCCTCCCCGAACGTCGCCCCGTCCGTCACGCAGCGAATTCGAACCGACACTTGCGTCCCGGCAAAGGGGCCGAGATCGAACGCCGCCCGGAGGAATCCGCCTCCGCTCGTCGCCGTGATTCCGGCGCCCTGGTTGTATCCGAAGGGATTGTCGTCGGTGGTCCGGTCGCCACGGAGGGCGGTCCACGACTCTCCCCCGTCGATCGATGCCTCGACGTACCAATAGTCGTAGAACGGCTCCAGATCCCAGTACGCCTGGATCACGACGCTGTCGGCGGGCGCGGCGTCGAGCGTGGCGCGCGCCGTGAGAACGCTCTCGCGGTTGTTGTCCGACCCCGACCAGTAGGAGTGGCTGCCGCTGGCCGCGCGCGCCGTGCTCCACGCGAATCGGAGTGAATCCCAATCGCCCATCCCTCCCTCGGCATTGTCGAGGAGCCTGACCACCGAGGCGATGCTTCGAACGTCGTGCCGCGCCGCGGGGTTGGCGGGATCGGGCACCGAAGCGCTCCAATGGAGCAGCATTCCGGTCGACTGGGCCGCGAAGCCGGGTGGAGTGGGCCGTGCGGGCGGAAGGACGCGGCGCGGTTCGTCGGCATAACGAAGGAGCGTGAAGAGAGGCCCGCTGTTCAGAGCGCACGTGGACGGAATGAGCGTGTCGTTCGGGTAGAACCCCCCCTGCTCGTAGGTATTCAACTCGAACGTGAATCCATAGAGCCGGGGTTTCACGGCCATCTCGCCATAAACCCAGTCGTCCATGTCGCCGTTGGTGATGTAGATCGCCCCGCTCTTCACGTTCCCCGCCCGGTACCCGTTCTGGACCGCCACGGAATCACCGAGGGCGCGGAACACCGTGTGGTCCGGTGTGTCGAATCGGTCAAATCCCCACGGATAGAGGAAGAGCTGGCCATAACTGTGAAACGAAATCGAGATGCTGAAGTCGTGCAGCGCCATGAAGTCGCGAATGGCCGCTGTCTCCGGCTCCGAGAAGGGCCCCGTTCCCCGGTAGACATTGCTGGAAGGTGTGGGGCTCGAACCGATGTCGTCGCGTCCCCAGTTGAAGCCGTAGTTCCGGTTGAGATCGACACCGAACGATCCGTCCCCGTTCGCCCGTCGGTTCTTCCGCCACCAGTTGTCGGACTGCCCGCCGGAATTGCCCTGCACGTAGACGTGCCCATCGGGATTCAGGATCGGGACGATCCAGATTTCTCGTGAATCGACCAGGGAGGTCAAGAGCGGATCGATCCCGTAGCCGTCGAGGAGCCGTCGCATGAGGTAGAGAGGCACCTCCACGCTCATCAGTTCCCGCGCGTGATGGCACCCCACCACCAGGACCTCCGGCTCCAATTCTTCGGCTGCCACCCCGTCGGAGATCTTCACGCCCAGGATCAGACGCCCCTCCAGCGAGACGCCGATCGTGTCGAGTCGAGCGATGGTCGCATGGGAGGCGACGTACGCCGTCATCTCGGCGACCGTCTCGGCGTAGGTGTGGTAATCGCCAAGGCCGGGAGGGGCCAGGACGGCGCCGGGAGCGGCCAGGGCTCCACGCGGGGCAAGGGGACGCGGCGTGATACCCAGCGCTTCCGCCGCGGCGAACTCCGTGGCGTTCAGGTAGACGTGGAGCGATCCGTCCTCGCCAGTCCCCGCGACGTCGACTCCGGTGCGAAGGAAGCGATGGAGCGTCTCGAACTTCGCCGGAGGGAGGCGATAGAGGGAACGCGCTTCGGCGTCGGCTCGCGACGCGACGCCCGCAAGGCAAACGAACATGACGAGCGCCTTTAGCACGAAAGGCGCCAGGTGACGGCGAAGAGGGACCGGACAGACCGCCGGCGGCAGGTGGCGCGTTCTCATGGTGTCGGGGCGCGGATGGAACGCCAGACCTCTATTTTACCACGAACGCACCCCGTTTCGGAGGGATCTTCCCGGGGGCTACGGATGCATCCGGTGAAGCAGGCGCGGGAACGGAATCGTCTCGCGAACGTGCTCCAACCCGCAGATCCAGGTCAGCGTCCGCTCGATACCCATCCCGAATCCGGCGTGAGGAACCGTACCGTAGCGGCGAAGGTCGAGATACCACTCGAAGGCCGTCATGGGCAGCTGGTGCTCGGCGATCCGCGCCTCGAGCCGCTCCAGACTCTCCTCGCGTTCCCCGCCCCCGACGATCTCCCCGTATCCCTCCGGCGCCAGCAGGTCGCACGACAGCGAGAGCCGCTCGTCGTGCGGGTCGCGCTTCATGTAGAAGGCCTTCACGGCCGCCGGAAAGCGGTGAACGAAGAACGGCCGGTCGAAGCCCTCGGTCAGAATCGTCTCGTCCGTACCGCCGAAGTCGTTCCCGTCCTCGAACGGCTGCCCCTTCTCCTTCAAGATTTTCACCGCGTCGTCGTAGGAGAGGCGCGGAAACGGCGCCTTCACGCGTTCCAGGGCCGCGATGTCGCGGCCGAGCAGCGTGAGCTCCGGCCGCCGCGATTCGAGCACGCGGCCGACGGCGTACTCCAGAAAGCGCTCGATGAGCAGCATCACGTCATCGAGATTCGCGTAGGCGACCTCCGGCTCGACCATCCAGAATTCGATGAGGTGCCGCCTGGTCTTCGACTTCTCCGCGCGAAACGTCGGGCCGAAGCAGTAGCTCTTGCCGAATGCCATGGCCGTGGCCTCGTTGTAGAGCTGCCCGCTCTGGGTCAGGTAGGCCTTCTCGCCGAAGTAGTCGGTCTCGAAGAGGGTCGTCGTCCCCTCGCAGGCGGCGGGCGTGAAGATCGGCGCGTCGGCCAGGATGAAACCGTCCCGATCCAGGAAGTCGCGACACGCCTGCACCAGAGTGTGCCGGATGCGGAGCACCGCGTGCTGCCGCGGGGAGCGGATCCAGAGGTGGCGGTGATTCAGGAGGAAGTCGGGACCATGTTCCTTCGGCGTGATCGGATAGTCGCGGCTCTCGGAGACGATCTCCAGTTCCTTCAGGGTCAACTCCACGCCGCTCGGAGAGCGCTTGTCCTCGCGGACCGTGCCACGAACCCGGACGGCGCTCTCCTGCGTGACTGCCGCACAGCGCGCGAAGATTTCCTCCGGGAGTTCCGACTTCACCGCGACACATTGAACCGTGCCGCTTCCGTCTCTGACCTGGAGGAATTCGATCTTTCCGCTCGATCGGCGGTTGTAGAGCCACCCCTCAAGCAGGACGTCACCGCCGATCGCCTGCTGCAACGCCTCGATCCTCGTCGCCTTGTCGCTCATCTCCGTTCCGAGCCTCCATCGATCTGTCGTGGGTGCGATTCTTGCGCCGTCGAGAATACCATGTGGGGACATTTCACTTGACACCCCGTTTCGCCGACGCCTAACGTGCCGCCGTGGCGCGTTGCCGTAAATTCTCCTCGTTCGGTCACTCGGTCGGTTCCGCCGCACGCTCGGCTGTCGCGGCGGGAATCGTCGTATGCTTGCTTGCGTTCGCCGCCCTTCTCACCCCTCGCTCCGCCCACGCCGCCTGGTCCTCCGACGAAATTCAGCTGGCGCTGGAGCACAAGTGGGATTCGGGAATCACGCGCGACCTTCCCTCCGCGCAAGGCTGCTACCGCGCCGCCTTGACCGCGGCCGACCGCGGACAGAAGGCCGAGGCGCTCCGCCTGCTGGAGGCCTCCAGTCAATTCGATCCGCTCTTCCCGGACGCTCACTTCACCGTCGCGCGCCTCGTGCTGCTCGACGACCCTGGCCGGGCCGTTTCCGCGTGGAACGAAGCGTTCCGCATCCTCGGACGCGGGTACGCCTGGCAGCGCCACCTGCTCGCGAACGTCCTGACCGGGATCGCCGTCATCTGGACGATCGGCCTTCTCCTCGCGATCGCCGGCATCACGCTTCGCCACCTTCCCCATCTCATCCACATACTTCAGGAGACCTTTCACGCGGGCGCTTCGTCCGTGGGTAGATTGGGCGCCGTGGCCATCGCGCTCGCACCCTGCGCGTGGGGCCTGGGCGCGATCCCGACCGCCGGCCTCTACGCCGGACTGATCTCCTTCCGCCTCGGCAAGCGCGAGTGGTTCCTCGTTCTGGTCCTCCTCGCTTCCTCTCTCGCGTTGGCGGGCGGCATGCCGGTCCTCGCTCCGTGGGCCGGGACGCCGTCCCTCGAGGAGCCGAGCCTCCTCGTTGACCGCGCGCTGAACAGCGGGTACGACGCCGACCTCGCGGCCGCGCTTCACGCCTGGAAGGAGGTCGATCCGGACGAGGGGCTTTACGCCTTTGCCCTCGGCACTCAGGCTCGCCGGGGCGGCGACCTGGACCTGGCGGAGCGCGAACTGACCCGCGCCGCGGTCCTTCGTCCCCGAAATGCCTGGATTCTCACGAATCTCGGGAACGTCTACTTCGCCCGCGAAGACTTCGACCGCGCGCGCCAATGGTACGAGACGGCGGCCGCGGCGAACCCTTCGGCGGTGGAGCCGCACTACAACCTGGCCCAGGTCTACACGAAGCAACTCCTCTTCAGCGAGGCGACGCGGGAACAGGCGAAGGCGACGGGGCTCGCGTTTGACCGGGTCCGCGACTTCAGCCGGTGGAGCACGCCGCAGTTGAACCGGACCGTGATGGACGCGACCGCCCCCTACGAGGATCTCTGGACCTTGGCCAGGCGCCACTCGGCGGAGCAAGGGCTGGCCGCCCTCGAGGGAAACCGCTGGCTCTCCTTCGCCGCGGCGCTGCAGCCGCGTGCGCCGTTCGCGCTCGTCTTCGTCCCGGCCATCTTCCTGATCTTCGCGGCGATCGGGCAGATCGCGGGTCGCAGTCTCTCCACCATCCCCTGTTCGAACTGCCACAAGATCGTCTGCCGCCGCTGCGTCCGCCGCATGCAGCAGCGCGCCTTCTGCGAGGACTGCTTCCACTCCGTGAAGGACCTCAAGTCGACCGAGTTCACGCGCCTCCTCCTGACCAAGCGTGACCGCACTTCCGCGCGCCGCCGCACGCTGGGACAGGCGATTCTCACGGTGCTCTTGCCCGGCGCGGGACAGATGCTGCGCGGCGCCGCGCTGAGCGGCTTCGTGGCAATCCTCGTGATGGTGGCGGCCGCCATGCTCGTCATCGCGAACGGAGCCTTGGTGCCGAGCCTCGACGTGCTGCCGATTCCCGGCGCCGGTTGGATGAAGCGGCTGCCGCTCTTCATCCTCTTCATCCTGACCTACGCGATCACGGTCGCGCGCTACTTCACCACCACGACGAGCCGCGAGACCGGCCTGACCGGCAACGCCGACCATTCCGCTTCGAGATCCGGCGAGCCGCGCGCGCGTTCGCGCCAGGGGTGAGATTCATGGGCCTTCAGGGAAACCTCGAGACATTCAGCCTCCCCGAGATCCTCCAGTTGATCGCGGTCCAGCAGAAGTCGGGCGTTCTCCGGCTCACCTCGGGCGACGATGTGGCGGTCATCTTCTTCGAGGGCGGCCGCATCGTCTCCACGCGCGATCGGAGGCGAAACGCGAAGGATCCGCTGAAGCCCTTCCTCGTGAAGACCGGCCGACTGACCGAGGCACAGCTGAAGCAGATCGAGACCATTGAGATCGAGAGCCGGCGCGAGCTGACCGACATCCTCCTGTCCGGCAACTACACCAGCAGCGACGACCTCGGCCGAGCCATCGAAGACCAGATCCAGGACACGCTCCACCAGCTCCTGACCTGGAAGACCGGGCAATACAACTTCTCCGGCGACGGGCGGACCGTCCCCAAATTCGCGGTCAACGTCCGGTTGAATACCGAAGGACTCCTGATGGAGAGCATGCGCCGGATGGACGAGATGGCGCGATACAAGGAGACCTTCTCCAGCCTTGCAATGGTCCTGCGTCCCAAGCCGCTCGCGGCGCCGCCGAAGGACTTCACCGACGCCGAACGTCGCATGATCCCGCTCGTGGATGGGCTCCGTCCCCTGCGGGACGTGATCAACCAGTCGAAGCTCGTGGAGTTCGAAGCGCTGGAGGCGCTGCACCACCTGCTGGAGGTCGGCGTCATCGAGGTTTCGCTCGGCGCGGTGCCGCAGCTCTCCCCATCGCTCGCGACCCCTCGGCTTCAGCCAAAGGCCGCGGATTCGGGTGGCGGAGTCGCCCTTGCCGTGGGGGGATTCGTCCTCGCCGCGTCAATCGCCATCGGTCTCTGGGCCACCCCGCTTCTCGTGACGCGGCTCGCGTCGGAAACGACGCCGCCGGTGACGGCGCATGTACCCGAGATCGCAACCGTGAACGACGTCTCACGGCTCACAGTCGCGCTCGAAACGTATCGCTCCGTGCATGGGCGCTATCCCGCCGATCTCGCCTCGCTCGGGCGCGAGGGCTTCCTGCCGACCGATCAGGCCACGCGCGTCGTCGCGCGCTATCTGTACCAGAGCGACGGCGTCAGCTACACGCGCGTCGTCCGCTAGCGGCGCCGCGCCTCCGGGCGCTTCGTACCCCGCTCCGTTCGCGACTCCCCCCGGACGGGATACCCCTGCCCGCCGCGGTGCCGGTCGTGCGCCGCCGCCGCAACGCCAAGGACAGCAGCGGCCACGAGCGGTAGCGGGGCCCGCGGGGCGAGAAGCAGGACGAACGCGATCTGCAGCGCGACGGCGATGCGATTCCACCCGGCGCGTTCGCGTTCTCCTTCGCCATCCCGCGTCGCCCCCTTCGCGGTGGGATCGAAGAGGGCGACGGCGGCGAGCGCGAGGACTCCCCACAGCCCCGGTGTCCACGCGCCCGAGGCAAGTCCCGCAATCGAGGTGGCCGCCGCCAGCCCGCGCGTCAGGCTCACCGCGCGCCGGCGGCCCAGCGCCACGACCGTCGTTCGCTGCCCCACGGCCTGGTCTCCCTCTCGGTCGGCGAGCATCGTGATCAAGCCCACCGTGGCGATTCCGAACACGTAGGGAATCGCCCGCGCGAGAAACGAGAAGGACGTCGCCCCCTCGGAGGAAGACGACTCGGCCCCGAGCAAGAACGCCACCAGGCCGTAGCCGGAGGCCTGCGCCAGGAGGTCGAGACCCGGGCGCCTTTTCCACTCGAGTGGCGGCGTGACGTAGGCCGCGCCCAGTCCAAGTGCCGCCAGAAGCGCGAGGCGCGCCCCTGGCGAGACGATCGTACAGGCTCCCGACACCAGGGCAAGGAGCAGCAAGATGCCCCCCATGAGCGCCACGCTCCGCCCCCGCAGGGCCCCCGACGCAAGTCCGCCTCCCTTCCGGTTGAGCCGGTCACCCGCGCGATCGTTCCAACCGTTGGCGAGATGCACCGCGCCAAGGATCGAAAGGAGCGAGACGAGCGAGGGGACCGCGGCCGAGGAGGGCCACCAGGTATCGCCGGCTTCCGCGCGGCCCGCCTCGAAGAGCGCGATCGCCGGGATCCAGAGAAGCGGGCGGAGGGCAACGAGGTGGTCGAGCCAGGTCCCCCGTGCGATTCCGCCCGACCGAGGGGGTGCGGCCGGAGCGCCGTCGCTCATCCGAGTAGGCGCGACGCCGCCTCGCTGGCCCGCTGCGGCGTGAGCGCGTGGAGGCAGCCGTAACCGATCGGACAGGTGCGCCGGAAACAGGGCGAGCAGGGATAGGCGGCGTAGAGGTTCACCACCCCGGGGGCCGAGGCCGAGGTCCAGACGGGACTCGTCGATCCGAAGATCGCCACGGTCGGACGGCCGAGGGCGGCGGCAAGATGCATGACCCCCGAGTCGTTCGTGAAGACGAGCAAGGCACCCGCGAGAACTCCTACCAGTGCCGGGAGGTCGGTGGCGCCCGTCGCGTCGAAGGTCTTCGCGCCGGCCGCGCGGGCCGTCCTCAGGGCTTCCGCGCTCGCCGCGCGATCGGCCGCCGACCCGACGGCTACTACCGGAATTCCCCGGGGTACCGCGATCGCCGCGGCCGCCTCCCCGAAGCGATCACCTCCCCACTGCTTCGCCGGACCGTACGCGGCACCCGGGGCCACGACGACGTACGCCGGGGCTTGGGAGTCGCGGAAGGCGCCGGAGCGGGCCAGGAGATCTTGAGCGGCCGCACGTTCGTGGTCCGTCGCCGTGATCGAGGGAGTCTCCTCCTCGACGACGAGGCGCGCCGCGCGGGCCAGCACTCGATACTCGGCCGTGCGCGGCGTCGAGCGCGCCGGCGCCGAACGCGCCACGCGCCGCGTCAGAAGCGGGCCGCGCCCGTCGGCGGCGTAGCCGATCCGTTCGGGGACCCCGGCGAGAAACGCGAGAAGCGCGGAAGAGAACGACTCGGTCAGGAGAAGGGCCGTGCGAGGGCGCTCACGGCGGAGGATGCCCGCCAGCGCGTAGCGCGCGGAGCGGCTCCAGGCGAGATAGCGTGCGCGCGGATGGCGAGCGAGGACGAGCGGCTCGAACGCGGCGGGGCCGACGAAGAGAACCGGCTCGCGCGCGGCGGCGTCGAGCACGGGCCAGGCGAGAATCAGATCGCCCAGCCAGTTCGGGAGCCGCACGAGGAGCGGTCCGGCGACTGGCGGCGGCACGACGTCGCCGCGATCGCTACCGGACGATGCCGAGGTCGCGTCCCACCGACCCGAACGTGTCGAGCGCCCGGTCGAGTTCCGCTTCGGTGTGCGTGGCGGTCACGATCGTCCGGAGCCGCGCTTTCCCTTTCGCCACGGTCGGGAATCCGATTCCCTGGGCGAAGACGCCGCGTTCGAAGAGCTTGTCGGAGAAGCCCATCGCTGTCTCGGCCTCGCCGACGATGATGGGCGTGATCGGCGTCTCGCTGATGCCGGTGTTGAAGCCGAGACGAGCGAGCCCCGCCTTGAAGTGCTTGGTGTTCGTCCAGAGCCGCTCGATCCGCTCTGGTTCCTCCTCCAGGACATCGAACGCGGCCAGGCAGGCGGCGGCCACGGCGGGCGGATGCGAGGTGCTGAAGAGGAAGGGGCGGGCGCGATGGTGGAGAAAGTCGATCAACGATTTCGAACCGCAGACGTAGCCGCCCAGGACGCCGATCGCCTTCGACAACGTCCCGACCTGAATGTCCACCTGGCCATGCAGATCGAAGTGATCGATCGTTCCCCGGCCGTTTCGCCCCAGGACGCCGCTCGAGTGCGCGTCGTCCACCATCATGATCGCTCCATGCTCGCGCGCGGCGGCCGTGATGTCGCGAAGCGGCGCGATATCGCCATCCATGCTGAAGACGCCGTCGGTGATGACGAGCCGGCGCTTGAACTCCTTCGTCTCCTCCAGGAGCCGGCGGAGCGCGGCGACGTCACGATGCGGAAAAACCTTGATCGTGGCTCGGCTGAGGCGCGCCCCGTCGATGATGCTGGCGTGGTTGAGTTCGTCGGAGAGGATCAGGTCTTCTTTCCCGAGAATGGCGGAGACGGTTCCGGCGTTGGCCGCGAATCCGCTCTGGAAGACGACCGACGCCTCCGTCTTCTTGAACGCGGCGATGCGGCGCTCCAGTTCCATGTGCAGTTCCATCGTCCCCGCGATGGTCCGAACCGATCCGGAACCGACGCCCAATTCCCTCACGGCGCGGAGTGCCGCCTCCCGAAGTTTCGGGTGGGTCGTGAGGCCCAGGTAATTGTTCGAGGAGAGATTCACGACCTCGCGGCCGTCGAACCGCGCCTGCGCCTTCTGCTCGCCATCCAGGATACGGAGACGCCGATAGAGGCCGTCACGCTTCATTTCCTGGAGCGCGTCGTCGAGAAACTGAAGCGGATTGGCGGCGGTCTGGCTGGCGGGCGTGGCGGCGCTCATGCGTGGTCCCTCCGCAACACGATCTTCCCCGCCTTCCCCGAGCGCTGGAGTTCCACGGCCTTCTCGAATTCCGACCAGCCGAGGACGTGCGTGATCACGGGGCGGATGTCGAGCTTGCCCGACAGGAGCAGCGCCTCCATCCGGTACCACGTATCGAAGATGAGGCGGCCATTGATGCCCTGAACCGTCACGCCGCGGAAGATGATCTCCTTCGCGACGTCGATCTCGAGCGGGGCCGACGGAATCCCCAGCAGCGAGACGCGCCCTCCGTTCGCCAGCGCATCGAAACCGTCCCGGAACGCCTGTGGATGCCCCGACATCTCGAGCATGCCGTCGACGCCCCGCCCCTCCGTCCGATCGAGGATCGAACGAGGAATGTTGTCCTTCTCCGCGTTGAGGAGGAGATCGGCGCCCATCCGCTCGGCCAGTTCCAGCCGGAGCGGATTCTTATCGATGGCCGCGACCCACGACGCACCCGAAGCCTTCAGAATTCCAATTGAAAAGCAGCCGATCGGGCCACAGCCGAAAACGGCGAAGCGAAGTCCCGCGATCGGTCCGGCCAGCGCCGTGTGAACGGCGTTTCCGAGTGGATCGTGAACGGCGGCGATCTCCTCGGGGATGTCGGGGTGAAGTTTCCAGACGTTTCCCTCCGGAATGACGACGAAGTCGGCGAAAGCGCCCTGGCGGTCGACGCCGAGGATCTTGCAGTTCTGGCAGAGATGCGCCAAGCCGCGCCGGCAGGCGTAACAGAGTCCGCAGTAGACGTGGGTCTCGCCCGTGACGCGATCGCCCGGCTTCACGAGCGTGACGTCTGCTCCGATCGACTCGACGACACCGGTGAACTCATGTCCGAAGACGAGGGGCGGCTTGATGCGGGACGCGGCCCAGCGATCCCACTCGATGATGTGGAGGTCGGTCCCGCAGATCGCGAACGCGGTGACGCGAATGCGGACGTCCTTGGGTCCGACGGAGGGAATCGGGACGGTCACGAGCTTGATTCCGGGTGCGGCGGAGGGCTTCTGGATTCCCCACATCGTATCGTGACTCACGGTCGGTTCCGGAGTGGTCTGAAGCGGCACGGTTGGTCTCCTCGACGGGGCCCGAGGGGTAAGCGTAGCGTGGGCCTCTCGGGGCGATTATGCCGCCCAACCGCGCGGAATCAAGGGGTTTCCAGGGATCCGGAAGGAGGTCCGCCGCGGCGTCGAAGGGCTTCCGCGGTAGGAGCGATCAGTAGCCGCGAAGGCGCTCCACCGGGTTGAGGAGCGGCTTTCCCTCCGTCCAGCGCCGCCAATTCTCGCCGAACGCTTTGCCTTCCGACTCCTCGGTGCCGCGCCCCGCCACGTGGGGTGTGATCCAGATGGCCGGATGCTTCCAGAAAGGATGCTCCGGCGGTAGCGGCTCCTGGCGAAAGACGTCCAGGATGGCGCGGGCGGGCCGTCCCCGTTCGAGCGCCGCCAGGAGCGCGGCATCGTCCACGCAGCGACCCCGCGAAACGTTTACGAAGATGGCGCCCTTCGGGAGGAGCCCGAATCGATCGGCCGACCAGAACGCGTCGGTCTCGGGCGTGTCGGGTAGGAGATTCACGACGACATCGGCCCGAGGGAGGAGCCGTGGCAACGCCTCGGGGTTCTCGATGCCGCGGGCGCGCTCCTCCTCCGAAACGGGACCACGCCTCACGCCGAGCACCTCCATCTCCAGCGACCGCGCCACCGCGCCGACCGTCGCCCCGATCGCCCCGTACCCCACGATGAGCATTGTCTTTCCCTGAAGCGTTCCAGGAAGCCAGCGCGCCCACTCCCCGGCCGACTGCTGGCTCCGGGCGCGCGGCACGTCGAGAACGGTGGCGAGCAGGCTGCCAACGACGTACTCGGCGATCCGCTGCGGGAAGTCGGCGACAGTGCGGGTCAAGAGGACATCGTCACGCCATTCCGGGCGTGCGATCCAGCGATCGACCCCAGCCCACGCCGAATGGATCCAGCGAAGCGATGGAAGCACGAGCGGTGTCGGCGGTGGGGCGCTGCTCGCGAACCAAACCGTCGCGAGAGCCGCTTGCTCGTCGTCCGGCCCGACCCAGGGGATCGTCTCGCCGCAGGCCCGCTCCGCGGCGCGAACGAGCGCCGCGGGATCGCGGCCGGTGACGAGAACCCGATCGCTCACGAGCGCGATTCCTCCGCCTGCCGAGGCGCCGGTCGCGCGGGAGCGAGCAGCGGCCGGAGTCGCTCCATCACGAGCGCCGGCTCGAGCCGATCCATGCAGGCGTGGTGGCGCAGCGGACAGCGCTTCTTGCCGTGGACGTCGCACGGTCGACACGGCAGGGGAACCTCCGCCACCGCGTCGCGCGGCTCGCCCGAGGCGAAGCCGAACCCGGGAATCGTGCTCCCGAAGAGCCCGACCGCGGGGACTCCCAGCGCGGGGCCGAAGTGGAGGAGCGCCGAATCGGTAGAGACGATGGCCCGGGCGCGGGCTGCGACCGCGGCGATCTCGCGAAGGCCGAGTGCCAGGATCGGACTCGCCTCGCCCGATGGGAGATGCGTGCCGAGTTCCCGCGCCAGCGCCTCTTCCCCGGGGCCGACAGCGTAACGAACGGCGAGTCCGGTTTCACGCGCGACCAGAGTGCCGAGCGAAACAGCGTGGCGCGCAGGCCACCGTTTCGTCGCCCAGCGCGCCCCCGGAGCCACGAGGACAAAACCGCGATCGACGAGTGCCCCGAGCCGCTCCTCGGCCCGCGTTCGCTCCCCCGGCGAGAGCGCGTCGCGAAGCCAGGGACGAAGCGCCGCCGATTCCGGAAGTCCGGCCAGCGCGCGATAGCGGCGAAGAAGCGGCGGAAGCGGCTCTGGCCGAAGCCAGCGGGCGTGGACCAGGAGGCGGCGGCGAATGCCGTGCTTCTCGAACGGGACGCGCCTCGCGCTCTCGAGCGAGCGGGTCGCCGAGGAGGATCTGAAGTTCTGCTGCAGATCGAAGATCTCCTCGATCCCCTCCTTCCGGAGCGGTAGCCGAAGATCTCCGGCGCCTCCCTTCACCCCGAGCGGCCCGGGAGCTGCCGGATCGCTCGAGCCGTCTTGGAGCATGTAGAAACGGTCGATGTCGGGATGGTTGCGCAAGAGACCGGCGAATCGCTCCTTCGTCAGGAAGAGGACGCGCCGGCCGGGCGACGCCGCGCGCAGGAGCGACGGGAGATGAGCCGCGAGCAGGACGTCCCCGAGCGAGGAGAGACGGAGGACCAGCGCCGGACCAGGAGCCATCGAATCAGCCGGCGCGGTCGCGCGCGGAAGCGTCCGAATCGGCCATCCTGAACTGGAGGCGGTGGAGCTTCTGATAGAGCCCCGGCGTGGAGACCAGCTCTTCGTGCGTGCCGGTTTCGACGATGCGCCCCTGATCGAGGACCACGATGCGGTCGGCGCGCTGGATCGTGGAAAGCCGGTGGGCGATCACGAAGACCGTGCGCCCCTCGAAGAGCGCCTCCAGCGCCTCCTGGACCAGGAGTTCCGACTCCGAGTCGAGACTCGAGGTTGCCTCGTCGAGGAGGAGAACCGGCGGATTCTTGAAGATCGCGCGGGCGATCGCCAGGCGTTGGCGTTCCCCGCCCGACAGCCTCACGCCCCGGTCGCCGATGCGGGTCTTGAATCCCTCCGGCATGTCGAGGATGAAGCGTTCGGCGTTCGCGGCGCGCGCGGCGCGACGGACCGACTCTTCCGCCGCGCCGTCCACGCCGTAGGCGATGTTGCTCCAGACGGTGTCGTTGAAGAGGATCGGTTCCTGCGTGACGACCCCGAGCATACGCCGCCAGGAGCCGAGTTCGAGATCGCGAAGATCGTGGCCGTCGATGCGAATCACGCCGGCCGTCGGATCGTAGAAGCGCGCGACGAGATCGACCATCGTCGACTTCCCCGCACCGCTCGGCCCCACCAGCGCCACCATCGATCCCGCGGGAACGCGGAACGAGACGTCGCGCAGCACGTCCTCACCCTGGCCGTAGCGGAACGAAACAGCGTCGAACTCGATGGCGCTCGTCACCGGACCGGCCGGGCGAGCGTCGGGCTTGCTGATCACGGTCGGCGGCGTGTCGAGGATGCGGAAGATCCGCTCGGCCGCCGCCAGTCCTTCCTGGAGCGTCGCGTTGATGTTGCTGAGCGCCTTCAACGGAGTCATCAGCTGCAGCATCGCGAAGAGAAAGATGAAGAACTGCTGCGGCTCGATGGCGCGGCGCAAGAGAATCTCGTTTCCTCCGTACCAGAGAACCGCCACCGTGGCGACCACCCCGAGATACTCGGAGAGCGGTCCCGCCATGGCGCCGAGGCGGCGCTGGCGGACGAAGGCGCGGAAGTAGTCCTGCGCCGCCCGTCCGAACTTCCGCTGCTCGAAACCCTCCATGGAGAACGCCTTCACGACGCGAATGCCGGAGAGTGTCTCCTGGAGGATCGCGTTCAGATCGGCCATTCGCTCTTGCGTGATGGTGCTCCGCCGCCGGAGCTTCTTCCCAAGCCAGACGATGAGGAGGAGCGAGGGAGGAAGCACCAGGAACGAGAGGAGCGCGAGTTTCCACGAGGTCCAGAAGATCCAGAAGAGGCAGACCGCGAGAAGCAGGATGCTCTTCACGAGGTTGCTGAATCCGGCCGCGAGCGCCCCGCGGACGAGCGCGATGTCGTTCGTCAGCCGCGACGTCAGCGCCCCGGATCGCCTCGCGTGAAACCAGGAGAGCGAGAGTTGATGGAGGTGGCCGTAGACCTCGTTCCGGAGATCCCGGACCACCGCCTGCTCGATCCACACCGTCTGCACGCTCTGCACGCTCTGCAGGTAGTCGAATAGATTTTTAAGCAAGAAAACCGCCAGGAGCGCGAGGCAAATCCTCGTGAGCGAGCGAACCGGATCGCCCGTCAGGAAGAAGTGCTCGAACCAGGTTCGGATGTCCTCCTTCCAGGCGTTCACGCGGGCGGCCAGCCCGCTCGGCGGCGCGACGCTCGCTCCCGCCGGCGGCGCCGGAGCGACGAACTCGGCCACTCCCGCCGGCATCCCCAGGCTCGCCGGCGCGTCGGGGGCGCCGGGTGCGGCGCTCCCCTGCGTCGTCACCGGCCGCGGCGTGAAGAGGACCTTCATGAAGGGCGAGATCATCCCGATGGAGGCTCCGCTGAGTAGCGCGAAGCCGAAGATCAGGAGCGCCGTGATCCAGAGCCGGAATCGGTAGGGTCGCAGGTACCCCAGCAGTCGGAAGAGCGGGGTCGGCGGCGACGGGGCGCGAGGAGGGCGGTCGGCGGACATCGGCGGTCTAGGAGGAGGCGTCCGGGGGCGCGGCGAATCCGTCGAGCCAATCGTACTCGCGGACGAACGCCTGTTCGAAATCGAAACCGCGCGCGAAGTCGCTCATCTGGTCCTCCTCGGTTTTTCCGAGAATCCCGGCCTCGACCAGCTGGAAAACGATTTCCCCGAAGTCCTCGGTCTTGCCGACACCCCACTGCTCGAACACGGTCTTCGCTATCGGTCCGAAGCGGGCGCGGGCGAGGCCCCGTATCCCCTCGAGGACTTCGCCCCCCGAGACATGCCGCGGGCCTCCTCCGCCCTCACGCGACCGGTCCACGGTGACATGGACGGCCTGCAGCGTGAAGTGATACGCCGCGGGGCGGTAACGGCCGTGCTTTTCCGCGAGATCGAGGATGGCGGTTTCGAGATCCATGGGATCGTCAGTGCGCGCGGCCGCGGCGCAACAGGGTGTCGGCACGATAGCGCCGGTCGTCCAGTCGCGGATGGTCCACGTTGTAATGAAGTCCGCGGCTCTCGGCGCGGCGTTGGGCGCACGCGACCATGAGCTCGGCGACCAGAGTGATGTTCCGAAGCTCCACGAGATCGGCGTCCAGCCGATAGTGCCAGTAGTCGCGCTCCGTCTGATCCTTGAAGACCGCGACCATTTCGGCGGCGCGATCGAGACGTTCGTCGCTGCGGACGATGCCCATATAGTCCCACATGAGTTTTCGGACGGCATCCCAATTGTGGTCGAAGATCACCTGCTCCTTCGGCTTTACGGCCCCGTTGAAGCGCCAGCGCGGAAGGCGCGGCACCCGCCGCGGCCGCTCTCCGGCCAGCCGGTGCAGGATGCTCAGGCTGGCGCGCCTGGCGAAGACGAGCGCCTCGAGCAGCGAGTTCGACGCCAGCCGGTTCGCGCCATGCACGCCGGTGCAGGCGACTTCCCCGCAGGCCCAGAGCCACGGCAGGTCGGTGCGCGCGTCGAGATCGGTCGCCACGCCGCCGCAAAGATAGTGCGCGGCCGGGACGACGGGAATCGGATCGTGGAAAATGTCGTAGCCGAGTTCGAGCACGCGGCGCGTAATCGTCGGAAAGCGCCGCTCCAAGACTCGGCGCCCCAGGCGCGCCATGTCGAGGAGCACGTACTTGTCGCCGCGGCGCTTCATCTCGTAGTCGATCGCGCGCGCCACCACGTCGCGCGGCGCCAGATCGCCGAGCCGGTGGTGGCGCTTCATGAACGGCTTTCCGTCGGTCGTCAGGAGACGGGCCCCCTCGCCGCGAGCCGCTTCCGAGATGAGGAACGATTTCGCCTCGGGGTGAAAGAGGCAGGTTGGATGGAACTGCATGAACTCGAGATTGGCGACCGAGGCGCCGGCCCGGTAGGCGGCGGCCAGCCCGTCGCCGGTGGCGATGTCGGGATTGCTCGTGTAGAGGTAGACCTTCCCCGCGCCGCCCGTGGCGAGCACGGTGGCCTTCGCCGCGGCCACGCGGATCTCGCCCGACTTCCGGTCGAGCACGTAGGCGCCCCAGACCCGATCGCGCGACGGGGCGCGGTGGCGGCCCTCCAGATGTTTCGATTCGAGAATCAAATCGACCGCGATGTGATTCTCGAGGACGGTGATCTTCGGATGCGCGCGCGCGCGATCGAGGAGCGTGCGTTCGACGGCGTGTCCAGTCCGGTCCTTGGCGTGGACGATTCGCCGCCGCGAGTGTCCCCCTTCCCGGCCCAGCGCGAGGCGCCCGCGATGTTCCGGATCGCGGGAGAAGCGAACCCCCAGAGATAGAAGGCGAAGGACTTCCCCCGGACCCTCCTCCACCAGCACGCGCACGGCTTCGGGATCGCAGAGCCCCGCGCCGCAGACGAGCGTGTCGCGCTCGTGAAGGGTGACCGTGTCGTCCGTCCCCAGCACCGCGGCGATGCCGCCCTGGGCATAGTTCGTGTTCGACTCCTCGGCGTCCACCTTGGTGACGACGAGGACTCGAACCGTCTCGGCGAGGTGGAGCGCCACCGAGAGGCCGCCGATGCCGCTTCCGATGACCAGGACGTCGGCCTCGAATTCGTTTCGGCTGGTGGGGCTTAGACGTCTGGTTTGTGCCATGGCCGATCAGCCTAGCCGATCGGCGGCCGCACCGCCACGGCTGCCCCGCCGGCTTGGCCGAACGCCGCGAGGAGCGGAGCGGGATCGTCGAAAGGGGCGAGCGTGCTTCGGACAACCCAGACGTCGAGCCCCCGGTCCGCCAACCCCGCGGCCCGCGCTTCGTCCTTGTCGGTCACGAGGAGAATTGGGGCCACGCCCGTTCTCGCACGGAGTTCCGCGGCGTGCCGCTCCACGAGTTGGAGATCCCATTCGCCGTGATCGGGAAACGCGACGTGATCGGCCGGCGCCGCCCCCGCCCCTCGGAGAAATCGTTCCAGGCGATCCGGTGAGCCGACCGATGAGATCAAGAGCCTCGGGGCCTCGGGAGGTCCTGCGGCTTCCACGGATTCACCCCTCCCGCCGGCTCTGCTCCAGGATTCCACGCGGCGTGTGAAGCGGACACGCGGAAGTCCCGGCGCCCCCTCGGCCAGGAAATCGATCACGCCTCCCGGCTCTTCACTCGCCGCTTCAGCAATATCCACGATGACGTTGGCCTGCCGCAGGTTGCCAACGGGCCTCCGAAGCGGTCCAGCCGGCAGGAGCCGCCCGTTGGCAAAGGGGAGGGGCGAATCGAGGAGGACCCACAGGAAGTTCCACGAGAGCGTGCCCTGCTCCCAGCCATCGTCGAGGATTGCCAGATCGGAGCCAGACTCGCGGGCCAGGCGAGCCGCCTTCCGGCGGTCCTTCCCGGTCACGACCAGTACCAAAGCCGGCAGCGCTGCCCGATGCGCCAGGGCCTCGTCTCCATACCGGCGCGCCGCCCCCGGAGTCGAAGGTGCGTCGCGGGGGATGATCTGGGGTTCGCGCCCGGCAGCGTCCGAGCCGTGGCCGCGAAGGAGAATGGCGGGCCGGCGCCCCGCCTCAAGCGCGGCCCGTGCGGCCCAGCGTGCCAGCGTCGTCTTCCCCGAACCGCCAACCGTGAGCCCCCCGATCGCGATGACCTCGATCCCCTGCATCGGACGGCGCATCCGCGTCGCACGGAATCGCGCGAGCGCCGCTCCGACTTTGTAAAGTAGCTCGAGAGGACGAAGCGCTAGTGCCGCCAGGGGCGATCCCTCCCCGCGCCAGGAGCGTTCCACCCAGGGCCGGAGGGGAAAGCGTCCGCCCCCTTCACTCACGGCTCGAGTCCCCAGTCGGTCAGCGCCGCCAGACCCCGTTTCGCGGCTCCCTCGGCCGCGCGCGCCGCAGCCAGCGCTCCCGCGACACGGGCCGACCCCGTCTCGTCGAGCCAGGCGGAGAGGATCGCCGGCGCGGCCGCTCCGTCCGGCGCCACCGCGCCTGCCGCGTGGGAAAGGAGGAGCGACACGCCCGCCTCGACCTCTTCGTGATGCGGACCGACGATCACCGGACAACCCCGCGCGGCTGGCTCGAGCACGTTGTGCCCGCCCCACGGGGCAAACGTCCCTCCAACCAGTGCCGCGCGCGCGAACCAGAAGAGATCACTCAACTCTCCCCGGGTCGCGAGCATCCCCGCCGAAGGCGTTCTCCCGGCGGGTGCGAGGGTTCCCGCCCAGTCGGCCACGGAAGCCCCACCACCAGACGAGTCGTCGCGAAGGTCGAGCGCGATCCCGGCGCGGGCGAACGCGGCACGCAGCGGCGGCACGCCCCGGTCGTGCCGGGGGGCCACGACGTAGCGCCACGTCTCCGCGTCGGAACGCGCCGCCAGCATCAGCGCG
The DNA here is from genome assembly GCA_031397435.1 of Candidatus Eiseniibacteriota bacterium. Classification (GTDB taxonomy): domain Bacteria; phylum Eisenbacteria; class RBG-16-71-46; order SZUA-252; family SZUA-252; genus SZUA-252. The sequence goes on from JANNMC010000361.1 coordinate 22,878, forward strand.
ATAGCCGCCGCGGTCTCCTCCTCTCCAGGTCTCAGGCTCGCGAAGACGACGAGCCGCCGCGATGCCGGGTCGGCCGAATCCACTCCGGCCTCGGGAATCGTGTCGGCCTTGAGGTCGCCGATCACGCGGCAGCGATCGTCCGCGACTCCCAGCGAACGGAAGCGCTCGGCGTGCCGCTCGCTCTGCGCGAGCACGTGGAGCGGTCCGAAGAGCGGCTCGCCGCCGAGGCCGAGCGAGCGGAGGCGGGCGGCGCTGCGCGCCGAGACAGTGGCGCTCACCGCGACGACCGCCACGCCAGCGGCGTGCGCCTCGTAGAGGAGATTGGGCCAGAGTTCGGTCTCGATCAGGTCGAGCCTCATCGGCGCGGCCTCGCGGAGGACGCGGCGAACCGCTTGCGGGAAATCGATCGGCGCCGCGGCGGCCACGACGTTCGCACCGGCTCCGCGTCGCACGCGCTCGAGCCCCGCGGCCGTGCGCGTCGTGACGAAGAGCGGCGCTCGGTAGCCCGCGGCGAGGAGGGCGTCGACCCAGCGGAGCGCGGCCGCCGCCTCCCCCATCGACGCGGCGTGAATCCACGGCCCACCGGCGGCTCGACCGACGCCTTCTGGGGCGCCGAAGCGAGCCCGCCACGGGGAGCCGCTCGGGGCGAGGAGCCTGCCGACAGGCGACATGACGGCACCGGCACCGCCGGTCAAGAAACGATAGATTCCGAGTGAAGCGTTCATCGCCGGGCGGACGCGGCGCGGTCGGTTCTGGCGGCGAACGCGAGGAGGGCGTCGGCCGCCCGTTCCGCCGCTCCGGGCCCTCCGAGGATTCCAGGAAGCCGGGAGAACGCCTCGCGCTGTTTCTTTCGCGCCGGCTCGCTCTCGAGGAGCGGTGCGGCCGCCGCGGCGATCGCCGCGCCGGTGGCGCGATCTTGAAGGCACTCGGGCACCACGTCGTCATCGAGCACGATGTTGACGAGCCCGATTCGCCGGAGCTTCACGAGCCGGCGCGCGATCGCGTAGTTCAGCGCGCCGGTTCGGTAGACAAGCACGAGCGGGACGCCGAGGGCCGCCGTCTCCAAAGTGGCGGTCCCCGAGGCGACGAGCGCCAGATCGGCGGCGAGAAGGAGCGGCTCGGACACGCCGCGGTGGACCCGCGGGGCGAGCGAACTCCAGAGGGCGGCGACGTCACGCTTCCGCCGCACCTCCTCCACGGCTCCCGCGTCGCTCACGACGACACGGAGCGGCCGGGAGGCGCCCGCGACCAGGCGCGCCGCGGCGTCGAGCATCGGCCCGAGATGCCGCGTCACTTCCCCGCGGCGGCTCCCGGGAAGTAGCGCCAGGAGGCGCTCTCCTGCCGCCAGGCCGAAGGCTTCGCGCGCCGCCGCGCTCGCGGCCACGTCGGGGCGGAGCCCGCCTGCCGGATGGCCGACCCACTCCGCTGCCGCCGATTCGCGGCGCAGCAGATCCTCCTCGAATCGGAATAGGAGAAGCGTCAGATCGACGTCTTCGCGCAGACGCTTCACCCGTTCGTAGCCCCACGCCCAAATCTGAGGACAGACGTAGTAGACCACGCGCCGCCCCATTCGGTGCGCCTCGCGCGCAAGGCCGAGATGAAGCCCGGGGGCGTCGATTGGAAGGAAGATGGCGTCGGGATTTTGTCGTAGCAAGTCGCGGATTCCGCGGCGGGCGTGATGGATCGCGCCGAGGTGGGTCACGATCTCGGCGAATCCCATGACGGCTACCGACTCCATCGACGCCACGCTCCGGAGGCCCGCCTCGCGAAGGGCCGGCCCACCGATGCCGGCCGCCTCCACCTCCACGCCCTTGGCGCGCAAGGCGTCGAGAAGCGCCGCGCCGAGGCGGTCCCCCGAAGGGTCGCCGGCGGAGAGAATCAGGGGAGGGAGCTTCAGACCGTGAGGCTCGCCGCGTCGGGTTGAGCGCGAGAAACCAGGCGCCCGATCGCCTCGGCGGCCCGGAGCGCCTCGAGGGCGGTGGCGCACTCCTCCCAGGAACGAGCGGGATCGTCCCGCAGCGCCAGGAAGTGTCCCAGCTCGCTCTCGAGCGGATCCGTTCCGTCCACCACGACCGCAAGCGGTCGGATCCGCGTCATCCAGTCGTCGGGCGCGGCGCCCGGCGCCGGTGGGGCGAGGCTGTATGCCTCCACGGTGCGATTCATGCAATCGATGGAAAGATAGGAGGCTCGGTCGAAGAAGCGGATCTTGCGCACCTTTTCGCGGGAGATCCGGCTCGCCGTGATGTTCGCCACACAGCCCGAGGCGAAGACGAGCCGCGCGTTCGCGATGTCCACCTTGTCCGTCAGGACCGGGACGCCTACCGCATGCATCTCCACGATGCGCGACCGGGTCGCGAGGAGCGCGAGATCGAGATCGTGGATCATGAGATCGAGGACCACGTCGACGTCGATGCCGCGCGGCACCGGCGGGGCCAGGCGATGCGCCTCGATGAAGCGTGGATTCGCGAGGTGCGGCAACGCCGCACGGACCGCGGGATTGAAGCGCTCGATCTGTCCGACCAGGAGAGCCCGGCCGGCCGACCGGGCCGCGGCCAGCATCGCTTCCGCTTCCTCGGGAGTGACGGCCATCGGTTTCTCGACCAAGACGTGGCGCCCGGCCCGGAGCGCGGTTAGTGCGAGCTCCGCGTGCGTGGATGTGGGCGCCGCGATGGAAAGGAGATCGCAGCGATCCAGGAGCGCCTCGTAGGAGTCGGCGAACTGGAGTCCCGGGAGGGCCACGGCGGCCCGCTCCCGCGCGGCGGGATCGGGATCGAACGCCACGACCGATGAAACGCCGGGTACCCGGGCCCAGACGCGCGCGTGGTGGGACCCGAGGTGGCCCACCCCCGCGACGCCGGCCCGAGCGCCGGTCACCGCACGATGCCCCGTTCCGAGCTCCGGACGAACTCCACGAAGTCATGAACTTCCGGATAAGGCTTCAACTCGGAGAGAATCCGATCGAGCGCCTGCGACACGTTGAGCTGCGAACGATAGAGGATGCGGTAGGCTCGCTTCAGTTCCAAGCGAACCTCGGCCGGGATTCCTCGCCGCTCCATCCCGACGCTGTTGAGGCCGCACGCCCGGAGCGGATTTCCCGCCGCCTTGACGAAGGGCGGCACGTCCTGAGGCACCCGCGATCCGCCGCCGATGAACGAGTGCGCCCCGATCGCGACGAACTGATGGATCGGAGTCAGTCCTCCGATGATGGCGTAGTCGTCCACGCGGACGTGACCCGCCAGGGTCACCGCATTCGCGAGGATCACGTTGTTCCCCAGACGGCAGTTGTGCGCCACGTGGGTGTAGGCCATGAGGAGAACGCGGTCGCCGACGATCGTCGCCTCCGATTCCTCGGTGGCCGCATGGATCGTGGTGTATTCACGAATGGTCGTATCGGAACCCACGACGACCTTCGCCGGGACTCCGCGGAACTTCAGATCTTGGGGGATGTTCCCGATGACGGCGCCATGATGGATCTGGCAGCGCGGCCCGATCGTCGTCCACCCTTCGAGGATGGCATGAAGGCCGACGCTCGTCCCCTCCCCCAGCGTGACATGCGGGCCGACGTAGGAGAAGGGGCCGATCTCCACACCCGGGCCAAGCTCCGCCCCCCGCTCCACGATCGCCGTCGGGTGCACGCGCGGCCTGACGTCCCGCAAGTCCGGGAGCGGCACGACCGCGCCGATCGGCCGCGCCCACGTCCCCGTGTGGCGGTCGACCTCAGGGATTGCGGTCAACGATGCTGGATAGGAGCTCTGCTTCCGCGACGAGGTCTCCATCGACGTAGGCCTTCCCCTCCATCTTACAGATACGCTGCTTCAGGCGAATCAGGGTCAGCTCGAAACGGAGTTGGTCTCCGGGTCGCACCGGCTTCCTGAATTTCGCGTTATCGATTCCCATGAAGTAGACGAGCTTGTCTTTCGGCCGGTCCACCCGGTTCATCAGAAGCACGCCGCCGCATTGCGCCATCGCTTCCACGATGAGCACCGCCGGCATGATCGGATGCCCCGGGAAGTGTCCGACGAAGAACGGTTCGTTGATCGTGACATTCTTGATCCCCACCACACGCTCCTCGTCGAGACTCAGGATGCGGTCGATGAGGAGAAGCGGATAGCGATGGGGCATGATGCGCATGATCGCCGTGATGTCGAGCGACACGGCCCCGCTTCCGTTCGCGCCGGCCGGGGCCATCCCCGCGGCGGCCTCGCTGGCCGCCAGGCGCTGCACGAAGCGGACGTTGCTCGCGTGTCCCGACTTGATCGAGAGGAAGTGCCCGCGCGCGGGCCGCCCCAGGAGCGAGAGGTCGCCGAGGAAGTCGAGGATCTTGTGCCGGACCATCTCGTCTTCGAAGCGGAGCCCGCCTTCGTTCATCACGCCGTCCGGTTTCACCACGACGGCGTTCTTGAGCGACCCGCCGCGAATCATACCCTGAGCCCGTAGCGCCTCCACGTCGCGCTCCAGCACGAACGTCCGAGCGGGAGCGATCTCCTTCACGAATACCTCGGGGGTGATGTCGTACGTCGCGTGCTGCGTGCCACGGTACGCGTTCGGGTATTCGATCGTGAAGGTGACGCGAAGCCCATCGTGCGGGAAGGCCGCCAGCACCACTCCGTTCTCCTCGTGCCGCACCGGCTCGAGGACATGGAAGTAGCGCCGCGTAGCCTGCTGCTCGGCAATCCCCGCCTGCTGGAAGAGCGTGACGTAGGCGCTGGCGCTTCCGTCCGGCGGTTCGGGCGGCTCGGCGGCGTTCAGGGCGATGACCAGATTATCGATTTCGAGACCGGCCACGGCGGCCAGCACGTGCTCGACCGTGTGGACTTCCGCGGCACCGCACTTCAACACGGTGCGGCGAAGTTGATCGTTGTCGGCGCGCGCGGAGGCCGGCGCGACCGGGATCTCGGGCTCACCCGGGAGGTCGAGGCGCACGAAGCGAATCCCCGTGCCCGGAGGCGCGGGACGAAACTCGATATGACACGGCAAGCCCGTGTGAAGTCCGACGCCTTCATAGGAAACGACGCGGCCAAGGGTTCGCTGGTGGGGCTGGCTCAACAGGAATCGCCTCCGCCATTCCCGCCTTCCAACTCTTCCACCCGGCGCTTGAGCGACCGGACCGTCTGAATCAGGTCGGGAAGATTTCGAAGGCAGGCCTCGATCCGCTTCGCCTGGACCACCGGGAGGGCGGGATATCCGAAGACCCGCTGCCCCGGCTTGATGGACCTCGCGACGCCAGACTTGGCGCCGATCTGCGCGCCGCTGCCGATCTCGATGTGCCCGACGATGCCGACCTGGCCGGCGATGACGACGTGGTCTCCAACCTCCGTGCTTCCGGAGATGCCGACCTGCGCGACGATGATGCAGTGGGGGCCGATCTGGACGTTGTGGCCGATCTGAACGAGGTTGTCGATCTTGCACCCCTCGCCGATCCGGGTCGTCCCCGTGGTGGCGCGATCGATCGTGACGTTGGCGCCGATCTCCACGTCGTTCTCCACCGCCACCGTGCCGACCTGCGGCAACTTCCGGTAGAGGTCCCCGTCGCGGACGAAACCGAACCCGTCGCTGCCGATGACCGTTCCCGAGTGGACGATCACCCGGTCGCCCAGGGCGCACTCCTCGCGAAGCGTGACGTTGGGATAGAGTCTCGTCTGCGAGCCCACGGTCGCGCCGGCCCCGATGTAGCAGCCAGCGTCGATGCGGGCTTCCGCGCCGATGCGGGCGCCCGCTTCCACGACGACGTGGGGCCCGATCGAGGCGCTGGGGTCGATGTCGGCACCGGGCATGACGACGGCCGTCGCATGAATGCCAGGCTCCGCGCGCGGGGCGTCACCCTGAAAAAAACAGACCGCCTTCAGGTAGGCAAGGTAGGGATTCGAATTGCGGACGAGCGTCTTGTCGGTGACGCGGTGGTTCCCGGCGACGATGATGGCCGAGGCGCGCGTCTCGCCGAGGTAACTCTCGTAGCGGCGATTCGCCAGGAAGGTCAACTCCCCTTCGCGCGCCTCTCGGATGCCCGCGACGCCCGTGATTTCGATGGAACCATCGCCGATGACCTCGCCATCGATGGCTTTGGCCACGGTCTCCAGGGTGACGCGCATCCGTAACTCCCTTGGCGCCTCACGGGGCGCGAATCGAGACGTCGGTTCGACTACGGTCCGCCGGTGGTGGAACCGCTTCCTGCCGGCGGGATTTTGCCCGAGTCTTCGTCCCGAAGCCGCGACAGGACCCGATCCGTCAGGTCGAGCGTCTTGTCGCCGTAGACGATGTTCCCGTCCGCGGCGTCAAGGATGAGCTGGTACCCCTCGTTGTTGCCGATATCGGCGACGATCTGGTGGACTCGGTCGATGATCGGCCGGAGATACTCCTCGTTCAGCTTGGAGATCGCCCCACCGGGACCCCAGTTCTTCTGAATGAACGCTTCGTAGTCGCTGACCTTCTGCTGCAGCGCCTGGGTCTCCTGGTCCCGCTTCGCCTCGCTCAACATGGGGCTCTGCTGGTCCAGCCGACCCTGCGCCTTGTCGATCTCGCCCTTTTGATCCTGGGCCGACCGAGACAGTTCCTGCACCTCCCGGTTGAACGCAGCCTGCGCCTCCCGGGTCTTCTCGTATTCCGCGAACACCCGGTCGGAATCGATGAAGGCGAGCTTCACCTCAGCCGACGCGATCCGGGGTACTCCGAAAAGGAGCGCGATGAAGAGCGCGCCCCAGATTACCCCACGCCCCGAACGGTGTCGAGTCATCTTCTAACCCCTTACCTCAGAATGTGTTACCAAGTTGGAAGTGGGTCTCCCAGGTACCCCCTTCTTCGCGGTCGAAACCATACCCTACGTCGAAGCCGATTCGCCCCAACGCCGGGACCTCCATGCGGATCCCGAACCCCGCGCCCTTGCGCAGATCGCCCAG
>JANNMC010000001.1:0-7799 GCA_031397435.1 Candidatus Eiseniibacteriota bacterium
GTCGCCTCGTCGGATTCCTGCCCTCCGAACCAGACCTCCTTGCCGTCCGGCCTCCAGGCCAGGCGCCAGACCATTTCGTAGCGTTTTTCGGTCAGGCGCCTCGGGGCTTCACCGGGGCGGATGACGCAGACGTGGCCGGCATTGTTCCCGGTGGCCGGGTGCTCCAGAAACGCCAGCATCGACCCGTCGGGGGAGTAACGGAGATGGCTCATCCAGGCATGCGTGGTGTGGATCACCTTGCCGAGAGGCGCCTCGAGCCGGCAGACGCCGTCGACGAAGCGGATCGCGGCAAGATTTCTCCCGTCGGGAGACCAGTCAGCGAAGTAGACCGAATCGACGACTTCCCGCGGGCGCCCTCCCACGAGCGGGAAACGGGCCAGCGTGCCGAGCCAGACGAACCCGCCCACATCCTTGGGGCGAAGGACCACCGCCACTTCCGTCGTGGAGGAGATGCCCTGGACGCTGGCGTTCGGCAAACCGATCGGGCTCGACTCGGGAGACTCCAGCCGCGTCAAATAGACCTCGGGCTGGCCGCCGCCCCACGCGGCGTCGTAGACGACGGTTTGTCCATCGGGGGCGAATCGCGCGTTGCCGATCTCGCCGTCGCGAAACGTGAGCTGCCGGAATTCGATCTTCGATTGCGATGAGATCTCGCCGGTCGCGACCCCGCCCGCCAGTTCTGGCGGCGACGGCTTCCCTTTCAGGAGGGTCAGCGTGAACGCGAGATCGGCAGCGCTATCGAATCGCCCGTCCGGCCGCTTGGCCAGGAGCCGGGCGACGACCGCGCCGATTCTGGGAATCTCGCGCTCGGCCTCGGCGGGTAGCGTAGGAGCGTCGGCCATGAGAATGGCGCTCACGCGGTCGGCGGCGGTTTCGCCGGTGAATGGCTGCTTCCCGGTGAGGAGTTCGTGGAGAATGGCTCCAACGGCGAAGAGATCGGCGCGCTGATCGACGGGCCGGTCGCGCAGTTGCTCCGGCGCCATGTAGGAGACGGTGCCCATGATCGTTCCCGCCATCGTGAGCGACGCGAAGACCGGAGTCGTCTCGACGTCGACTCCCGTCCCCGCCGCGGAGTCGGCGCGCGTCAGTTTGGCGATGCCAAAGTCGAGGATCTTGAGACGGCCGTCCGCGAGGATGAAGAGATTCTCCGGCTTCAAGTCTCGATGGACGATCCCCTTGGCGTGGGCGGCTGTAAGACCACTGGAGAGCTGGATGATCAGATCGACAGCGCGGGCGATTGGGACCGGTCCTCGCTGGATCAGCGCGCGGAGACTCTCTCCCTCTAGCACCTCAGTCACGAGGTAAGGAATGCCCTCCGCCACGCCGACGTCGTGGAGCGTGACGATGTTTGGATGATTGAGCGATCCGGCCGCGCGCGCTTCCGCCTCGAAGCGAAGTTGCCGCTCCGGATCGGACGCCATGCCGCGCGGCAGCACCTTCACCGCCACCTCGCGGCCCAGCCGCGTGTCGCGGGATCGATAGACCTCCCCCATGCCGCCTGCTCCAAGGAGGTCGATGATCTCGTAGGGGCCGAGCTTGGTTCCGGGAGTGAGAGACATCGCTACGTCGATTCCTTCGCGTCGGCCAGCGCCTGCTCGAACGCGCTCTTCACGAAGTCGAGAGGTTCGTGCTCGAGCGCCCTGGCGATCTCGGCGGCGGCGCGGGGCGACTTGAGCCTGACGAGCGCGCCAGCAGCCGCCGCGCGAGCGCGGAACCACGAATCCGATAGAAGTTCAACCAATCGCGACTCGGTCCGCTCGTTCAGCGTGCCGAACCGGCCAAGGGCGCGCGTGGCCGAGGCGCGGCGCTCGTTCCGATAGCGCGGGCTCGTGGAGTCGAGGAAGACGTCGATGGCGCGCGAATCTTTCAGCGTCACGAACGCGTCGAACGCGAGCGTCTGGAGGATGTCGCGGTGGCTCTCTCTTCCGAGTTCCGCCTCGATCGCCTCGTACGCGCCCGTTCCCCCGGATCGCGCGATGCCGATCAGGGCGACGCCCGCGGCGTAGGAGTCCCGCTCTAGCGGCGCGAGACGGCGGAGTTTCTTCCCCGCCGGTTCGTCCGCGATCATGCCGAGCGCCCACATGGCGGCGCGGCGAACCCGGATACCCTGCTTCGCCGCGGCGGAGGCGATCCGATCTCCGAGACCAGGGACGCGGCGGCCGATTTCCCCGAGCGTCACCGCCGCGGCGGAGCGCACGCCCCAGAAGCGATCCGCGCGCATGGCGCGAAGGAGCGACGCGATCGTCTTCTCGTCGGTGCGGGCCGAGAGTTCGCGGGCGCAGCGGATTCGCTCTACCGCATGCGGCGAGCGGGCCAGCCCGAAGCGGAGTTCGTCGTCCGAACGGTCGAAGTGCATCAATTTCATGACGTCGTGCGCCGGATCGAGCGCGACGTAGGCGGGACGTGAAGTGAACGGGATATGGATCGTCTCCAACCGCGTGCGGAGTTCGATCGGAATCTTTTGCCACCGTCCTCCCACGGAGACTTCCAGTACCATCGGGAGCCGGTAGGCAGCGGGCGTGCCCTCGGCCGCCTCCTGCACCTGCTCGATCTTGAGCGTCAGGACCCGCGCGCGGTCATCCCAGCGCCGCGTCACGCGCAGCTCCGGATGCCCGGCGGCATAGATCCACTGGTCGAAGAACCAGGTGAGATTCCTCCCTGTCTCCTCCTCGCAGGCGCGGCGCAGATCGGCCGTCTCCACTGGCCCGAAAGCGTGGCGAGCGATGTAGCGCTGAAGCGACCGCCGCCAGGCCGCATCGCCCAGCAGTGCCCGCAGCATGTGGAGGACCAGCGATCCCTTCTCGTAGAGATGCCGATCGAAGATGTTGTCGGGGCGCCGGTAGTTGGTCTGGACGATCGAACGGCGATAGTCCCGGCCGTCCTCGATCTGATAGGCGACCATCTGCTCCAGTCGCGCGTAGTTCGCATGGTCCGCGCCCTGGTCCTTCTCCAGCCAGATGATCTCGGAATAGGTGGCGAACCCTTCGTTCAGCCAGCCTTCCGACCAGTGGCGACAGGTGACGCAGTCGCCCCACCACTGGTGCGCGAGTTCGTGCGCCACCAGCCCCTCGTAGGAACCCTCGAACGAATCCTCTGGCAGCCGGAGCGCGCCGTCGAACATGGTCGTGGCGCTGGTGTTTTCCATCCCGCCGTAGGTGAAGTCGGGAACGCAGACCTGCGCGTACTTGGGATAGGGATAGGGGAATCCGTAAACGCGCTCGAAGTGGGCGATCATCTTTCCCGTCTTCCGGAAGAAGAACCACCCTTCGCGTTCCTTCCCGCGCGGCACGTAGTTCACGAGCGCGGTCTTGCCGATGCGGTCCTTCAACTCCACGTACTTTCCGACGACGAGCGAGGTGAGGTAGACGGGATGTTCCGTCTCCTGCCGCCAGCGCCACGTGACGGTCTTTGCGCGCTTGTTGATCCGCTTGCCGGTCAGCCGGCCGTTGCTTACGGCCTTGAACCCAGCCGGAACGGTGACGTCCATCTCGAGCGTGGCGCGGCTCTCGGTGCTTTCGAGGCACGGAATCCACCAATGCGAGTCGTCCGCCTGCCCCTGCGACCAACCGACCGGGGAGCGATTCGGCTCGACCTCGGTGGGGCCGGTGAACGTGAAGCCCTTCCGCGGCCTCGTGGAGTAGTCGATCTCGATTATCGCGCGCTCCCCAACGCCGAGCGGGCGCGGAAGGGTCACGCGAAGCTTGTGCCCTTCCACGGAGTGCTGAATGCGGCGTCGGCCGGAGCGAACCGCCGCGATCCGGAGTTCCGCGGCGTCGAGGAGCGCCTCGTGGAGCGATTCCCGGAGCGACTCGATCGTGAGCATGACCCGGCCGCGGAGCGTCTTCTTCTCGAAGTCTACGTCGAGCGCCACCTTGTAGTGGCGGACGTGGAATTCGAGGTCCCGGCGGGACGCGTCGGGCTCGCACCAGGGCTTCCGGCCGGTAGGCGGAAAGGAATCGAAAAGCGCCACTTCGAGCGCCGCGCGCCGGTCGACGAACATCGGGTGGTACAGGGGATCGCGAATCGGCATTCCATCCTCCCAGGGGGGTGAAGGGGGGATCGTCGGGGAGCGGCCAGGCGGTGTCAAGGCGGCAGGCGGTACCGTGTTGGGCAGGCGGGTGGCGCGGAAAGCCGCGGGCGGGCGGCGTTTATCCCCGGCCTTTGCCGGGGTACAATGGCCCCATGAACCTCCCCGCGTCGTTGACCACGGTCGGCGCCACGTTCCTCGATGCCTCGATCGAGATCATCCCCTACTTCCTGCTCGCCATCTTCCTCGGGGCGCTGATCGAGGAGTTCGTCACCGAGAAGACGATTGCCCGCTTCCTGACCGGAACGAGCCCGGGGACGATGGTTCTCGCCTCCACGGTCGGAGCCGTGATCCCGCTCTGCACCTGTGGCATAGTGCCGCTGGCCGTGGCGCTGCGACGGCGCGGGAGCGACTTGAAGCACACGTTCGCGTTTCTGACCGCGGGAGCCGCTGTGAGCGTACCGGTGCTTTTGCTAACGTGGAAGGTGCTCGGCGGATGGTGGGCAATCGCTCGGTTCGTGACATCGGTGATCTTCGGACTCTTGGTGGGTTACGCCAGTACGCGGGTGCTCCGTGGAGTTGCTAACCGCTCGGCGCAGCCGGTCGCGGAGCCTGTAGTCCTGGCGCCGATCGGCGGGAGGACAGCGGTGGTGGGAGGCGTGATCGCCGCTCCGCCTCCCGCGACTACCCCCCAGCGCTCACGCCCCGCGAAGGTCGTGCGCCGATTCTGGGGCCAGGTGAAGGAGTTTGGTCCCTGGGTGCTGGTGAGTCTGGCGCTTGCCGCAATGGTCGATGGTCTCGTGCCGCGCCATTGGGTGCATGTGCTCTACGGTCAGAAGGCAGTGACCGGCTCACTGCTCGCGGCGCTCACGGGAGTGCCTTTCTACTTCTGCTCGGGCGCCGAACTCCCGCTCGTGCATGAACTGCTGGCGAAGGGGATGGGAACCGGCCCCGCCGTCTCGATGATGCTGGCGGTACCGATCGTGAACATCCTGACGTTCGGGGTCGTGGCGAAGTGGCTGGGAGCGAAGGGGGCGTTCGCATATCTCGCGGCATGCGCGGTGGCGGCCATGGCGATCGGGAGTGTATTGGGCCTGGTTCCGGCGCGATGACGGCTGACTCGTGCGGCCCTACGAAGAGCCGTAGTGAAACACCCTGGCCAGCCCGCTGGCCACGAACACATCGAGAGCTGAACTTCCCCATACGGCTGTAAGCGGCCTGACCGTGTTGCTGTAGATCGGCGTCCATGACCCGCCGTCGAAGTGGAGGATGACGCCGCGCGAGCCGACCGCGAAGACATCTTGTCCTGAAGTGCCCCAGACGCCGCTGAGTATCCCGGCCGTCCCGCTGACCATGGGGCTCCATGCGACTCCGTTGTAATGAAGAATCCTGCCCGCTTCGCCAATGGCGAACACATCGCTCGGCGACGCGCCCCAAACACCGAGAAGAAAATCGCTTGTCCCACTAGCCATTGGATTCCAGGCGGTGCCATCGAAATGAAGGATCACCCCCCGGGGTCCGACCACGAACACATCGCTTGGTGAGGTTCCCCAGACTGCCCACAGCGGGTTTTGCGTCCGGCTTGCCATGGCTCCCCAGGAGCTGCCGTCAAAGTGGAGTATCGTTCCATTGCCGCCGACGGCGAAGACATCCGCGGCAGAGCTTCCCCACACTCCGACGAGTCGCTCGCTCGTCCCGCTGACCATGGCGCTCCAGCTCACGCCGTCGAAGCGGAGAATGGTTCCCGCGTCGCCCACGGCGAAGCGCTCCGCGGCCGATCTCCCCCAGATTCCACGGAGTGTGTTGGAGGTTCCGCTAGCGGCCAGGCGCCATGTGGCACCGTCGTAGTGAAGGATCGTACCCTTGTCCCCGACCGCCGTGACGTCGCTCCCCGAGGCCCCCCAAATTCCTCGGAGGTCCCGGGTTGTGCCCGGCGTCATCGGCCCCCATGCTGCCGCGACCGGCGTGAGAATCGTACCGGCATCGCCAACGACGACGCTGGTTCCGCCTTGCGACCATATGCCACGAAGCGGCACGGTCGTCCCACTGAGCTCCTGCGACCACGCGATTCCAGCAAACCGGATGATGACGCCATCGTGTCCAACGGCGACTAGGTTGGTTTCCGAGGTACCCCAGACGGACCAGAGCGGAGTGGTCATTCCCGTCGCCATCGACGCCCATGACGATCCGTCGTACCGAAGCACCCTGCCCAAGTCACCCACCGCGTAGATGGCGCCGTTCGATGCGCCCCAGACCCCCAGAATCGTCGTGCCGATGGTGCTCGACTGGGGCGCCCACGATTGCCCGTTGTAGTGGAGGATGGTCCCGAAATCCCCTACCGCGAAGACATCGTTCCCCGAGCGACCCCAGACGTGGCGGAGGTGCGGAGTCGATCCGCCGGGGATTCCATTGGCGACGTATTGCCATCGAGCTCCATCGAAATGAAGGATCCTGCCCGAACCCCCTACGGCGAAGACATCGTTCCCCGCGGAGCCCCACACGCCCCATAGGTCCACACCGGTGACAATTGGAGCGACGCTCCAAGAGACTCCGTCGTAGTGGAGGATCGTGCCGTCGTCGCCAACCGCGAAGACATCTCGGGAAGAAGCGCCCCACACCGCCCGCAGGACCCTGGTCGTCGCGCTGGCCATGGGCCGCCAGCCCGCACCGTCGTATCGCAGAATCGTGCCGCCCTCACCCACGGCGAAAATGGCGTCACTCGACTCGCCCCAGACTCCATGAAGCCCCTCGCCGCTGGTGAGTGGTAGCCATACAGCGGTCTCCGTTGTCTGCGGAGGGGATTCTGGATCGAGGGGATTCTTGGGATCATCGCTGCATCCGACCGCGAAGCTGAGGATGAGCGCGGCCGTGGCCAGGGCTGGAATGGAACTCTTGAGACGCTGCAACGAAGGCCTCAGAAGACACCCGGCAGATACCACAACCCGACACTACCTCTGGATTCTGTTCGGGACAAGGTCGTTCGGGCGCGGCGCGATGGAACTTTGGTATCTACACCTTGTGCGCCATCCAGACGTTCGGCTCCACGTAGAGCCCGACGTCCCCCTCGCGGTCAATCCTCACCGGTGTCAGCGCGCCCGGCACGATGTACTCCCCGCTCTCCGGAAACCGCATCCCCGTCCACTTCTCCCACTCCGCCACCGTCCCGGGAATACGCATCGATTCGTGCGCGATCTTCACGATCTTCGCGCCCAGGCGCACATGGGTCCGGAGCCAGGAATCGAACGGGAATCCGTCCTCGTTCTTCCACCCCACGTACCGATCGATCGGCGTCGTGGGATAGCGGCTCTTGAGCGAGGGCCGCACGGGCGCCACCAGCATCTTGAACCCGCGGACCTGCGCCATCGATCGCATCTCCCCGATCACCATCTTGCTCAGTCCGCCGCCTCGGTGCGCCGGTACGATCGTGGCTTCGATGGCGGTCATCATGTTCGGCTTCCGCTTCGCGAGATAGTCGTCCACGACCTTCCGGAAGATCCCGTCCCACCCGGTCTCCGGGAGATCGTCCAGCGGCCCCTCCCAGTGAAACGGCAGGGTGTGCCCCACCGCGATCGTGGCGCCGGCCTCGTCCCGGTAGAAGAACTGGTACTCGGCGAAGTCTTCCAGGAGGTAGTGCCAGAGTTCGTTCGCCACGGGATCGTTGAACATGAACGCGGGCCACGAAGGCACCTTCAGATCGTCGAAGATCGTCTTCACGATGGACGGTTCTTCGGCGTAGGTCTTGCGGGTCAGATTCATCGACCTTACTTCTTCG
>JANNMC010000257.1:0-6554 GCA_031397435.1 Candidatus Eiseniibacteriota bacterium
GCTCCGGACCAGGATCTCCGGAGAGGAGCCCGCCACGGCGCGGTCAGGGAGGCGAAGGTAGAACATATACGGGGACGGATTCAGCACGCGAAGCGCGCGGTAGACGTCGAACGGCGCGACCGCCGCGGTCGCTTCCAGCCGATGCGCCAGAACCACCTGCACCACGTCGCCCGCGCGGATGTGTTCCTTGGCGCGCTCCACTGCCGCGCGATAGCGTTCGGGGCCGAGGTTGCTCGTGAACGTCACGTCGCCGGCGCCGGCAACCGTTGCCGCGGGGGCGGGCGACGGCTGGGCGAGTCGCGCCAGCATCTCGTCGATGGTCGCCACGGCGTCTCGATAGGCGCGGTCGGGGCTTCCCTCGGGGTGCGTGTTCACCACCAGCCGCAGCCGATGCCGGAAATTGTCGAAGACCAGGACGACGTCCGGGAAAACAAAGTGGAGATCGGGGTGGTTCAGGTCGTCCGGAAGCGTTGACGGCAGCTTTTCGAGAAACCTGGCGTAGTCGTACCCGACGAGTCCGACCGCTCCGCCGCTGAATGGAGGCAGACCCGGCACTGCGGCCGCGCGCACACCACTCAAGAGTTCCTGAAGTGCCTGGAGCGGGTCTTCCCGCTCCGTTCGTTCCGTCCGCTCTCCGCGGCGAATCTCCACAACGCGTCCCTTCGATCGAAACTCCATCGAAGGCCGGAAGCCGAGAATCGAATAGCGCCCCCACGTTTCCCCTCCCTCCAAACTCTCCAGGAGAAAGGCGGCGTCGCCGCGATTCAGTTTCGCGAAGGCCGAGACCGGCGTGTCGTGATCGGCCAGCACCTCGCGCATGACCGGAACGAGGTTCGAGCCGCGTGCGAGAGCCCGGTACTCCTCGAGGGTAGGCGTGATCATGGCCGACGGCGTCCCATCGTCACGCGGCGCCCTTTCGCCTGGCACGGGGGCGCGTGGCGGAGGAAGTGGAACGCGCCGGCGCGGACGACTTCTCGGCCGGCGCGCCTTCCGCGGCCCGCAGGAGTTCGCGAGCCTGCTGACGCGTCGTCGCCGTGGCGCGAGCACCCGCCAGGAGCCGCGCGATCTCGTCCTCACGGTCGGCACCCGACAGGGCTCGGACCGCCGTGGTCGTCCGTCCGTCGGTCACGCCTTTCGAAACCTGAAAGTGGCGCGCCCCGAACGCGGCGATCATCGGCAAATGGGTGATGCAGAGAACCTGGCGGCGCCCGCCGAGGGCGCGGAGCAAGAGGCCCACTTCCTCCGCCACCGCTCCTCCGATTCCCTGGTCGACTTCATCGAACACCAGAACGGCCACGCGATCACGCTCCGCCATGAGGGACTTCACCGCCAGCATCACCCGGGAGAGTTCCCCGCCCGAGGCGATCCGCTGCATGGGACGGGCCGATTCGCCGGGATTCGGCTGGAACGAGAAGTGTAGGCCGGGAATCGAAGGCGGGTCAACGAGGGCACCCTCGCGGGCCGCCGTGGTCTCGCGCAGCGCGCCCCGATCGGCCATCTCGACCCGGAGGGCCGCCTTGCCGAATCCGAGCCGCGCCAGGCGCGCGCCGACCTCTCGTGCGAAGGAACCGGTCGCGGCGGCGCGTTTGCCCAGAAACTCGTCGAGTCGCGACCCGAAGCGCTCCAGCCGCCGCGCCTGCGCCTGCTCGGCCTCCTGAAGCGCATCCTCGTCCGGCGCGAGCGCACGGAGGCGTTCCTCGAGCGCCCGGGCCAGCGCGATGAGGCCCGGCAGATCGGAGCCATGTTTGCGTTTCAGCCGGTGAATCCGATCGAGCCTGGCCTCCAGCGCATCGAGATCGAGCGGATCCTCCAGGAGGCGCTCCCGCTCCTGGTCGATGCGTCCACCCAGGTCGGCCGCCTCGTTCAGCAGTCGCTGCGTCTCTTCCAGGAGTGGCAGGAGTCCGGCATCGACCGCGCTGGCATGCTGGAGTCCTCGCACCGTTCGCTTCAGGACGGACGTGGCGCCGCGATCATCGTCCAGAATCGCGTCGGCCGCCTCGGAGACGCCGGCGAGCAGCCGCTCCCGATGCTGCAGCCGATCCCGCTCCCGGCGAAGCTGCTCCTCTTCGTCTTCCTGGAGCGCGGCACGCTTCAACTCCTCCGCGTCTTCGCGAAGGCGCGCCTCGTTTTCGCGATCCGACTCCCCCCGGGCGCGCGCCTCCAGCAGCGCCCGTCGCGCTTCCAGGAGTTCCGCTCGTTCGCGGTCCAGCGCCGTGTGCTCGTCGGCGGTTCCGGCCCAGAGGTCGAAGAACTCTCGCTGGCGATCTGGCTTCAGAAGTTGCTGGTGCTCGTGCTGGCCATGAAGGTCCACCAGCACTTCCCCCAGCGCGCGGAGCGGCCCGAGAAGCGTGGTGCGCCCGTTGACCAGCGCGCGGCTCCTGCCGTCGGCGTGGATCTCGCGGCGGACGACGACACGATCCTCCTCGGGTTCCACGTCGAGGGCACGGACCGCGTCGAGCAGATCGGGACGCGCCGAGAGATCGAACGTCCCTTCCACGAATCCGCGCGGCACGCCGGCTCGAAGCCAGGCGGCGTCGGCCCGATCCCCGAGGAGCAGCCCGATCGAACCGAGCACGATCGACTTCCCCGCCCCCGTCTCGCCGGTTAGAACGTTCAGCGCCGGCGCGAACTCCAGTTCGAGCGAATCGACCAGCGCGAGGCCCTGAATCGAGAGCCAGGTGAGCACGGTTAGCCTCGGGGCCTGGCGGAGCGCGGCGGCTCGGCCCACGCGAACTTCCGGCGAAGCACTTCGTAGAAGGAGCCGGGCCGAAGTGTGATGAGGGAGACATGGCGCTTCGCCCGGCGGATCTCGATCTCATCGCCGGGCTTCAAAAGATGGGTCACCTGACCGTCGAGTGTGAGCGTCGCGCGCGGATGTCCGTGACGAAGCACGATCCGCACGACCTCCGAGGCGCCGACGAGGAGCGGACGAAAGGTCAGCGTGTGCGGGCTGATGGGGGTCGCGATGAGCGCTTCGATCGTCGGCCGGACGATGGGGCCTCCGGCGGAGAGCGAATAGGCCGTCGATCCGGTCGGCGTGGCGAGGATCAACCCGTCGGCGACGAGCGTCCCGAGCGGCGTGGAGCCGATCCTCATGTCGAGCGCGATGACCCTCGAACGGTCGCGGGGGTGAATGACGGCATCATTCAGACCCACCCCGTTCCAGGTGCGAGTTCCACGCTCCGAACGAACGGTGGCTTCCACCATGATGCGCCGCTCCACCGCGAACTGTCCGCGGAAGAGCCGGTCCAGCGCGGGATAGAGCGACTCCACCGCCGTCTCCGTCAGGAATCCCAAACTCCCGAGATTCACACCGAGGATCGGGAGTCCTTCGCGCGCCTCCCGTGCGGCGTGGAGCATCGTTCCATCTCCGCCGAGAACCAGAAGCGCGTCGGCGCGGCGAAAGAGGGTCGGGAGTGACACACCGGCGCCGACGCCCTTCAACCCACGGACGAGCGTGCGCTCCAGCGAAACGTCGAGTCCCTGACTTCGAATCCAGCGCACCAGCGGCGGGAGCATCGCCCGTACGCCATCCTTCCCCCGATTGCCCACGATGCCGAGGTGGCGGGGAGGACGGGTCATGCCTTCGTCGCGAGCGGGGTGAGCGGCTCCGGGGTGGAGTGGGTCTCGTCGCGCAGCCAGCGCTCCAGTTCCGGCGCCAGGACCTCAGGGTGAAGCCCCGCGGAACGGAGGAGCGAATCGCGCGTGGCGTGGTCGAAGATCCGATCCGGAACGCCGAAGAGACGTGTCCGAAGACCGGGGATGTCGTTCTTGGCGAAGAGTTCCAGGACCGCATCGCCGAAGCCGCCCACCAGCGAGCCTTCCTCCAGCGTGGCCACGCGCGGCACGCGGCGGGCCCACTCGAGGATCAGCCGCTCATCGATCGGCTTCGCGAAACGGGCGTTGATCACGGCCGCGCGGATCCCTTTCACCGCGAGGGCATCCGCCACCTTGAGCGCGGCGGGGACCATCGTTCCGTAGGCGACGAGGAGGATGTCCTCCCCTGGACGGAGCAATTCGCCCTGTCCGATCGGGATGGGCGTCAGCTTCTCGTCCATGGCGACGCCTTCGCCGGCGCCGCGCGGATAGCGGACCGCGATCGGTCCGCGATTGTGAGCCGCCATCGTCGCCAGCATGTGGCGGAATTCATTCTCGTCCTTCGGCGCCATCAGGACCATTTCCGGAAGGCAGCGGAGGTAGGCGATGTCGAAGAGGCCGTGATGCGTGGCGCCGTCCTCACCGACGAGCCCCGCGCGATCCATGGCGAACCGGACCGGAAGGCGCTGAATCACGATGTCGTGAACGATCTGATCGTAGGCGCGTTGCAGGAAGGTGGAGTAGATCGTGGCGAACGGCTTCATTCCCGCCGCGGCAAGACCCGCGGCGAAGCAGGTCGCGTGCTGCTCGGCGATGCCCGCGTCGCAAAAGCGATCCGGGAACTGCGCGGCGAACTTGGCAAGGCCGGTGCCGTCGGGCATGGCGGCCGAGATGGCCACGATCGCGGGGTCGTTCTTCGCCAGTTCAACGATCGTGTCGCCGAAGACTTCCGTGTAGGCGGGGGCTCCGCCTTCACTCTTCTTCGCCACGGCGCCCGTCAGTTTGTCGAACGCTCCCAGGCCGTGGAACTTCCGCGCGTCGGCCTCGGCGAACTTGTATCCCTTCCCCTTCCGCGTGAGCGTATGGAGCAGGATCGGCCCCTGCATTTCGCGCAACTGGCGCAACACTTCGATGAGCGTCGGAAGGTCGTGTCCGTCGATCGGTCCGTAGTACTTGAAGCCGAGTTCCTCGAAGAGAAGCGTCGGCACGACGAGATTTTTCATCCCCTCCTTGATACGGCTCACCAGCGATTGGGCCTTCCCTCCCGCCGGGAGCTTACCGAGGAGATCCCAGACATCACCTTCCAGCTGCCGATAGACAGGGGTCGCGGTGATCTTCGTGAGGTAACGCGCGATGGAGCCGACGTTCGGCGAGATCGACATCGAGTTGTCGTTCAGAACGACCAGGACGTCGGACCCCAGTTCTCCCGCCTGATTCATCGCCTCGTACGCCATGCCGCCCGTCAAGGCGCCGTCGCCGACCACGGCGACCACGCGGTGCTTCTCGCCCTTCAGGTCGCGCGCCCGCGCGAAGCCGAGCGCGGCCGAGATGGACGTCGACGCGTGGGCCGTGCCGAACGGGTCGTACTCGCTCTCAACACGACGCGGAAAGCCGGAGAGGCCGCCCTCCTGGCGAATCGTTTCGAACCGGTCGTTTCTCCCGGTCAGGATCTTGTGGGGATACGCCTGATGCCCGACATCCCAGATCAGAATGTCTTTCGGGGTGTCGAAGACGTAGTGAAGCGCGATGGTCAGCTCGACGACGCCGAGGCTTGGCGCCAGGTGCCCGCCATTCTTCGAGACAACTTGAATGATCCGCTCGCGGAGTTCTTCCGCGAGTTCTGGAAGCGCTTCAGGCCCAAGCCGCTTCAGATCGGCTGGGCTCTGCACCCGCGATAGATGGTCGTGACTCACGGTCCCCCCGGAGGTCGGTAGATCGCGATAGAGAAGAGAATTCCAATTAAGGCGCCCACGAGAACCTCGAACGGGGTGTGCCCCAGAAGTTCACGGAGCTGGTGATGCGGCGCTCCGGGAAGCTGGATGTGCTCATTCAAAATTCGATTGAGGAGGGTTGCCTGTCGTCCCGCCGCCCGCCTCAGACCCGCGGCGTCGTACATGACGATGAGGCTGAAGTAGAGTGAAACCGCGAAGATGACCGATGAGAATCCCTCGCGCAGCCCCACGCACGTGCTGAGTGACATGACCGATGCGGCATGCGAACTCGGCATGCCGCCGGTCTCGACAAACCGCCTCACGTTGATTTTCTTCTCCCGCACGAGGAAGGTCAACACCTTGCTCATCTGCACCAGAAAGCCGCAAATGAGCGCGTGAAAGAGCGGGCTGCTCTCGATGTGCAGGGCCATGCGTCTACCGAGTCCTGTGAAGCAGGAATTCGGCGAGAGATGCGAATTCGGCCTCGCGCCGGCCCAGTTTCGGGGCCAGGGCTTCGGCCTCGGCCAGGAGTCGCTTCACCAGCGCTTCGGATCGCGCGATGCCGCCTCGCGATGCCGCGGTGGCCTTTCCCTTCGCCCGGTCCGATCCGGCGCTTTTCCCGGTCTGCCGGCGCGTGGCGCGCACGTTCAGGATGTCGTCCACGATCTGAAAGGCCGCGCCGATCCGGACGCCGTACGCCTCGAAGGCCCGAAGGCGGGCCGGAGAGGCCCCCCCGATGACGGCCCCCAGCCGAAGCGAACCGGTCAGGAGGGCGCCGGTCTTCCGGCGATGCATGGCGAGCACCTTTTCGAAGGAGACCTTCTTCCCCTCGTAGAGGAGGTCGAACGCCTGGCCGCCGATCATGCCGTCGGTGCCGGTCGCGGCCCCCACGATGCTCCAGAGGTCCCGCGGATCGCGCGCGCGGCCGAGCGGGGCCCTCGCAAGCGTCTGGAACGCGAGGTTCAGGAGCGCGTCGCCGGCCAGGATCGCCATCCCCTCTCCAAAGACGATGTGATTCGAGCGGCG
>JANNMC010000032.1:0-16013 GCA_031397435.1 Candidatus Eiseniibacteriota bacterium
ACGTCGCCCAGCGGCGTGCCGACGCGGTGATGGACTACTTGGTGAGAGATCGGAGCATCGAAAGCTCGCGCATCAGCACCCGCTCGGCCGCGGCGACGGTGCCGCTTGGTAGCGGAACAGATGCAGCGGCGCAGGCGGGCAACCGTCGCGTAGAGGTATGGTTCGTGCCCGAGGGCGCGACCGCGCCAAACTAGGTTGGACCGGAGGCCGAATCATCGGCCTTCAGCATCATTGACTGACCGATCGGAGCGGGAGCGAGTGGGCCCGCTCCGATCGTGTCTCACGACGATAAGGAGCGAGTGAACCCCGATGACTCGTAGAAGTTGGATGGCCGAAGCGCGGAAGTTCTCCCTCGCTCTTCTCCTCACGGCCCTCGTTTTCGCCGGCACCTCCGCACAGGCACAAAGTTGGATTCCGGTGGGAGCGCCGGGCGGAAACGTGCGCGCTCTCGCACTGGACCCGCGCGACCCCCATCGGGTCTACCTCGGCACTGCCGACGGCATTCTCTATCGTTCGGACGACGGCGGTCTGCAGTGGCGCCGGCTGGACCCCGGATTTCCCCTGCGCGGATTCAGCCTGGACGAGATTGTCGTTGATGCGCGTGGAGTCGTGCTCGTCGGCTATCGGGAGGTTCACGGCAAGGGGGGCGGCGTCGCCCGCAGCACCGACGGCGGACAGAACTTCGTGGTGCTGAAGGGCGTCGACGGCGAGTCGGTACGGGCGCTGGCCGTGGCGCCATCCGATCCGCAGGTAATCGCCGCGGGGACGCTTACCGGTGTGTTCCTCTCGAGCGACGGAGGACGGAGCTGGGCTCGTATCACGCCAAAGGATCACGCCGACCTCCGTAACATCGAGTCGCTGGCATTCGACCCCGCCGATCCACGGGTCATCTATGCCGGCACATGGCACCTCGTCTGGAAGACGCACAGCGGCGGCGCCGCGTGGGTGCCCGTCCACGATGGCATGATCGACGATTCGGACGTGATGACACTGACGGTCGATCCATTGCGTCCGCAAACCATCTACTCCACCGCGTGCACGGGCATCTACCGCTCGACCGATGGCGCCGTGCAGTGGACGAAACTGCGTGGGATCCCCTTCTCGAGCCGGCGCACGCGGGCATTCTCCCTGAGCGGCGACGACGTGAATCTGCTGCTGGCGGGTACGACGGAAGGTCTCTGGATGAGCGAAGACAGAGGCGGCACGTGGTGGCGGGCGACGCCCCAGGAGTTGATCATCAATGCGCTGGTCGTTCAGCCCGGGGGCACCATCATCATCGGCACCGAGGGTGCAGGAGTCCTCCAAAGCTCCGATCGCGGCCGCACCTGGACCGCCACCAACACGGGTTTTTCGGAGCGATTCGTCTCCAGGTTGTTGTTCGACGCGGAGGGGCAGCGCCTGCTCGTCGCGGTGTGGGGCACGCCCCGGTATGGCGGCGTCTTTGTTTCATCGGGCTTGCGAGGACCCTGGATCCGACTCGGACAGGGTTTGGACGGGCGCCAGGTGTTGTCGCTAGCCCTTCTGGGCGATCTCATTCTCGCCGGGACCGACGACGGCATCTTCGCGTGGGCTCCGGAAGCAGCGGATTGGACCCGTCTGAACACGCATCTCGATGGCCAGGAGGCACACCCGCGCGTCACCGGACTGCTCGCCCTACCACCCCGTCGACTTCTCGCCGCGACGCCGAACGGAGTGCTTTGCAGTCCCGATGGGGGCCAAACCTGGACACAGCCGGCTCTGGGGCAGGCCGACGCGGTCTCCGATCTCGCCGTGTCGCCCGATGACATTGATCTCGTACTGGCCGCGACGCGGTCCGGAATCTTCCGGAGCGACGACGGCGGCGAATCCTGGCGGCGGGTGTCCACGGAACTGAGGGGCGTGACGCCGCACGCGCTCGCCTTCATGCCATCCAATGACCGTGTCCTCTTCGCTACCACCTCGGGCGGGCTATATCGCTCCAAAGACCAGGGCGCCCGTTGGCGTCGCGTGGGCGGGGGAATTCCGCACTCCGACCTCACGGGGCTCGCCGTCAATCCGGACGGCCAAACGATCTACGCGAGCGACTTCACGTGGGGTGGGATCTACCGGAGTGTGGACGCCGGTTCGACGTGGGCTCGGATGCCCACCGACGGCCTCGGTTCCGATCGCGTGTGGACCCTGGGCCTTGATCCAGCGGCACCGAACTCGCTTCTGGCGGCTTCGTTGGCCGGTGGCCTCCACCTGCTGGTGCCGGCATCCACCGACACCGACACCCGAGACGAGCGGCTGAGTAGGTAGGATCACGGGGCGCACCCGTAAGCTGCAACCCTGCAGTCCCACTCGAAGGGAGAAATACATATGGCTGGTGGCACTGGAAGCAACGATAGCGGCCCGAACACCATGATCATCGTCGTCGTCGCCCTGGTCTTGGTCGCCGGTATCGCGATCTGGGCCATGACGCGGAGTACGCCGGCCCAGAAGAGCGACGGCGCCACGATCTCCGGCTCCGCGACCACCGGTGACAAGGACGAGGGCGTGACCCTGAAGGTGGAACTGCCCGACTCGGTCACGATCGACGCCCACTAGCGCGGTTCCATCACGAAGCAGGAACCACTCATCCACCAGGCGCATACCTATGCCGCCGTCACAAAGCGAGGATTTGAAACCATGGCAGTCGCAAGGGTTACGGAAATCACGGCGTCATCCACCAAGAGCTTCGACGATGCGATCACGATCGGCATCGAGCGCGCGAACAAGACGCTTCAGAACGTGAAGGGAGCCTGGATCCAAGAGCAGAAGCTGAAGATCGAGAACGGAAAGGTCTCGGAGTATCGTGTGAACATGAAGATTACGTTCATCCTGACGGACTAGCCCGGTCTTTCCCGAATGAAGACGTGCGTCCAGTAGTTACCAACCTTGCCGACGTGCCAATTGAACTCCAACACCAGAGGAGTGCAATCATGAGTAAGAACGCGCCCAACGTGATTACGTCTGTGAAGGATGGAGTCGTGAACACTGTCGAGGGCACGGGAGACATCGCGAAGGCCGTGATCAAATCCGCGGCTGCCACGGTTGAAGCGGCCCTCACAGGTGCCGGCAAGATGGGCGCAGAGGCGATGGAAACCATCAGCGCCACGGCGAGTTCTGTCATCAAGAACACCGCCGAGGTCGGTGGTGATCTACGCGAGGCAGCCTTGGGTCTTGTCGAGGGGGCCATCCGTTCCGCCAAGTCCGTCGGCTTGAGCGCGGAGGAGGCGGCGTCCGCCGCTGGTACTGGGGCGCTCGAGGCGGCAAGCACAATTGGTTCGAAGGCGGGAGAAACCGTCCGCGATGCACTGACTGGCACGATCGCGGGTGTCAAAGTCGTGCTCAAGGAACCGTTCAAGAGCGCCACAGGGATCCTCTCCTAGCTTGTGCATTGTGTTGTGTGAGTGGAGTGCCCCCGAAGTGGACTTCATGGGCGAGGAACTACTCCCCGGTAACGCCTTACGCTCCTAAACGTCAGTCTCAACCTGCTCGGCTCGGCAGTTCGGTTTACGTCTGATGCACCCAACATGACATGCTTAAACTTTCAGTCGTCTGCCTGAACTCTTGGTCGATTGGCGAGACCAGCCGGCTGCTCTTTGCGGCGCGCTACTCCAGCGCGATCCCGCTTCCCTTGCGAAACACGGTGTCATCTCATGGTTAGACATTCGGGATTAGGGAGCGTATGAAGAACCCCGGCAAGCAGGCAGAGGAGGCGTTGCTCAAGGCAGGTGCCTTGCAGGACGCGATCTTCAACAGCGCCAACTTCTCGAGCATCGCCACCGACGAGAAGGGCGTCATTCAAATTTTCAACGTCGGCGCCGAGCGCATGCTGGGCTACACGGCCGCCGACGTGGTTAATAGGATCACGCCCGCCGACATCTCCGAACCGCAGGAGGTGATCGCACGTGCCACGGCGTTGAGTCTTGAATTCGCCACCCCGATCACGCCGGGATTCCACGCGCTGGTCTTCAAGGCGGCGCGCGGGATCGAAGACATCTACGAGCTGACGTACATCCGCAAGGACGGAAGCCGTTTTCCGGCAGTCGTCTCCGTCACGGCGCTGCGTGACGATCAAAGCGCCATCATCGGCTATCTGTTGATCGGCACCGATAACACCGCGCGCAAGTTGGCGGAAGAGGCATTGCTCAAGGCAGGTGCCTTGCAGAACGCGATCTTCAACAGCGCCAACTTCTCGAGCATCGCCACCGACGAGAAGGGCGTCATTCAAATCTTCAACGTCGGCGCCGAGCGCATGCTGGGTTACACGGCCGCCGAAGTGATAAACACGATTACGCCAGCCGACATTTCCGATCCGCACGAGGTGATTGCCCGCGCGAAGTCCTTGAGCATCGAACTCGGCGCCACGATCGCGCCGGGCTTCGAGGCCCTGGTCTTCAAGGCCGCCCGTGGGATCGAGGACATCTACGAATTGACTTATGTCCGAAAGGACGGCAGTCGCTTTCCGGCCATCGTGTCGGTCACGGCGCTGCGTGACGGGCACGATAACATCATCGGTTATCTGCTGATTGGCACTGACAATACCGCGCGTATGCAGGTGGAATCCGAGCGAATGCTGCTCGATCAGCGATTGCGCGACCAACAGTTCTACACACGATCTCTTATTGAATCCAACATCGATGCTTTGATCACCACAGATCCTCGCGGAATCATCACCGACGTGAACAAGCAGATGGAGGCTCTCACCGGATCCACGCGCGATGAGCTGATCGGCGCGCCATTCAAGGACTGCTTCACCGACCCAGAGCTAGCCGAGGCGGGCATCAAACTGGTACTGGGCGAAGGCAGAGTTACCGACTACGAACTCACCGCGCGAGCCAGGGACGGCCAGGAAACCGTGGTGTCCTACAACGCGACCACTTTTTACGACCGCAACCGAAAGCTGCAGGGAGTGTTCGCCGCGGCCCGGGATGTCACCGAACGCAGCCGCTTGGAGAAGCAGATGCGGGCGCAGGCGGCAAAGTTGTCGGACCTGCACCGCCGCAAGGACGAGTTTTTGGCGATGCTGAGTCATGAGCTTCGCAGCCCTCTGGCTCCCATCGCCAACGCCGTCCAACTACTTGGCCTCCAGCGGGAGGGCGAGAACTCGATTCAGCGGGAGGCCCGCGGCATCATTGAACGCCAATTGCGGCACCTTCAACATCTCGTTGACGAATTGCTCGAAGTCTCCCGCATCACCACCGGCAGGATTCAGCTGCGCCGAGAACCGGCCGCCGTGAGCGGCATTGTGGATATTGCAGTGGAAACCGTTCGCCCGCTGATCGACCAACGCCGGCATGAATTCACGGTGTCGCTGCCACCCGAACCGATCTGGCTTCACGCCGACGCGACGCGGCTAGAACAGGTAGTGGTAAACCTGCTCACCAATGCCATCAAGTATACCGAGCAAGGGGGCCACATCTGGCTGACGGCTCAACTGGAAGGCGACGAGTGTGTGTTGCGGGTGCGGGATACGGGAGTCGGCATCACCCCAGCACTACTTCCCTACATTTTTGAAATGTTCACGCAGGGGGAGCGATCCTTGGACCGCGCACAAGGCGGGATGGGCATCGGGCTCGCCCTGGTGCAACGGCTCACGGAGCTCCACGGAGGAACCGTCGAGGCCCACAGTGCGTTGGGCCAAGGCAGCGAGTTCGTCGTGCGTCTGCCGGTGCTGCCGACTCACACACCACAGGTGCCGTCGCTGGTCGCGGAAACAGAACAGCCGATCACACGCCCCTTGCGGGTGCTGGTGGTGGATGACAACGTGGATACAGTCTTGAGCTTCTCGATGCTGCTCCGGGTGTCGGGGCATGAGGTTCGGTCTGCTCGCGACGGGCCGACGGCAGTGCAAGCGGCGCTGGATTACCGACCGGACCTGGTGCTCTTGGACATCGGATTGCCGGGCCTGAACGGCTATGAGGTGGCGAAACGGATCCGGAATGCGCCAGTTCTCAAGGATGTCGTGCTGGTCGCCTTGACGGGTTATGGGCAGGAGGCAGACTTGCAGACTTCACGCGAAGCGGGATTCAATCACCACTTGGTTAAGCCGGCATACCTAGACCAATTGCAGAAACTCTTGGCGCTTATCTCGGAGCGCGTGACTTGATTGTGGCGGTGCAAGCAATTCGTGACGCCGCGCCAGGCGTCGGCGCGCTAAGGCGGCGTCTCGACTAGCATCTCCACCCCCCGAAGTCGCACGCCCACGCCCACATACGCCGAGACCCCAGCAGCCTTCGCCGCCTAGGCGCCGCGTCGGCGCGTCCCCGCCACGACGAGCAGTACGCCCCCGATGAGCGCTGTGATGGCGAGCGCTGGCGGAATGTTCACCTTCTTCTTCTCCGTGACCGTGATGTCGATCGGACCGAGATCCGTAGTGTCCTTATCCTTGTAGGTCAGGCCTCCGGCGGTCAACCCAATGAGTGCCAGAACGATGAGCACTGCTCCCACGATCGTTATGCGGTTCATAGAATCCTCCTGTGCCTGGACATACCGTTGCCTCTGGGTCGCAACTGCTGGGCATAGCAAGAGTCGAACCCAACGGACTCCATGGCTGGCGAAGTCGGTTCTTCATCAACGGGGAACGCCGTTTGGAGCCGCCCGCGAGACTTCTCCTGGGCTGAGTCCCGCTCCATGGTTCCGGCCCGCACTTGAATACTTTGCAGACTGCTTGTAAATACGGGCCCGAATCGCCCCGGAACGCCCACTGGCCGAACTTACAGCAGGAGAGCCCCATCAGTATGGGGCCCATAAGATTGCGAGGCCGCCCAGGGCTTTGGGAGAAGCTTGGCACAGTATCTGCCCTGAGAGGACGTGGGGGTCTGTTTGACCATCGCAACGGCGGGCGGGCGAGGACGTCTACCTCTCGACCCAAAACTTAAAAGGAGACGCTCCATGAATCGACTGTATCTGGGGACGCGGCGGGTATGGGAACGAAGCCTGGCCTTGGCCCTCTTCGCGATATACACGCTGCCGACGCTGGCCTGGTCTCAGGTCGATTCGACCACCGGCGGCACGAGCAGCACCCAATCGTCTACTTCCGAAGCCACGACGACAACGGTTACGAGGACAGAGTTCATTTACGACTGGCGACTGTGGGCTGCGGCCGGCGCGGTGCTCCTTGTGATCCTGCTCATCGCCGTGAGCCGAGGACAGAGAAGCGACAACCAGACGACCATTATCAAGTAGCGTTACGGGTCCGACCCGCCCTGGAGGGCAGATGACAAAGCACGTTCTACGAAATTTGCTACTGGCCGCCGTGGCGAGTCTCCTGGTGGCATCTCCGAGTTCAGCGCAACCCTCTTGCACCATCTCGGGGCCGGCGGATGTCGGGGTCAACGAGTCCTTCACCTTGTGCGGCCCAACGAGCCGCGAGTACACGTATGAATGGTATGGCCCCGGCCTTGGGGGGCAGCGTGAGTCGCGGTGCGTCACCGCAAGGCTATCCGACGCGGGCACGTACGAGTTTCTTCTCGTTCTCAAACTCAATGACGCCGAAGTGCGACGCTGCACGAAGGTCGTGAACTCCGGTGGAAGCACCGGCGGAAACGGATCGTGCACCATCACCGGACCGCAAACGATTCAAGCTGGGACGAGCGTCCGGCTCTGCGCTCCGAATGACGGACTCCACACGTATCGGTGGACGGGGCCCAACGGCTACACGGCGACGAGCGCTTGCATCACGGTGGATGAAGCTGGGACCTACTACCTGACAAGCCGCAATTCGATCACTCGGAGCACACGGCAGTGCACCCATTACCTCGCGCTTACGGGACACCCCGAGGGGGCCTGCGACATCTCGGGTCCGACGACCATTCTCGAAGGAGGTTCCGTGCAGTTGTGCGCGCCATCACGGAACGGCACGTCCTACTGGTGGACAGGGCCGAATGGCGTCACCGGCTCCGCGCGCTGTATTACGGCGGATGCGCCCGGGAACTACACCGTCAGACTCCGGGACCGAATCTCCGGACGCACCGAAACCTGCAGCCAGATGCTGTCGCTTGCGGACGGTGGTGATGGGGATGACCAAGATCCGGAAGAGGTCATTTGGGACAACTGCCCGCGCACGCTGCAGTTCTGGCGGCGGGCATTCGCAGACGTCCGATCGGGCGGCGCTACGAACGGTCTTACGCGGGCCGACCTTCGGGCCATCGCTCAGCGTGTCGACGAGCGCTCCACGTATTTCAACTGGAACAACGATGTGGATGGGCTCCGCCAGGCGCTCAACCCCGTCGGATTGACCCGCCGCAAGCAAGTCGTGCGTCAATTCGCTGCGCTGCTGGCCAACGTCGCGGCCGGCGAGCTGAACGTCGGCTACCAAGGTAGCGAGAGCATCGGGCTCGATCCCGACACGCGGGTCGACTACCGGGCCGCGGCTACGCTACGGGATCTCATCGTTGTGACGGACCGCACGCTCAGGGCCAACCGGGGGAATTACGGGACGCTTAACGCCGCGCTGACGGCAATCAACAACGGTCGAGGAATCGGGCCGGTCTGCGAGTAGTTTTCGGGAAACGGTCATGACGGAGCCGAACCCTACATCCGCGTGAATCTTCTAGAAGGGGCGGGTGTTTCAAGAGCCCGTCGCGTCATCGAAGTCGGGCGTCCTGGCGCGAGGTTTTCTAGCACCAGAGCACGTCGGGATCGAAATGCCGAGCCGATCAGGCGTGGAATAATGGTGAGCATCGCGGGACGATACCGGGCGGCGACGCTGTCCTGACCGCTGGTCCGAAGTACGGGGATAGTCCAATGACACCGACAAAGCTTGGCTTCATTCTGTCGTCGAATTCGCAGTCACCGGTTCCCAGTACGAGAATCGCCATCTTGAACATGCTGCCTTACTTGCGCGCCGCGAACTTCGATCCACACATCGTGTTCGAGCCGGTCACCGCGTCGGAAGAGCCGGACGTGGCGGGTTTGGCGAACCGGATGTTCGGGGAAGGATTCGAGATCGCATACTTCCAGAAAGTTCGCGGAGCGAGCGTACTTGCTGAAGCGACGGCGCTCTCGCGACTCGGTGTGAAAACAATCTACGGCGTGTGTGATTTGATCGACAATGAAATGGCCGAGGCGACCGACGCTACGATCGTCGTGACGCCATACCTGAAGGGCCTCTACGCGCAGCATCTGCAGCACAAGATCCACGTCGTGCACGACGGCATAGAAAACGCGAACGTGTGTAAGATGACGCACGATAAACATCGCGGCGTGGTCGGACGTCCGCTTCGTGCCGTGCTCGTAACTTCTCAAGAGCTCGAAGAGATTCCAATATTACGTAATCCACCCCGGTTCGTCGACGTTACGGTGATCGGGCCCTATCCAGAAGCCAGGTCGCTGCTGAACCGTGCCAAGAAGGCGTACTGGCGCGTGGTTTCCAAGAACCCTTCCCAATACCGGCGGTTCAGGTTGCCCAGGTTGTTTGGTGGCAACTTCAAGGCCATGAATTGGGATCTGACAACGGTCTCCGAGCTGATGGCTCAGGCGGACATCGGCATCATTCCAGTCGATACGAACCCTAATCCAGTCCCGGGCCATCCGGATGTTTCGTCATGGCAGGTGAAGTCCGAAAATCGCCTTACCATGAAGATGTCGATCGGTCTGCCGGTAATCGCCACGCCGGTGCCGTCCTATCGAGATGTGGTCGTGCACGGAACGAACGGTTTTCTCGCCGGCTCTCGTCAGGAATGGCTGCAGAACCTCGAGCAGTTGCGCGATCCTGAGCAACGACGCGCGATTGGCGAGGCTGCGCGAAGGTCCGTGATCACTCGATATTCGAAGGACGCGCAGGCCGCAAAGCTGATCACGGCTCTCAAAGAGCTAGTCTCCTCACGGAGGGATCCGGGCTAGACTGCTTCTGTCACAACGTCCCGATCCCCCTACCGCAAACTCAGGACCAGGAGAGTCGTCATGCCATACGCACGCGTTGGTCAGGAGAACTCGGCGAGTATCGATCTCTACTACGAAGATCAAGGCTCGGGGCAGCCTGTCGTTCTGAGTCATGGATGGCCCCTGAGCGGTGCGTCGTGGGAGAAACAGACCGCGGCGCTCCTGGACGCAGGCTACCGCGTCATCGCGTACGACCGAAGAGGTTTTGGGCAGTCCAGCAAGCCTTCCGTCGGCTACGACTACGAGACCTTCGCCGATGACCTCCACGAACTCGTCACGAAACTCGATCTCCGCGATTTCGCGTTGGTCGGTTTCTCGATGGGGAGCGCCGAGGTAGCCGGCTATATCGGCAAGTACGGCACCGAGCGCGTGAAGCGGGCGGTGTTCATCGGCGCCCTGCCGCCGTTTCTCCTGCAAACTCCCGACAACCCGATGGGCGTGGACGGGGCGGTCTTCGAAGGGATCAAGAAGAAAATCGCGGACGACCGGCCCGCATTCCTCAGGGCCTTCCTTGAGAACTTCTACAACGCCGACGTGCTCAAGGGGAAACGCGTCAGCCAAGCCGTGATGGAGGCGAATTGGATCGTCGGCGTCGGCGCCTCCGCTAAAGGAACGCTCGATTGCGTCTCGGCTTGGTTGACCGATTTCCGGAAGGCGCTCCCACGGATCGACGTCCCGTCGCTCATCATTCACGGGGACGCCGACCGTATTCTCCCGATCAACGCCACGGCCATCCCGCTTTCCAGGGCCATCAAGGGCGCCCGCCTCGCCGTTATCGAGGGGGGGCCGCACGGCATCCTGTGGACCCATGCGAGTGAGGTCAATCGCGAGCTCGTTGACTTCCTGGGGCAACAGGCGATTCCAGCCGAGAAGATCGTCCGAATCGCCAACTAGAACCCCATGCGCCAGTCGATTGTCCGTGCCATCGCGCGGCTCGCCACGCTCACCATTCTGGCCGTAATGCTGCTCGCTTCCGGAAAGGCCGGCGCGCTGACGGACGCCTCCTTTGCAGCGCGTACGCGCGCAGCAGCGCCCCCCAGCGGACCGACCGACCGCGAGGTAGTCTCGTTCGTCACGTTGATGAACGCGCATCGAGTCTCTTTGGGACTCTCGGCGCTCGTCTGGGACCGGCGCGCCGCCGCCGTTGCGCAAGCGCACAGCCGGGACATGTTCGATCGAAACTACTTCAGCCACACATCGCGCGACGGCCGCACGACCTGGGACCGGCTTGCCGCGCGCGGCGTTACCTACTCCCAGGCGGGCGAGAACATCGCTTGGGGACAGGGCACCGGAAGCGCCGTTCTCACGGCGTGGCTCGATAGCCGCGGACACAGGAAGAACATCGAGAGCGGCTCCTACACGCACCACGGCGTTGGCAAGGTTGGAACCTACTGGACGCACGTCTTCATCCGGCCGACGAGAAGCGCCCGCGCTTCGAGCTAGAAACCAGCCCACGGGGGCGTTCCCGTAGGTCCCGAAGACCCAACCTGCCGGATTTGTAATCCGCTCGCACATTTGTAGAAGTGTGAGCATTCGGGGAAGTTAAGGTCGGTTAATAGCGCCAGCAAAGACAATGTCGGGCACGCGCAACGACTTTCCCGAAGCGGTTCTATAAGCATGCGGCACAGCTCCGGAGCATTGGCACCGTTCATGCCTTGTGACGAGTCGGCCACACCAGAACGGGCCTCCTCATCCTCAGCCTGCTCTAGGGCCGCGTGGCGCCGAGTCTACTTGCTGTTCTCTCATCATCCACGGAGGTGTCATGAAGTCATGCTTCACAGTCCTGCTCCTGAGCACACTCTTGGTTGTACCTCTCGCAGCGGCGCACGCTCAGGCGCCCAGTGTATCCCCGCTCTCCGGCATTTCCATGAACGCGGGAGCTATCGCGACGGTGAACGTTGTCACGGTCGACCTGAACGGCGATGCCGTTGTCCTCACGTTGTCCGGGCCGGCATTCGCGACGCTGAACACCCCCACGACGGGAACGGGAACGGTAGTCACGACTCTGACCCTCGCTCCAACCGCGGGTGACATCGGTACTTTCACCGGGAGCGTGAAGGCGACCGCAGGGGGCGAATCAGACAGCTCGACTTTCCAAATCACGGTTGTCGCCGCGGGATCCAATCAGGCTCCGGTGGTGGCGGCCCCGGCCATTCAAACGGGTTCGGAAGGTCTGAATCTGATGTTCACGGTCACCGCTCTCGATGCGGACGCGGACATCATCGCTTCCCTTGGCGCAACGGGACTTCCGACAGGGGCCTCGTTCGCACCGAACGGCACGAACACATCGGGCACGTTTTCCTGGACTCCCAGCTTTGCCCAGGCAGGTGACTACGATGTCGTCTTCACGGCGTTGAGTGGAGTCTTGTCGGGCGGGGCCACCACGCACATTCATGTCGAGAACGTCGTTGAACTCTCGATTGCCGGTATCAACAACGTAACTCTTGCCGAAGGCTCCACGCTCACCGTGGATGTCAATGTGATCGGTCCGACGACCGGCACCATCGCCTTGACCTCCTCCCTGCCCTCCTTCGCGGGCTTGAACGCCCCCACGTCGAGCACAGGCACGGGAACGTTGGCCACCACGATCACGATTGCGCCCCCCACGGGCACGACGGGGACCTTCCAGGCATCGGTCACGGGGACGGCGGGCGCCCAGGCGGATACCGTGGGCTTCACGATCACCGTGACACCTGTCGGTGGAGGTGGGCTCGTGGCCAAGGCGAACCTCCTGGGAAATTTCAACACCCACAAAAAGTTCATCTGCTTTCGCGTCAAGGCGGTGAACGAGTCCTTTGACATGCGAAACGTCGTTCTCTCTAGCGTTACCCTCCAATTTGGCGGAACCGCGACCGCCGCGCTCGCGGGGAAGACTCACGTCGGATGTGACGACGACGATGAAGGCGAGTGTTCCGACTGTGCCACGGACAGTCTTGACACGGAAACAGAGCTTCATGCCTGTTTCTCGATGTCGGACATTCAGGGGCTCTTCGGCGATGCGGCTCTCCCGGGCAGCCTCGTGGACGCCACCGTGCGCGGCACGCTGACGACTGGCGGGACGTTCGTGGCGACCATCGGTTCGAAATTCCCAGGAGACAAGGGCAACCAAGGAGAGAAGGCGCTGCACGCGAAGGTTCGCCCCAATCCGATCAACCCATCGACCGTGCTCACGTTCAGTTTGTCTCAGCCGGGCCGAGTTCGCATCCTCATCTACGACTTGCAGGGACGGCTCGTGAAGACGCTCTTGGACGAGAGTCGTACCGTGGGCGACCAAGCGGTAACGTGGAACGGCTCGGACTACCGGGGAAACACGGTATCGTCGGGCGTCTATTTCTTCCGGATCCAGGCTCCGCAGGGTGAGGAAGTCCAACGCGTGACAGCTCTGAAGTAATTCGATTTCGAGCGTTGTTGGACTCGAGTTGAGGTGCGAAGCCCCGGTGGCGAAAGCTGCCGGGGTCTTCGCGTTCGTGGCACGCCCTCGGGGGGGGACGTCATCCCCCAGCAGAGATCATTCCGACTGCAGAGGTTGCACCACCAGGGCAGCGCGGAACCCGAAGCGAAGGTACTCCGGCCGAACCACGACCTCGGGATCTTCCATTCGCGCGGTGATGCGAAACTCCCCAGCGTCATATTGCTGCCGTAGGCTCACGGGCACCGAGAACGGCTTGAACAGCGTCCCAGGCAAACCAAACCGGACCTCCTGGCGAACGAGAGTCCGGAGCTTTGTTAGCACCGTGTCCGCATTCATGACTGTCCCACACCGCAGCAATTTATCCTGCTCGAGGAGCGCCGCCCGCACTCTACTAAGGGATGCCGCCGTGAATTCACATGGCACGGAGACTCGATCCCGCCGCACCAACGGCTGGCCCACGAACCGGGAGCCCTCCGCGTAGAATCGAATGCGCGTCTGAAGCACGTGCGAGAAGGGAAGCACCTCACCGGTAAGCGTCTGCTGAAAGCCGAATCCCCGACACACGAGCGACACGAGCAAGGACGGATCCCACTTCATATCGAGCTTCACACGCCCCGATCCCTGAAGCACGTGAATCGGCGTCGTGAGCTGGAGAACGTCGGGAGGTATGAGGGCGACCTTCGGAGCTTCCGCCACGCGGAGCTGTCCGCGCAGATTGTTGACGTGCACGTCGCCCACGATGCGGCCGGCGCCCGCGCTTCCACCCAGAAGCTTGAACCGAATCTCCTCGTCGAGATGGGCACGGATGTTGGGATTGAAGTCGAGGCGCGCTCCCTGGACGTAATTCTGCGCGACCCGGTTACAGAGCGTTTGGAGCACCGGCAATGGCGAGATCGCAACCACGTCGCGGTCGGAAGCCATGAGGCCCTGCCAGAGCGAGTCTCGCTTGGCGAGCGCCCGAACACGCTGGATGAGTGCGTCGCGCCGGAGGTTGAGCCGGCCCCCGCGGTACAAGCGCCCGACTTCCTTCTCGGCCCGTTTCAGATCCTCCGGCTTCAGCACGGTCCATTCGGGGCGGCGCGCTCCCGCCGCCTCGCCGGACTCCATGCTTGGCACGAGCGCGAAGCTGATGACGAGCCTATCCTCCAGAACCGTGAGCGTGGAGACGCCAACGACGAGCGGAATGAGGCACGAATCCAGCGAGAGATCGCCCTCCATGGCGGGAAGCGTAACCTGTTGCTCCACGCGGATGGGAATGTCGAGGCTCGGCCGCTGCCGGTTCCAATCTTCGACCTGGAGGCTGCCGAAGAAGCGTGCCGCGGGTGCCACAAACTCGGCGAGGCCGCTGCGCGATCGAACGACATGCGCGGCCGTGATCGCAAGTCCGGCGCGAAGCGTGCCCACGTCCGGGCGGAAAGTGACCACGTCGATGTGGGCCTGGAGCCGCACATTTACCTCGAGCGGCGAGGCATCCGGACCGGTCATGCGGCCGCGCCCCAGCAGCGTGATCGACGCGAGCCCGTCCTCGAGGTCGAGGATCGCGTGGTCGAGCCGCGCCTCGTAGCGGCCATTCTCGAACTTCTGGCGAATAGGAAGCGAGCGGGCCAGGACGTCTTGCAGCAGGGACTCCCGGAGGGCGAGCTGAATGTCCCCAGGAGGTAGAAACGATCCCAGACGCTCGCGCGCCGCGTAGGCGCGAAGATTGGTTACACGCTGGGGCTCACGGCTCCGCTCGAAGCGGAGCAGGGGATACGTTCCCTCGACCCGTAGCCACAACAGCGTGAGCGCGAGCACGGCAAATGCGGCGATGAGAATCCCGGCCAGGTACCGCATCCCGTGATGATACCCTCTTCCGTGGCTGTTACGGCCTCGTGCTTCTCAGAACCACGAGTCTCGAGTGGCGGACCTCGTTGTTGTCGGCCAGGAGATAGAGCCGCCCGAACGTGTCCTCCGCCACTCCTTCCAGAACCCCGAAGAGAGATGGGGACGTACCCGAGGCGAGTCCCTCGAGGAGTGAGTCGATGGCCGCATAGTTGATCCACTCCCGCGGTTTCGACTCGAGTCCCGGACGGTCGTGGAAGGGCTGCACCATTCCGATCAGGCGCCGCTGGCGGTCGATCACGCTCACTGTCTTGCCCCCGGGCCGGAACGCGGCGCCCGATTGCGTCTGAAACGCCGGCGTCGAAAAGAGCGTACCGGAGGAGCCCGGAAACAGTCGGTATCCGAACCTGTCGGGTTCCAGCAGGAAGAGTCGCGCGTAGCCGGGTCCCGGCCGTTCCTTGAACAGGTAGAGTTCTACCCGGTCCCCGGCCGCGCGCCGGAGCGCCACCCCCTCCATGCCGTCATTCTCCACCGATTCCCCCGCAGGTGAAGCCTTCCCCGAACCCGACACGCGACGCCCCTGGCCTTCGGGAACGAGCAGGTAGTACCAGGAGACCGGCTCATCGCCGGGACCGCGCTCCCCGGAAGCCGCCAGAAGGCCCGGCGCCGTGGCCGTAGGCGGCAGCCATCCAATGTCTTCGATGTCATCGCCGGTAGGGATCCCCTGCTCGTTCTCGACCTTGATCCGTGCCGGTTCGAGCGACGTGACCTGGGCCCGGGGTCCGTTCGGCAGGTCGAGCCCCAAGGCGTAGATTGCGTCCTCGAGTCTCACTGCTTTGTCGTCGGCCAGCCACAGGGAGACCCTCGAGGAGTCGGCGCCCACCACCGTGAT
>JANNMC010000039.1:0-10885 GCA_031397435.1 Candidatus Eiseniibacteriota bacterium
ACCTCCTGGGCGGGATCGCGGGCCATGGCTTCAAGCACGCCATGCAAACGCTCGACAGGGCCCGCCCCGGCGTGGCGGCGCAGGGCATGGGACTCGCGGCGGGCGCGCTGGAGTACGCCACCGTTTATGCGGGCCACCGCGAGCAGTTCGACGCGCCGATCATATCGTTCCAGATGATCCAGGCGATGCTGGCCGACATGGCGACCCGCGTGGAGGCGTCGCGGCATCTGATCTACGCCGCCGCGAAGGCGGTGGACGACGGAGCGCCGAACGTCTCGAAGCTCGCGGCCATGTGCAAGCTCTTCGCCACCGACACGGCGATGCAGGTGACGACCGACGCCGTCCAGATCTTTGGCGGCTACGGCTACATGAAGGACTACCCGATCGAGAAATACATGCGCGACGCGAAGATCACGCAGATCTACGAGGGGACGAATCAGGTTCAGCGCCTCGTGGTCACGCGATCGCTCATCAAGGAGTCGCACAGTCTGAAGTACCTGCTCGACTACGTCCCGAAGGAGATCCAGCGGGGAGTGAACGATCCCGACACGATCGCGAAGAAGGCGGCCATCGCGCCGCCGGAGACCGCGACGGCCTAGGGCCGCGCCGCCGGAGAACCGTCCATGACCGCCACCACCACCATCAAGGCGAGGCCGATCCAGGTCGGGGAAAAAGCCCCTGACTTCACGCTGGAGGATCAGGCTCGCGACGCCGTGACGCTCTCCTCGTTCGCGGGAAAGCGGAACGTCGTGCTCGTCTTCTATCCGCTCTCCTTCACGAGCCTCTGCAGCGTGCAGATGCCGGGGTACAACCGGGAACAGCAGACCCTCGACGACCACGACGCCGTGGTGCTCGGAATCTCCGTCGATTCCTCAGCCGTCCACCGGGCGTTCGCGGATAGCGTTGGCGTCGAGTACCCGCTTCTGGCGGACTTCTACCCGCACGGCGCGGTCGCTCAGGCGTACGGCGTCCTCCGGCCGGAGGGTACCGCGGAGAGGGCGACCTTCGTGATCGACAAGCAGGGCATCGTCCGCCACTCGGAAGTTCACGACATCGGAAGGGTGCCCGATCGCGCCAAGGCGATCGAGGCGCTGGGCAAACTCCCCTGAAGCCGCGCCCGCGCCACCTCTGGCACACCCTCCTGCCGATCGCGGCGGCGATTCTGCTTTCGCCCGTCACGATCTCCGCGGCTCCTCCCGCTGCCGACATCGACGCCGAGAGCGCTGGAATCGTGCGTGCGCTGACCGATGCGATGGGCGGCCAGGAGACATGGGACCGCCTCCCCTGCTTCCGGTTCGACTTCGTCGCCGTGCGCGACGGCAAGGAGGTCGCGCGCTTCCGCCACTGGTGGGACAAGCGGAACGGGAGATGCCGCGTGGAGGGCCCGAACGACCAGGGAAAGCAGGTCGTCGCCATCTTCAACTTGGCCGACAAGAAGGGGACCGCCTTCGTGGAGGGGATCGGCGAGAGCGATCCGGCGCTCGTGGCCGAGATCATCCAGAATGGTTACGAGCGCTGGGTGAACGATACCTACTGGGCCATGATGCCATTCAAGCTGCACGATCCCGGCGTCCGGATCCGCTATGCACGGAACGAGCGCACCCTTGAAACGGTGTACGACGTCCTCGAGCTCTCCTTCGTCCCCGGCACGGGGCTAACGTCCGATGACCACTACTGGCTCTACGTAAATCGCAAGACCCACCTGATCGACCGCTGGGAACACATCCTGACCGGCCAGAAGCCGCCCCCCTCGGGCGCCTCTTGGGAGGCCTGGACGGCGATCGGTCCCGTGAAGCTCTCGCTCCAGCGCCGCATCCAGGGTAAGCCGGTCATGCTCCGCTTCGAGAACGCGGCGCTACCGGCCGCTTTCGACGAAAACGTCTTCAATTTCGCCTCGGTCAGAAACTAGATCAACCCACCTTCTTGAACCGCGGGCCCATTGCCGGTAGGATGCCGCGCAACGGGGCGGCAGAGGGCTGCGCGGCGTGCGCAGCCAAGAATTCCGCTAAGCTTTTATATTTCAATAAGATATAGGGGGAATACGTGGCTCCGAAGAGCGCCAGCAAGGGACCGGGGAAGAAGAAGGTGAAGGCTCCCCCGAAGGGAACGGCCAAGAAGGCGGCCGTCTCCTCCATTCGGAAGCCCGCGATGAAGCCCGCAAAACCGGCAGCTCACAAGAGCGCCAAACCGGTCGCGAAGGTGGCGGTCAAGCCGGCCGCGAAGGCGGCTCCGTCCAAGCCTGATGCCAAGGCGCAGGGCGCCGCCGCCGCCAAGACGGTCGTGAAGGCGCCGGTCCGACCCCTCGTGAGAGTGGCCGCGGCGAAGGGGGCACCCGCTCCCATCGGCAAGTTCGGCCGAAGGGGAAGGGGTGGCAAGGGCGGTCCCGGCTCCGGACATGGAGCCGATGGCGGTGGTCACGACCAGGTTGGACTGGAATTCGAGATGGTGGAGCCACCGATCCCGGTGATTGTCCACGAGCCGCCGATCCTCCCGACTCCATCGCGCCGCAAGCCGAAGCCTGGCTCGCCCGATTGGCCCGGCGAGGGCCTCACCGTCGGCATGGAAGCTCCCGCCTTTTCGCTGCCGAGCACGCTCGGCCGGAAGCTCACCCTGGCGGAATTCCGCGGCACGCGCGTCGTGATCTACTTCTATCCCAAGGACGATACGCCCGGCTGCACCATGGAAGCGTGCGGGTTCCGCGACAACATGTCGCGCATCACCTCCAAGGACGCCGTCGTGCTCGGCATCAGCCTCGACGATGAACTCAGCCATCAGCGATTCGCCCAGAAGTACAATCTCCAGTTCCCGCTTCTCTCCGACGTCGATGCCGCCATCTGCCGGCGCTACGGCGCGTACAAGGAGAAGAGTCTCTACGGGCGGTCGTTCTGGGGAGTCGAGCGCACGACCTTCGTCATCGACCGGGAGGGGAAGGTGGAAAACGTCTTCCGTCGCGTGAAGGTCGAAGGCCACGCCGACGAGGTACTCGCGACGCTCTCCGTCTAGCGTGCGCCGAACCAAGATCGTCGCCACGCTTGGGCCCGCTTCCGCCACGCCCGTCGTCCTGGCGCGCATGATCCGCGCGGGGCTGGACGTGGCGCGGCTCAATCTCTCCCACGGCACCGGCGCGGATCACACGCGCGCCTTCCGCCTCGTCCGCTCGGCCGCCGCGCGCGCCGGCAAGAACGTCGGCATCCTCCTCGATCTGCAGGGTCCCCGCATCCGTGTCGGCGAAGTCGAGGGTGGATCGGTCCGCGTGGCGAACGGCCAGGAGATCATGCTCACCACCCGGCGGGTCGTGGGCGACGCCACGCACATTCCGATCTCCTATCCCGATCTCCTACGCGACGTCCAGACCGGAGATCGCGTCTTGATCGACGATGGTCTGGTGGAGCTGAAGGTGATGGCCCGTGTGCGCGGGGGCTTGCGCACGCGCGTCGTTCGCGGCGGCGCTATCTCCGATCACAAGGGAGTCAACTTCCCGGGCGTGCGGCTCGGCGTGCCGGCCCTGACGCCGAAGGATCGGACCGACCTGAAGCTCGGTCTCCACCTCGGTGTGGACTACGTGGCCCTCTCGTTCGTGCGCGGCCCCGACGACATCGTGGGGCTTCGCCGGCTCATGCGCGGCGTGAAGCATCAGCCGCTCGTGATCGCGAAGATCGAGCGCCGCGAGGCGATCGAGAATCTCGACGCGATCCTGGACGTGGCCGACGGCGTGATGGTGGCGCGCGGCGATCTGGGAGTGGAATACCCCACGGAACGCGTGCCAATCTTGCAGAAGCGGATCATCGATCTCGCGAACCGGCGCGAGGTGCTGGTCATCACCGCGACCCAGATGCTCGAGTCGATGGTTCACGCCAGCCGGCCCACGCGGGCCGAGGCTTCCGACGTGGCGAACGCCATCTTCGACGGCACCGACGCGATCATGCTGAGCGCCGAGACCGCGGTCGGCCGCTACCCCGACGCGGCCATCGCGACGATGGCGAGGATCGCGTCCGAAGCGGACGAGTTCGCCGCCACGACCAGGATGCCGCGGCGCTCCGACGGTTCCACGCTTACCTCTCCAACCCACGCGCTGGCGCACACCGCCTACCAGGCGGCCCGCGAAATTCGGGCCCGCTCGCTGGTCGTCTTCACGCACACCGGCTACTCGGCGCGGCTGGTCAGCAAGTCGAGGCCGGCGCAGACGATTCTCGCGCTCTCGCCGCTTCGCTCCACCTGCCGCCGGCTCTCCCTGGCCTGGGGCGTGGTCCCAATCCAAGTGCCCATGTGGCGGGTGGCGGAGGGAATGGTGGAGGCAGGTCTGAGGCTCCTGATCCGGATGAAGGTCCTACGTAAGGGAGATTGGGTGGTAGCCATGGCCGGAACAACGACCCGGTCCGGCGGCACGAATCTCCTTCGCATCCTGCAACAGGGGCGCCCACCGGACCGGCCCGGCGGGGCGCGTTGACACGTCGCCCTCCCTACCGGTAAACTTAACCATAGAATAGAACGCATCTTCGGGTCTCGGCCCGCATCTCAAGAAGTTGGGCACGCGGTTTGCATTCAATCGCGGCGGAGCCCGAGAGAGACATCGGTAGAACCGGAGGATTCCAAGGTCATGGTAACCCTTAGCGAGAAGGCTGCTTCCGAACTCAAGTCGATCATGGATCAGAACGGTGGCACGTTTGTCGGCGTTCGCGTCTTTGTGGCCGGCGGCGGGTGTTCCGGTCTCCAGTACGGGATGCAGATCGCGGACGAGGCGCCTTCGGCCGAAGACCTGGTCTTCGAGCATGACGGCGTGAAGGTCATCGTCGACAGCCAGAGCCACCAGCACCTCGAAGGCGCGTCGATCGATTTCGACGACTCCCTGCAGGGTGGCGGTTTCAAGATCAACAACCCCAACGCGGTCAAGTCGTGCGGTTGCGGCAATTCCTTCTCCAGCGGCGAGGAGGCAGGCGCGCAGGGCGGCGGCTGTGGCAGCGGCGGTGGTAGTGGCGGTGGTGGCGGCTGCGGCTGCGGAGGCCACTAGGCCCCAGGCGATTCGACCGGTAGACTCGACCGGCGCTCCGGAAACGGGGCGCCGGTTTTCATTTGCCCGGCGAGCGCGCCGGAGCGGGACGGCGGCAAAGGGGAGCGAGATGGCGGAGTTCCACCGAGTGGCGAAGTCAGGCGAGGTCGTTGAGGGCAAGGGAACGATCGTGAGCGTGAACGAATTGAAGATAGCCCTCTTTCGCGTCGACGGGATGACCTACGCCATCCGGAACCAGTGCGCCCACATGGGAGGCAATTTGGGAGAGGGCTCGATCGAAGGCGACGTCGTCCGCTGCCCGGATCACGGCTGGCCATTCAACGTGAAGACCGGGCAGCATCCGCAGGCTCCAGTCGTCGCGGTGCGAAGTTTTCCCGTGAAGGAAGAAGGAGGCGAGATCTATGTCGAGGTCTGAGGCGGCTGGTGTGGGCACGGCGGGTGCCCGGCGCGCGGAAGCGGGCGATCCGTTCCGCGCGGAGGCGGCGCGACTCCGCTTCCCGGCGGTCCGCGATGCGGACGCCCCCGTCTTCTTCGACAACGCCGCCGGCGCGCAGGTTCCCGACGAGGTCTTCCTGGCCGTTCGGGATCATCTGGAGTATCGAAACGTTCAACGCGGCGGCCGCTACGATCGATCCCGCGCTGTGGACGCCGTCATCCTCGCCACGAGGCGCCGCCTCGCGGCGCTCCTGAACGCCGCCGGCCCCGACGAGATTTTTTTTGGGCAGAACTCGACCTCCGTGATGCGCACCGTCGCCGAAGCGATCCGTCCCACGCTGAAGCCCGGCGACCGCGTCGTCGTCACCGAACTCGATCACGAGGCGAACATCGGGCCATGGCTGAGACTTGAGCGAGGCGGCGTGGAGCCCCGCTGGTGGAAGACGCGGGGAGGCTCCGAAGCGCGCCTGGAGCTCGATGACCTTGAAGCCATCCTCCGCGAGGGACGCGTGCGCGTCGTGGCGCTTCCTCTCGCCTCGAACACTACCGGGCGGATCGTCGACGTCGCCGCGGCGGCCCGTCTGGCGCGCGAGCATGGAGCCTGGACGTTCGTCGATGCCGTCCACTTCGGACCGCACGGTCCGATCGACGTGCAGGCGCTCGGCGCTGACTTCCTCGCCTTCTCCGGCTAC
This sequence comes from Candidatus Eiseniibacteriota bacterium, assembly GCA_031397435.1. Lineage (GTDB taxonomy): Bacteria > Eisenbacteria > RBG-16-71-46 > SZUA-252 > SZUA-252 > SZUA-252. Next base: position 6,136 of record JANNMC010000039.1, read on the forward strand.
AAGATCTTCGGGCCCCACATTGGATTTCTCTGGGGACGGCGAGATATTCTGAACGCGCTCGAACCGGCGCGGGAGTTCTTCATCCCGGCGACGACGCCGTATGCCTACGAGTCGGGCACGCAGAACTTCGAGGGGATGGCGGGCATGTCGGCGGTGACCCACTACCTCGCGACGGCGGAGGAGCCGGTGAAGCCCGCGCTCCCCGCCCTCGAGGAGTGCGACGACTCCTCGGCAGCGGCGCTCGGCGTGGCCCTCTCCCGCACCATGTCGCGCATCCGCGCCTACGAGACGACGCTCGCGGCGCGGCTTCTGGAGGCGATGATCGAGATCCCCGGCATCTCGATCCTGGGTGACGCCGATCCGTCTCGCGTGGCCACCCGGGTTCCCACCGTCTCCTTCACGCTGGCCGGGAGAACGCCGGCCGCCGTCGTGGATCATCTCGCGGCGAAGGGGATCCAGTCTCGCGAGGGACACATGTACGCGCCGCGTCTCCTGCGCGCGGCCGGATTCGATCCCGACGCCGGCGTGGCGCGCGTGAGCCTCTGCCACTACAACACCCGCTCCGAGATCGAGCGGTTCGTCCAGGCGCTCCGCCTGCTCTAGCATGGGCACCGGCTCGTTCCTCCAGGATCTCGTCGTCACCCTGACGGCGGCGCTCCTGGTGCTCTTGCCGAGCCGCCGCCTCCGCCTGCCGTCGGCCGTGGGATTCATGCTCACGGGTATTCTGATCGGCCCCGGCGGGTTCCGTCTCGTGAGCGATCCCCATCACGTCGAGATCCTGGCCGACATCGGCGTGGCCGTGCTCCTCTTCATGCTCGGGCTGGAGTTCTCCCTGGCCCGGCTGAAGGAGATCTGGCGCGCCTTCCTCGTCGCGGGGCCGCTGCAAGTCGTGGGAACCATCACGGCCATCGCCGCGCTCCTCCTGCTCCTTCCGGTCGGCGCCACGCTGCCTAAGGCGATCTTCGCGGGAATGCTGATCGCGCTCTCCTCCACGGCGATGATTCTCCGCCTTCTCGGGGAGCGCGGAGAGACGAACGCGCCCCAGGGGCGGCTTCTTCTGGGAATTCTCCTCTTCCAGGACGTCGCCATCGTTCCGATGCTCATCGCCGCACCGATCCTGGCGGGGACGAGCCGGCTGGCGATGGGACCGGGACTTCTTCTTGGCGTGGGGGCGATCGTCGCGCTCTTCCTGCTCGCGCGCTACGGAATGCCGCGCCTGGTGAACGCGGTGATTCGAAGCGGCGTACGGGAACTCTACGTGATGATGGCGGTCGCGGTCTGCCTGGGCGCCTCCCTCATTACCGGGGCGCTCGGCCTCTCACCGGCGCTCGGCGCCTTCCTGGGGGGCCTCCTCGTCAGCGAGTCCGAGTATTCCCACCAGGTCGTCGCGGAGATCCTTCCGTTCCGCGATCTCTTCAGCAGCGTCTTCTTCATCTCGATCGGAATGCTCCTCGCTCCGGCCGTGCTGCTCTCGATGGCGGGGCCGGTCGGCGGCTGGCTGGTACTCTCCATGGCCGTGAAAGCGCTGGTCGCGGGTCTGATCGTGCGGCTCCTCGGCTTTCCACTCCGGATCGCCGTCATCGTCGGGATCTCCCTGGCCCAGGTTGGAGAGTTCTCCTTCGTGCTGGCGCGGATCGGGCTGGAGCAGGGGCTTCTCTCCGCGGACCAGAACCAGCAGTTCATCGCCGTCGCCGTGATCTCGCTCATCCTGACACCGTTCCTCCTGAAGGGTGCGGCGTGGGCTGGCGAGCACATGGGGATGGGGTCCGTTGCGGCCGCACCGCCGGCCGCGAAGGGAGAGAGCGCGGAGCGTCCTCTCCGCGATCACGTGATCGTCGTCGGCTACGGCGTGAACGGCCGAAATGTCGCCCGCGTCCTTCGCGAGGTCGGTGTCCCGTACGTCGTCCTCGAACTCGACACCGCCATCATCCGCCGGGCGCGCGAGGGCGGAGAGCGAGTTCAGTTCGGCGACGTCTCGCGTCCCGAGGGGCTCCGCGACTGCGGTGTCGATCGCGCGGCGGTGGTGGTCCTGGCCATTTCCGATCCGGCCGCCACCCGGTTCGGTGTCCACCAGGCGCGGCAGAGCAATCCTCGCGTCTACATCATCGCGCGAACGAGGCTGGTCGCGGAGGTGAAGGAACTCTACCGGCTAGGCGCGGACGAGGTGATCCCGGAGGAATTCGAGACCTCGATCGCGATCCTGGCCCGTGTGCTCCGGCGCTTCCACGTTCCCGCGAACGTCGTTCGGCTTCAGGAGCAGGCATTGCGGCAGGAGGGATACTCGTTCCTTCGAGGAAGCGACATCACGGGGTCGCTCATGACATCGGTCACGCGCATGATCGCCGGCGCCACGACCGATACCTATTATCTGGACCCAGGTTCACCGGCGGTGGGGAAGACCCTCGCGGAACTCGATCTTCGCGGCCGGACGCGGGCCCTCGTCATCGCGGCGGTTCGCGACGGAAAGCACACGCTGGGTCCTGAAGCCGACTTCCTCTTTCAGGCTGGAGACATCCTCGTCCTGGTGGGGGATCATCAGTCGCTGGACGCGGCGTACGGGGTGCTGGGCGGCGAGAGCGCCTAGGTCGGCGAGGCGACGGCGGGCCGCCGGCCGTACGACCAGGTGGCCCAGACGACAAACGCGACCACCGCGACGCTCTCCAGCAGATAGCGCAGATCGAAATAGAAGGTCGAAATCTCAATGAAGTGCGAAAGGCCCGCGAGAAGGAGGAGGCCGATCGGGATCACTTCATGTTTTTCCCGGAGGAATGCCGCCACCGCCAGGAACGAGAAGTAGTAGCAGGTCAGCTCCATGCTAACCGCGATCACTCCGAAACCGAATGCCGCCAGTACCCACCACTCCATCTCGCGTCGGACTCCCCAGACGAGTAGCGCCAGGTAGGCGATGACCAGCGCCAGAAAAAGTGGCTGACCCATGGCGCCGCGTAGCGTGCTCTTCCGCGCTTCCCTGAAATTGTGGAACGGGTCCGTGACCCCCGACACGACCATCACCTTCTGGCGCGTCTCCCACCTGAATCCGACGATGGTGCGAAGTCCCATGAGGTTCGACATCGGCGAGTCGGCGTGTTTCTTCGTGTTCTTCAAGAACTCCGGCCAGGCCGAGGCGCTTCCCGAGACCACGCTCGATAGGGGAAAGAGGATGACGGTGACAAGCGCCGCGCCGGCGACGATGCTGCCGCCGACGCGGTCGATCCGTCGCTCGCGAACGAGGATCCACGCGAGCCTTAGGCCGATGGCCACGAAGAATCCGACCGGGAAGACCCGGAGGAGCGTGGAGACGGCCAAGCAGGCACCGCCCAGCGCTGGCTTGCCGCGCTTCAGGAGGCAGATGCCCGCCACGGCCGCGAGGAACCAGTCCTGGCGGATGAAGCCGCCCCCCGTCCACCAGTAGAGGCCCGGCTGGTTGGTGCCGAAGAAGATCGCCGCCACCGAGGCCACGCGCCAGCCGAAGGTCCAGGTGATGAGCCCGAAGGCGAGGAGCAGGAGCACCGGATCGATCCAGCCGAGAACTCCGGCGATGAACGGATCGGAGGCGGGCCGCATGTTTGCCAGGAGTGTGCCGGTCATGTTCCAGACGGGGGAGGGATTGTAGCCGTGGTCCCGCAGAAACTTCTCCCACCACTCGACCCCGGCGCGATCGCGGAAGTAGGCGATGTCGGCCTTGAAGTCTTCCCACCGCTGGGGCGTGAAGGGGCGGATGAACCCGCGTTTGAAGCTCTCGGGATCCTCGAGGACGTAGGCGGCCGATACGATCTCGTTCTTTCTCAGATCGCGGATCGTCCGCAGTTCGACGCGACGCCTGAAGCCCTGCTCCGCCTCGGCCACGTTGGCGCACTCGTAGAGGTGCGTGTAGCCGAGTTCCGGAAAGTACTTGGCGCCGATGAAGTAGTGAAAGAACTCGTGTTGGTGGATGCGGCCTGGGAAGTGGTAGGCGCCCCAGTTGTAGTAGCCGGTATAGCCGAGAATTCCAAGCGCGAGTAGGAGCCCGTCGCGAATCCGTCTGAACCGGTCCGGTCTGCCGCGCCGGTTGAGCACGAAGCCCCACGCCAGCAGCGCCGCTCCCAGGAATGCGATCCACATCTTCGCCATGTTCGAGTTCCGTAGCGTCAGGAGCCGCGAAGCTCGACGAGCCTCGGGAGGACGCGGCTCCGCCTTGGCCACTCGAAGCGTTCCTGGCCAGTCGGCGGGGATCTCGGCGAAGAGCTGCAACTCGGCGACAGAGCGTGCGCCGGGGCCGGTGGCTTCGCCGAACCGCACGAAGCGGCCACGGACACCCGAGAGAAACGTCGATCGGGACCGAACTCCGCGGCCTTCGGAGGCCGCCATGGGAACCACCCAGACATCCTGAAAGAGCTTGCCGTCGTCCGAGATCTGGAGCGAGAAGGTGTTGAAGGCGTCGGCCTGGACGAACGCGGTCGCGATCGGCGACTCGACCCCGAGATCGTACGTCAGGGAGCCGGCCGCGCTGATGAACCGGATCCCGTGCGAACCTACCGAGCGGGCGCCCTCGGCGACGCCGGCATCGTCCACGGCGAGCCTCGCGCTGCCCGCGACGTCCAGCGAGTCGACGAGTCGGGCCGATGCCAGCAAATTTCCGTTTGGCGCCGCGGGCTCATTGGGTTCTGCGAGGGCTCGTGATGAAAGGCTGGTGCCGAGGGCGAGAAGTACGGCGATCGCGCTCCAGCCGGCCCGATTCAGGAGTGACGGCGCGATCGCGCGGGAGCGCGAC
>JANNMC010000042.1:0-1567 GCA_031397435.1 Candidatus Eiseniibacteriota bacterium
CGGTGAGCAGCCCTGTCGCGTAGAGGACGCCTCCTGCCAGGAGGAGCAGTCCCCGGGCGGCGTCCGCCGCCGCCCAGACGCGGCGCCGGTTCCAACGATCGACCAGGAATCCGGCGAGAACGCCGAACAGGAGCGCGGGGAGGTAGGAGATCATGGCCGCGAACCCGGTCACCGACTTCGAGCCGGTGAGGTCGAGCAAGAGCCAGATGAAGACGATCATGAAGATGGAGTCGCCGAATTGGGAGAGAAACTGTGCGGCTCCCAAAAGCGCGAACGGGGAAGGCCCCTTTCGGGCCTCCCCCGTCGCTTCTTCCGGCTCGGTCACGATCGAAGCCGAAGCGTGACGATCAGGCGGGCTGATGCTGGCGCGGCTGGTACTCCTTCGCCGAGTTCTCGAAGTCCCACATGAATGGCGGCTCCACGCCGAAGCAGCGGAGGTAGGCGAAGAGCTGGCCGCGGTGGTGGAGGTGCTCGTCGAAGATGATCTGGATGCAGGCGCCCGCGGGGAAATCGGTCGTCCACGGGTTCTTGACCATGCCGGTCGCCTGCGCGTCGGTCATGCCGCGGACCGCGTCATCGGCCACCTTCCAGCCCTCGCCGACCCACTTCATGAAATCATCGTACGACTTCGCGACCGCTTCCTTCTCCGCGGCGCTGTAGTCGTCGATCTGCCCCTTCACCGTTCCGGTCGCGACCGCGGTCAGGGTGCAGGTCATGTGCGCGATGATTTCCTTCGGCGTCCGCATGCCGGCGATCGGATGACTGTCGAACTTGTCCTTCGGAATCGCCTGGTAGACGCGCGTGGAGATGCCATAGACCAAGCGCAGCTCCTCCCAAAGCGTCTGAATGTACTGCTTGTTCATGGTGCTGCTCCTTTCGAGTAATTTGGAGCCGATGGGCTCCGCCGGCTAATCCTTCGATGTGATGTCGAACGTGATCATGAATCCGTTCGATCCCTTGAACTCGAACGCCTTGTCCGTAAGACGGTACGCCTCGACCTCATTCGGCATGAGGACGAAGCCATCGTTCCGCGGCGCGCCCCAGTACTTGAGATTGTTGATCACGATCGGATCGGCGGTGTTGCCCGGGAAGCGATTCAGCGCGACCTCGCCTCCCTTGCCGCCGTCCAGCTTGGCGACCGCGCGATCCTTCGTGGCCGACCACTCGATCGGCGCGTCCGCCCCCACCGTGAACGACTTCCACTTCACCGGGTAGAGCTTGCCGAGCGCGGCCTGGATTCCCTCGCGCTGCTCCTTGGTGACCGAAGGATCGAAGTGGAGAACCGCCCAGTCCATCTCCCCGTCGGAGAACTCGGCGCCGAGATCCATGCCGATCCAGAACTTGGCGCCGTCGAGCTTCGTGGCGCCATACTGGCCCTTGTTCACGCGAAAGACGTTGTTCGCGCGGCAATAGTGCTCGGTGGCGGCGCCGCCATGCTCGGCGTGGGCGCCCGCGTGGGCCGAGGGTCTCGGGGTGAAGTAGCACTGGCAGAACATCGGGCAGGAGCATGCCTCGATGATCGTCGCGTTCAGCGACCACTCGCCGGCCGGAGAGGCTTGGGCCTGCC
>JANNMC010000079.1:0-7318 GCA_031397435.1 Candidatus Eiseniibacteriota bacterium
CGGCTCCAAAACTGTAGCGTGTCCGCAACCAACCGAGCGTATCCCTTGAACCGATGCGGCAATCGGTCAACGGTCGTGAACCCGGATATCCTTTCTCCGGGCGAACTGAAGATGATTGCGCCAGGCCTGGTCAAATCGCCTCCCAGCGGGCGACTCACAGTATGGGCGCATCCGGTCACCGCAAGAATGAGCGCGAGCGCGGCGGCGCTTGATCTCGTCATCGAGGTCGGGTTCGGCATTTCTCCCCCCGCGGATGGGTCCGTGCGAGCCGCGAACTCCGCCAGTCTACGCCCGAACAGCCCACCTCGTCCACCATGGCCGGTGCGGGATCCGTTTCGCGTCGGGGCAAATGGTGCTAGAATGGGACCGATTTGAATCGTTAGAAACCCGTAAGCCCCAGCGGCTCCTACAATTTAGGATCCCGTGGGGAAACTCGTGGGGGTTCGACTCCCCCCTCTCGCACCAATTTCGACGACGAGGAGATGCGCGTGAAGGTTGAAGTTCGCGATGAGAGCGCCTGGAGAAAGGTGCTCACGATCGAGGTAGCGCCCGAGGAGTTGAAGCAGGACTACGACGCCGCACTCGAGGACTACCGCCGGAAGGCGGTCATCCCGGGCTTTCGCAAGGGAAAGGTCCCGCGGACCATGCTCGAGTCGCAGTTCGGGCACTCGCTGGAGCACGACGTGCTCGAGCGGGCGGTGCGCCGCACCTACCAGGAAGCCGTGAAGGAGAAGGGTCTGGAGCCGGTGGAGTTTCCGGCGATCGACAAGATCTCCTACGAGAAGGGGAAGCCGCTCAGCTACGAGGCGGCCGTGGACATCCGGCCGGTCGTAACCCTAAGCGATTATGACGGATTGGAATTTGAATCGCAGGAGACCGCGGTCCCCGACTCGGATATCGACCGGGCGGTGGAGGAGCTTCGCCAGCGCGCCGCATCGTGGGAAAAGGTGGAGCGTGACGCCACCGACATCGACGCTGTGGTGGTCGACTACGTCCGGCTGAACGCCAAGGGCAAACCGGTCCACAAGACAGAGCAGGTCGATGCGCTCATCGAGCTTGGGGCCCAAGGGCTCCTGCCCGAGTTCAAGGCGAACCTCCAGGGCCGGAAGGCGGGGGACGCCGTGCGATTCGAGGTGACCTACCCGGCCGACTTCGGGAACGAGGAACTTCGGGGTAAATCGGCCGCTTTCAGTGTTCAAGTGAAAGAGGTGCGGGAGCGGCGCGTGCGCGAACTGAACGACGAGTTCGCCGGCGACGTGGCCGGCCTTCGCGATATGGCCGAACTCCGGGCGCGGATTAGGCTCAATCTGGAAGGGGAGGCGCGCTTGCGCCTTCAGCGCGACCAGGAAGAGGCTCTGGTGACGCAGCTTCTGGACCGGAATCCGCTGGAATTGCCCCAGAGCATGATCGCCGGGTATCTCGAAGAGGTCTCGCAGCGTCTAAAGGGCGAAGGGGAGGAATGGAGCGAGGAGCAGCAGGCTCAATTCCTGACCGAGTACCGCCCCCACGCCGAGCGGCGCCTGAAGCGGGATCTCCTACTCGACGCCATCGTGCGGGCCGAGGGAGTCACGATCCCGGAGGAAGAAGTCGACGAGACGCTCCGAGGCGCCTCCGAGGGGTCGCTGCCGCCGCCCGAGATGGAGCGGTTGATCCGGAACGCGGCACAGCGGGAGCGGGCCAGGGTACACCTGGCGGAGCGAAAGGTATTTGCGCTGCTGCGTGAAAAAGCGAAGGTAAAGATGGCCCTGGCGACACCCGATGTTTGACGGAGACGCTGGTCTGCTGGAAACTGCGTAAAGGACAGGGAGGCCTCAGGATATGTCGCTCGTACCATTCGTCGTGGAGCAAAGCGGTCGCGGAGAGCGGGCGTACGACATCTTCTCCCGGCTCCTCAAGGACCGCATCGTTTTCATCGGTACTCCGATCGACGATCAGATCGCGAATCTGGTCATCGCGCAGCTCCTCTTCTTGGAAGCCGATGATCCCGACCGCGACATCAATCTCTACATCAACTCGCCGGGCGGTGTGGTAACGGCCGGACTGGCGATCTACGACACGATGCAGTTCATCAAGCCGGACGTGGCGACGATCTGCATGGGCCAGGCGGCCAGCATGGGCGCGCTGCTCCTCTGCGCCGGCGCCGCGGGCAAGCGCTCGGCGCTGCCGCACTCGCGCGTCATGATCCATCAGCCGCTCGGCGGTTCCTCGGGGCAGGTGACGGACATCGAGATCTACACGAAGGAGATCATCGTCATCCGTACCGAGTTGAACAAAATCTTGGTGAAGCACACCGGCCAGCCGCTGGAAAAGATCGAGCGCGACACGGACCGCAATTACTTCCTGTCGGCAGAGGAAGCGCGCGACTATCGCATCGTGGACAAGGTGATCACGAAGCCGGGCCTGGTGACGACGAAGCCGGTTCCGGAACCAGCCGCCTAGGAGGCCATTCGGCGAACCCAACATGAAAAAGCGCGTCCAGTCTCCCCATCCGATTCGTTGCAGCTTCTGCGGCCGTGGCCAGGACGAAGTCTCGCGCCTGGTCTCGGGTCCGTCTGTCTACATCTGCTCCGAGTGCGTGAAGCTCTGCAACGACATCCTGGAAGGGGAGACCGAGCACGCTCCCGGCATTCCCAAGGGATCGCTGCCCAAGCCGGCTGAGATCAAGAAGGTCCTCGACGACTATGTCGTGGGCCAGGACCGCGCGAAGAAGACCCTGTCGGTCGCCGTCTACAATCACTACAAGCGCATCTACTCGGGCGGAACCGCGGATGACGTGGAGCTCGAGAAGTCGAACATCCTCCTGGTCGGCCCCACGGGGACCGGGAAGACCCTTCTCGCCCGGACGCTGGCGCGCATCCTCAAGGTGCCGTTCGCCATCGTCGACGCGACATGCCTCACGGAGGCGGGCTACGTTGGGGAAGACGTGGAGAACATCTTGGTGCGGTTGCTGCAGGCGACCGACTTCAACGTCGTGAACGCCGAGCATGGAATCGTCTACATCGACGAACTCGACAAGATCTCGCGGAAGTCCGAGAATCCGTCGATCACGCGCGACGTGTCGGGCGAGGGCGTGCAGCAGGCACTCCTGAAGATTCTCGAGGGGACGATCGCCAACGTGCCGCCGCAGGGCGGGCGGAAGCACCCCCAGCAGAAGTACATCGAAGTGAACACGAAGGACATCCTCTTCATCTGCGGCGGCGCGTTCGAAGGGCTCGACAAGATCGTCGAGCGCCGCGTCAGCAACAAGTCGATGGGCTTCGGCGCCGACATCAAGAGCAAGAAGGAGCGGAACCAGGGCGAGCTTCTCGCGCTTGTCGAGCCGGACGATCTGCTCCGGTTCGGACTCATTCCCGAGCTGGTGGGGCGCCTACCGGTGACCGCGTCGCTCGATTCTCTCGGGAAGGATTCTCTCGTCGAGATCCTGACAAAGCCGAAGAACGCGATCAGCCGCCAGTACCAGCGTTCGTTCGACATGGAAGGCGTAAAGCTGGAGTTCACGGACGACGCGCTGGAAGCGGTCGCCGAGTTGGCGATCAAGCGCGGCACCGGAGCCCGTGGTCTTCGCTCCGTGCTCGAGGAGGCGATGCTCGACCTCATGTACGAGATCCCGTCGCGTCTCGAGGTGGTCGGCTGCACCATCACGCGTGATGTCATCTTGAAAAAGGCAGAACCGATCCTCACCTATCGCGGAGACCGGCGTCGCAAGGAAGCGTAAGCGCTCCGGGGCCGAAGGCTCCGGGGTGGCATCTCCGGCTCCGTTCCGACATCCCCAACCCCAAAGAAGACAACCTATGATCCGCGTCGAACGAGACGGAGAAGTCTTTGAGATCCGGGAGCGCATTCCGCTTTTGCCGCTCCGGGACATTGTCATCTATCCCTACATGACCATTCCGCTCCTGGTCGGGCGCGTCGCTTCGGTGAACGCGATCGAGCAGGCGGTCCAGAAGGACCGGATGGTCTTCGTTCTCGCCCAGAAGAAGCCCGAAGTGACCGACCCCGCCTCGAAGGACCTCTACCGGGTGGGAACGGTCGTGCGCGTGCTGCAGCTCTTCCGCCTCCCGGACGGCACCATGCGCGTCCTGGTGGAGGGGATTTGCCGCGGCAAGGTGAAGAAGTTCTATCCCAGTTCCGAGGCGATGGCGGCTTCCGTCACGGTCATCAAGGACGCCGATCCGCAGGGCCCGGAGATCGAGGCGCTGCAGCGGAATGTGCTGGCCTCCTTCAACGACTACGTCCATCTGAACCGCCGCGTTCCGGACGAGGTGCTGGCGACGGCGAACAACATCACCAACTCCACGCTCCTCTCCTACACGGTGGCCGCGCACCTGATCCTCAAGGTCCCGGTGAAGCAGGCAATCTTGGAACAAGACGATCTGGCGCAGCGCTTCACGCAGCTCAGCAAGACGCTGGCGAGCGAGCTGGAGATCTTGAAGTTGGAGCGGAAAATCGAGGGCCAGGTTCGTAGCCAGGTCTCGAAGAACCAGAAGGAGTTCTACCTCAACGAGCAGATGAAGGCGATCCGGAAGGAACTCGGCTACCAGAACGAGTTCTCGAACGAGGTCGACGAGCTCGTGGAGCAGGTCAAGAAGGCGAAGATGCCGAAGGAAGTGAACGACAAGGCGATGAAGGAGCTCGACAAGCTCGGGAAGATGTCGTTCATGTCGCCCGAGGCGACGGTCGTGCGGAACTACATCGACTGGCTCGTCTCGCTCCCCTGGAGCGTCGTGACCGAGGATCACGGCGACATCAAGGAGGTCGAGCGCATCCTGAACGAGGATCACTACGGCCTGAAGAAGGTGAAGGAGCGGATCCTCGAGTACCTCGCCGTCATGAAGCTCTCGGGCACGCTGAAGGGCCCGATCCTCTGCTTCGTCGGCCCGCCGGGCGTGGGGAAGACCTCGCTCGGGAAGTCGATCGCCCGGTCGCTCGGCCGGAAGTTCGTCCGGATGTCGTTGGGCGGCGTGCGGGACGAGGCCGAAATTCGCGGCCACCGCCGCACGTACATCGGCTCGATGCCGGGTCGCATCGTGCAGGCGCTGAAGCGCGCCGGCTCGCGAAACCCCGTGCTCCTCTTGGACGAGATCGACAAGCTGGGAACCGATTTCCGCGGCGACCCGGCCTCGGCGCTCCTCGAGGTGCTGGATCCGGAGCAGAACCACACGTTCAACGATCACTATCTCGAGGTCGATCTCGACCTCTCGCAGGTCATGTTTCTGACGACGGCGAACACGCTCTACGCCATCCCGCCGGCGCTACAAGATCGCATGGAGATCGTGCGGCTTCCGGGCTATCTGGAATTCGAGAAGGTCGCCATCACGCGTCAGTTCCTGCTCGCGAAAGAGTTGAAGGCGCACGGTCTGGAGCCGAACGACCTGAAGATCACCGACAAGGCGCTGAAGGCGATCATCGGCCAGTACACCCGCGAGTCGGGCGTGCGAAGCCTGGAGCGCGAACTCGCCGCGATCTGCCGCAAGGTGGCGAAGCGGAAGGCCCTCGCGGAGACGCCGCGCCCCGTGCGGCTTACCGAGCGGCGCGTCGAGCAGTTCCTTGGCTCGCCCAAGTACCTCGACAGCCAGATCGAGCGCCGCATCCGGATCGGCGTGGCGAGTACGGCACCACATTCACCCTCACCGCGGGCCTGATGAATCTCCTGCTGGTGCTCGACTGCTTTGACCTCGGCGCGGGGAGGAAGAAGGAGTGAGCTTTCTCGCCAATCACGGCGTGCTGATGTTCATCTACTCAGTCGCCACCGCGCTTTTCTTCACGCTGCTGTGGAAGCACGGCAAAGCCGAGCGCATCCGTTACTTCCTCTTTGTATTTTTCTCGCTCTTTCTCGGCGGAATCGCGCTGGGGTGGGCGATGTATCCGTTCCCGCTCCGGTGACAATGTGACGAAGCTCGCCATCATCGCCGGCGAAGCCTCGGGCGATCTCCACGCGGCCACCGTTCTGCGCGAGATCCGGGCTATCGAGCCGGGGATCGAGACGTTTGGCATCGGGGGCGATCTGCTCGCGAAGCAGGGGATGAAGATCCTCTTTCACGCGCGCGAGATGGGGATTGTCGGACTCTTCAACGTGCTCCGCCACCTCGGGATGTTCCGGCGCGTGTTTCGCGAGGTAATCGAGCGCATTTCCGCCGAGAGGCCCGACGCGGTGCTGCTCGTCGACTATCCCGACTTCAATCTCCGGGTGGCGAAGAAGTGCAGGAAGCTCGGCCTCAAGGTGATCTACTTCATCTCGCCACAGGTGTGGGCGTGGCGGCGCGGCCGGGTGAAGGAGATCGCGCGCAACGTCGACCACATGATCGTCATCTTTCCGTTCGAGGAGACGTTCTACCGGTTGCACGGAGTACCGGTTACGTACGTCGGACATCCGCTGGTCGATCAGACTGCGATGCTTCGCCGAGCACCGTCGAAGCCGGATCGTGTCCGTGTCGCGCTCATGCCGGGATCGAGGCGGCGCGAAGTCGATGATCTGCTCCCGGCGATGCTCGACGCGATCGCGATCCTCCAGAAAGAGCGGACGATCGAGCCGTTCATCATCCAGGCGCCGACCATCGACCACGACCATCTCGAGGAGATCGTGAAGGCGAGTGGACTCGAGGTGCCGATCCTGCCGCATGACCGCGGCGAGGCGCTCTCCGCTGCCGATATCGCGCTCTCATCCTCCGGGACAGCAACTCTCGAGTCGGCCGTCATCGGGACGCCGGTCGTCGTGATGTACAAGCTCGGGCGCGCGACCTTCGCGCTCGCGCGGCACCTCGTAAAGCTGCCGCATTTCAGCCTGGTCAATATCGTCGCTGAGCGCGGGGTCGTCCCGGAACTGCTTCAGGGCGCGGTCAACGGCGAGCGGATCGCACAGGAGGTCCGGACATTGCTCGAGCCGGGACGATACGCGCAGATCAAGGCGGACCTGGCCGAGGTCAAACGGCGTCTGGGCGATCGGGGAGCGAGCCGGAGAGCCGCCGAGGCGATAATGGCGGTGCTCGCTCAATGAAAGTTCTTCGCAGGCTCTATCGCTATATCGGCCGCTACAAGGCCTGGACGTCGATTGCGTTCACCTCGATGGTGATCTTCGCCGCCTCTCAGGCAGTCCTGATGGGACTCGTGCAGCCGCTGTTCGACGAAGTCCTGACGCCGCGCAAGAACCGGCCTGCGGTCCAGCGGTCCTCGCAGAACAAAGTCATTGCCACGATCCTGAAACGCGATCAGCCGGCGGGGCAGCGCGGATTTGTGATCAATAGCGTCGACCGCGCGACGCGACGGGCAGATCATTGGTGGAACGGCAACCCTGACGAAAAGTGGCAGCGCGTTCTCTCAG